>CP076355.1:1337500-1663974 GCA_018798825.1 Ochrobactrum sp. BTU1 | reverse complement strand
TAAGGGATAATATTAATCTATTCCGATGTCACGAAACTTGCATAACCATCTCCAAGTGTCTTTCTGATAAAGCGTGAATATTGGTCGTAGGCCTGATCTGCAGATGTTACACGGCCAAACACTGGCGTTTCAAAAACCTTCATCGGAATAAGTGCCAGAGGCACCGAAACAGGTGTGAGTTGCGCACCCTGGCCTGCCCGCAATGTCGTGAGGATGCCGTGCATTTCACCAGCGATACTTGGCCGTGAGAGAACCGCCATGCGGTACTGACCAGAGGTATTGGTCACTAGATAAACATGGCCTGAGAGATGCGGGACAGAAACACGTCCCTGCTGCGAAAAAGACGTATCGGTACGCTCGCGCTCTTCAAATTTCAGATGCGTATTCTCGGAATCCCAACTGATATCGGTACAATAGGCGAAAATATCTGATCTATTGCCAAAGGAAGGGCGCAGGGTAAGGAAGGTTCCTTCTAGCCAGGATACAGCAGGGCGCGAGTAAGCACCCAATTCTTCTGGAGCGTGTCCGTGCGGCACCACGGGCTGGGGCTTTTCCATTTCCGACTGCTCACGCAAGTCAAATCCCATGGCCTGCTCAAGCCTGATGATGGTGGACAGCGTGAAGGGCCTATGCCCGGACAGTGCCTTCTCAAGCGTGGAGAGGCTGATGCGCGCCTCATCAGCCAGATGCTGTCGCGAGATTCTGCGCCGCGCGATTTCCTCGCGCACCCGTTCAGCAACGCGGAGATTCAATTGATCGGACAAAACCGCTTCTTGCTGAGACATGAGAATTTCCTGAATCCGTACTTTCCTTCACAATTCCACACATAAGCGGAACCGGCAAGGTGGCTTCCGGCAAACTATGGACAAAACTTGGCAAAGCTTACGCTGGCAAGGAAACAGCACTCCGGCGCAAATTGTGTCCAGTTATCCGATAGATACAGGAGCGCACAATGTCGCCTGCAAGCAGACACTCTCATCGCCCTCATCCCCAAGCGCATGCAGTTCGCCTATCGCAGTTCTGCAAGCTCATCTGGTTGGTGAACATGACGATATTGCCAATCCTGGCCGTTATTGTCTCACTTCTCAACGTAGTATCCGCGCGTGCGGAAAAGCCCGACTATGTAACGCCGAACGCCATGCAAAGCGGCAGCCTTCTGCTTGCGAGCAGTCAAGCCGGCCAGTATGTCGAAGCGCCCCGGCTCGCAACAGATTTCAACATCGATGTGAGCGGTCCCACTGCCCGCGCCCGTCTCAGTCAGGTTTTTGAAAACCCTACCGACGGCTGGGTCGAGGGGCTTTATGTCTTTCCACTGCCTGAAGATAGTGCGGTTTATTCCCTGAAGATGATTGTCGGCGATAAAGTCATCGTGGCCGATATCAAGGAAAAGCAGGCAGCACGAGAAATCTATGAGAAGGCAAAAAGTGAAGGCAAGAAGGCAGCTCTGATCGAACAGCAGCGCCCAAACATCTTCACCAATGCAGTTGCAAATCTTGGTCCCCGCGAAAAAGTGGTTATTCAGATCGAATACCAGCAGGCGGTCCGCTTGAGCGACAATCGCTTTTCGCTTCGCGTGCCGCTCGTTGTGGCGCCCCGCTATAATCCCGAAAACACTGACCCGATCATTGAAACCGCGGATATTCAGAGTGGTTGGGGAAGACAGAAAACGGAACCATCCCATGGGCCGGACAATGCCGCGATTGAAACGCCGCTTGCTGCGCCGGGCGACGATCGCACCAATCCCGTGACGATCGCAGTCACCCTCAAACCCGGTTTCCCAGCCACTGATATCAAGAGCCTTTATCACGCCATCAAAATCGACCAGCAGAACGAGCAGACATCCCTGATCGTTCTGGATGGGAAGGTCACAGCAGATCGCGATTTCGTTCTCGAATGGCAAGCTGCTGACAGCGAAATGCCCAATGTCGGCCTCTTTCGGGAACGTGTTGGAAATGACGATTATGTGCTGGCCTACGTCACGCCACCGGTCGTTAAAAATTCTGAAAATCAGTCGCGAGAAATCGTGTTTGTGCTCGACAATTCAGGTTCGATGGGCGGAACCTCGATAAAGCAGGCCAAAGCCAGTCTTGACTACGCCCTCTCCCGCTTAAAACCCACAGATCATTTCAACGTCATTCGTTTCGATGACACTCTGACCAAGGTATTCGATGACTCCGTCCCTGCTACGCCGCTCAACATTACCGATGCCCGCGAATATGTCGCCACGCTTGACGCTGTCGGGGGAACAGAAATGCTGCCCGCATTGCACGCGGCTCTTGATGACAGCCATCAAAAAGCCGGTCTGCGTCAGATTGTGTTTCTAACCGATGGCGAGATCAGTAACGAACAGCAAATGCTTGATGTCATCGCATCGCGCCGCGATCGCTCCCGTCTCTTCATGGTCGGTATTGGTTCAGCACCCAACACCTATCTAATGAGCAAGGCATCGGAAATCGGACGTGGCACCTTTACGCATATCGGATCGGTTGAGGAAGTCGACCAGCGGATGCGTGAATTGTTTGCTAAGCTCGAAAACCCGGTGGTAACCGATGTTCGAGCTTCCTTCTCACAAGAGGGTGTAAATCTGACGCCAGGCCTTCTTCCCGACCTTTACCAGGGTGAACCGTTGGTGATTGCGGCACGGACAAAACACTCAACTGGTACCATTACAGTTGATGGTACAGTTGGCAGAAAGCCCTGGACAGTCAGCCTCAGGCTCGATGCGGCAAGCCCGGCAGAAGGCATTTCCAAAATCTGGGCTCGTCGCAAGATTGATGATGCTGAAGTGGACATGAAGCTCGGCAAGATTACAGGATTGGCGGCCGATACGCGTATCCTAAGCCTTGCACTGGAGCATCATCTGGTAACACGCCTCACAAGTCTCGTTGCCGTGGATCAGACACCAGCACGGCCAGCCAATACCCCCCTCACCCGCGCCGACATCCCTTTGGAGCTTCCCGCCGGATGGGATTTTGATGCTCTGTTTGGTATCCGTGCAGACCGCAATGTACTTGAACATGCAGAGGCCGGACAGAACCAGATTAAGGTTCGCGCTCAGGAACGAGCCAGGATGCCAAGCATTCCGGCGCCAGCCACACCTCTTCCGCAAACAGCAACGCCAGCAACTTTAAACATGCTGCAGGGTTCGGGCGTTCTTTTCATCGGTTTCTTGATCTTCTGGTTTTCGCGCCGCAGGGGGAATGCATGATGAGTATCGTTATCGCTCAGAATACAAAGACAAAGGAGCGCGCTTTGTTGCGCTCCCCCCTCACCCTTCTGTCTATCGCCTTGATGGTCTGTGGTCTTGTTCTGTTCAGTCAGGGTCTATGGATTCACGCAAAAGCCTATGCAGCACAAATCCTTCTGGAACGGGCTTTCACACAAAGCATAGCCTCAGGTGAAAAAGTCAAACCATGGAGCTGGGCCGATACCTGGCCGGTAGCCCGTATCGAAGCGCCTCGTCTGGCTGCATCTGCAATTGCTCTGAATGGGGCAAGCGGACAGGCTCTCGCTTTTGGTCCCGGTCATTTACAAAACACACCAAATGCAGGCGATAACGGTACAGCGGTTTACGCAGCGCATCGCGATACCCATTTTGCTTTTCTTAAAGATCTTGAGAAAGGCGATCTCATTCGCATCACCCGCGATGACGGCAAGATTTTCACTTATCGCGCGACGCATATGACGGTTACACGTTGGGACGAAGCTCAGATCGATATCCATGCTCCAGGCGTTCAACTGGTTCTTGCGACCTGCTATCCGTTTGATGCGGTTAACCAAGGTCCTCTTCGTTATCTCGTCCACGCCGAGCTGGTGAAATAGCCCTGACCAAATCGATCAGGCCCTATACGCCAGAGCGGAAAGCGCCTGATCGCTGCGCTCCTTGCCCGGCGACGGATTAAGAGCGGTTGCTCACGCCCAGCATCTACAACCTTCTCATCATGCTGCGGTGAATGTAGCTAGGTTCCCCCTTTATCGTTTTCGAAGAACTGGCTGTGGCACATTGCTTCTTTTGCATTCTATCAAACTTCAATCAGGATAGTTGTCGTTCTCTTTGCTGAATATGCAGTGCACTCACCATAAGAGCTTTGACAGAAAACGCGTCTTCAGCGGCCTTTTCCGTAAGAATGCGAAGGTAACCACTCACAGAGCGAATATCGTTATAACGCTGGAGCAGATAGGCAATTGTGATAGCCGTATTCTGTCTTCCAAGCATTTTCAGAGCCATTTGATAGAGTTTGGTATCGATACCGATGAAACCTCTTACTTTCTCCGCTGTTGCGATCAAATGTTCCCAATGGCTGATAGGAATTGATGCATATGCACCAATCTCTGGGCACGCTCTGAGAACGAGATCGAGAGAAATATTTGTTTCATGTGTTTCGTGAGCGCTGTTGTTCAGTGCTGTAGTCGCGCTGTTGTTCAAATTTGCAATGTCGTTATCAAAATGGGAATCTGGTTTTGATTCATTAAGCTGCCGCTCATTTTGGGATTCATTGTCGCTCAAATTTTGAACTTTTTGATTATTATTCAAAGCCTTATCAACAGAAGCATGAATATCCTGAAGTTTTGCGACCAATGTAGCCAGTTCCTGCATTTCTGCGCGACGTGGAATGCTGTCGACAACCGCACGGAACTCGACTTTCAGTTCATCCCAAGCGCCAGGAAGCGATGCTTCGATTGCAAATTCGAGCAGTTTTGAAATATCGCGGCGCAGCAAAGTTAGCTGTTCACGAATGTCACGCAGAGCAGCCTTTTCAGCTTTTACGTGTTCAGCTGCAGCTTCAAACTCGGACGCACGAATAAGAAGCGGCGCGAGTGAGAAACCAAATGCAATCTTTAACTCGCCAGATTTGCTGCGGCGGGCATAACGTTTGCCGTTGGGGCTGTCCTGACGGGTAATGATACCAGCTTCGACCAGCGCCGCGAGATGACGACGCAACGTTGCATCAGCCATTCCATGGGCACGCAGAGCCAATTGCTTGTTGGATGGAAACACCACCAGAGCACCGGATTCGACCAGCGTATTTTCGGGATAAAATGATAACAAGGCAGACAGTACAGCTAAAGAACGATCACTGATACCAATGATATTCTTGCCTTCACATAGCCAACGATGAAGCTGCCACTTATCTGCAGCTGCTCCCTGAGGGATTTCTCTAGCTTTTTGATGCACTGCCAACAAGGCATGCGTCATCCGCTGACTGCCAAACGGCGTCAGGCCAAATTGAGACTCCATTTTCTTTCACCTTCCACAAGGCAAAAGAAATCCACCCGCCGAAATGACGCTAAATACACTTGACAGTGATTCGTGAATTTGCGATTCTCTAGCTGCTAAACCAATGAGAAGGGCTTCCACGCGGCGACGTTTGGGGGCCTTTTTCTTTTGCTGCTTTTTCCTTTTCGTCAAATTATGCAGATGACCACCACCTGCACTCTTTCCACTTTATTCGTTACGCAGGACAGGCGAGGATAGTTTCCTCACCTAATACGCTTACTCACTTCTCATCGGCACTGAATGACGCATAAAGTTCATCCAGATTGCGCGAAATCCAATCGGCAAAGCGAGGACCATTGGCAGCGCTAAGCGCCAGTGTCGCTGTCTTGCCGTTTTGTTTGATCGTTGCACTCACGCTTTTGTCAGCCGCACTCCAGGTCGAACCAGTCCGCGATGCGGCCTTCGTAACCGGCTTCTTTTGATTTGCCCCTTTGAGGTAACCATAAAGCTGTTCAAAACGCGTACTCGACGATGCTTCCTTGAAGGCATCGGTTTGCATTAGTTCACGTGCAGCTTCTGGCTTTCCCGGCATTTCAATGAGTTTGCGCAATTCGAGCCAGCGGTCACGCCCGATGCCTTTTGCCGGTCCAATCGCCACCAGCATGTCTTCCGATATCGAACGTGGAATGGTCAGCATCTTCGACAATGTCTGGTAGTCGATAGAAAGAGCAGCCTGGATGGCTTCACGGCTGTACTGCAGTTCCTCGAGCCGAGCGGCAAAGAGAACGCGCTCTATGAAACTGAGATTGGCACGCGCGGAGTTTTCCTGGCCCTGGCTTATAATATGCTCAAGATCGGCTAACGGCTTGATAACAGCCTTCACCTTGATGCCGAGCTCACCAGCAACTTTAGCGCGGCGATGACCGAAAACGATCATATAGCGACCGCTGGTCTGAGGGTGTGGGCGCACCAGAATAGGGCTATCCTGCCCGCGTTCGCGAACCGCTTCCAAAAGCTCTGCATATTCCTGATCATCGGCTTCAGGCAGGCGATCAGCAATGAAAGATCCATCAAGATCGGAAGGATCGAGCTCGACAATTGCTTCCCCATCGAGCTTTTGAGAGGCCTGCTTTGCGAGTTCATCGATAGACGCAGAGAGTGACTTTGCAGCACCAAAGCGGCGCGAAACATTTTCGACTGGAGACGCGGAGTTTTCTTCCGTTTCTTCGGTCTGCATAACGCTCTGAAAAATGTTCTTCCGTGCCATTCTTTTACCCTCAAATCAGCCATAAGCCTGATTTTATTCCATATTTTGCGATTTAGACTGCCGTCTAACGACCCCAGGCCTCGTGAATAAGTCCACGAATTTCCGAGTTAACCCCCTCTAGTGCTTCCATAGCGCGATCATAAGTTCCGCGGTTCATCGAAGAGCGCTCAACCTCATAGAGCGTCTGTTTGGTGAGACCTGCATCTGATATAGCTGTTGACTTCAGCATCTGATGCTTAAGCATGTGAGATGCCAACATGCTCTGCATGAAGCCAACCATTTGGGCCTGAGGAACATCTGTCGGCTCATAGCGCGTGATCAGATAGCGGAACCAATCGAGCTGCACAGCACCACCAGCCTGACGAACTGTCTTGAGGATGTCGCCCAGCATAAGCAGGAACTGCGACATCGACATAAGATCAAGCATCTGCGGGTGAACCGTGATGAGAACTGATGTAGCGGCCGAAAGGGCGGTCAGCGTCAGATAGCCAAGCTGCGGCGGGCAATCGATGACGACAACATCATAATCGGCATCCACCTCGGCAAGCGCTACAGCAATACGGTTCCAGAAGGTTTTGCCTTCGCCGCCGTTCTGCATGGCAAGCGGTGTGTCGTATTCATATTCCTGCAGCTCCAGCATTGCAGGGATGATGTCGAGACCAGGGAAATTGGTCTTGCGAATGATTTCTCGGATCGATTTGCGCTGCTCATCATAGCGAACAGCTTCGTAGAGCGACGGAAACTCATCGAGCTCTGGCTGAATACCATGCAAGGCGGACAGCGAAGCCTGCGGGTCGAGATCGATTGCAAGGACGCGATGGCCGGTGAGGGCGAGATGCTGCGCCAGATGCGCAGCTGTCGTCGTCTTGCCTGAACCACCTTTAAAGTTCACAACGCCGATGACCTGCAGTTTGTCGTTGCCGCGGCGATGCGGAACATAACGCTTTACCTCGGCGCGGCCATTCTGATCGAGCCACTGACGCAGTTCCTGCAGCTGTTCAATCGTATATGCGCGACGTCCACCCGAAAGGATAATCGGCTCAACACCTTTTCCTTCCAGATGCAGCTTTTTCAAATTGCTCGGAGACACACCAAGGAAATAGGCAGCTTCTGCCATAGAGAATTGACGCAAATTCTTGCGCGCATCTGGCGGGAAGTTTTCATGACGCAGCAGATTGAGCTTGCGCGAGATCTCTCGACCTTGCGTCAATATCATGTCGTCAAACGACACTTGCTCTGCTTTACTTGCGATATTCATAGACTTGGGATCCCTAGTGACGGCACTGGAACTAATACCGTCTAAATACCGTCATTATGTCCGATTCTTATTTTGCTGCAAGGGGCGCGTGTTAACAAATGGTTAGGATCCCTGGCGGAGGCGCCTTGAATCATCATCCAGCACGATGAAAAATTTCCTATCTACCTGAATATAAAGAGAATTAAGGATAATAGACGGCAGTCTATTCAGGTTCGTGACTTGAAATTATGGGATTCTTTCGCGCATTCAAGAGGGATTGCAGAGCAGGGCAACAATACTTGTGGGAGAATCGGTCTTCTGTTCCCGTAAAAAATCCAAGTCTATGATGTCTTTGGCGGTGCGCTGGTCGAGGGCGAGATTGTTCGGTGTGTGAGCGCTAGGTCAACACGAGAGTAAGAACTGCGAATTCCATGGTTATGCAACGTCAATTTACCCGAAGGCGGCTGTGACGAAGTCCCGTAGCGACCAAAGCTGCGATATTCGATGAAATCTACATCTGTCGCGCGTTCGCATGACCATTCCTACCGACTTGCGGCGGACCAGGATGGGCAAAAAGTTAGAACGGATGGAGGGCCGAGCCAAATTCGGCAATGTCGTGAGCGGATTATAGGTGCACCTGAATTTCGCTCTGGCTATTAGAATATTGGGTTGCAACCAAGCGCGGATGGTCTTTGAGGCAACATTTGTATGGTTTGAGTTCGCATTGATGCTTGTCGTTGCATCAAACCGTCGACCACTATTCGAGAGGTTACTATCTCAGAAGAATTTTTCATGCGCCTATCGCAGGATCAACATTGTCGGTAGAGAAAATGCAAACCCGGGTCAGCTTTGCTAACCTTTTAGGCTGTGGGTGAAACTACGTCTTAGTGGGATGACACTTGGGAGCCCGTTTGCAGTTCAACCAAGCCCAGTGACATCCATCACCGCTATCGGAAAACGTTCTTGTTAAGCGTGATGACGGCGCCGCGGTCAAGAAACGAGAAATGCGTGCGTTATTGCGTTTGCAGTTATTGGCACCACCGTGATTGAGGGTGCATCATCGATTTGGCGTAGACATTCGTCTCAAAATCAACCTATACTGCTTTCAGACGAGTAAGTTGCAACAACGACTCGAATGCGCTCATTAAGGAAGATATGTCGTCTTCCAGGCATCGTCACTGTAGCGAAACAATACTCCTACTTAGATTTCCTAGCTAAAAATTGCCCGTTCTTTTTCAAAGAGTTAGGGCGGTGGTTTGATATGTCCATTTCGTTTGAATTATAAGAAATTTCAGTCAAAACCACGGGCGCGGCTCAACCGAACCAGGAATGTGCTGGCAATGTCCAGTCAGTCCGATTCTCGCTCCACGCGCCATATTGGCCTTAAATCGAATAACCCGGTGCTTGTCGTGCGAAATGCCGGCGTCAGTCAACTTACATACCACCGCATCGCCAAGCCGGACGCGTGAATATCAAAGAAGCTCGATGCGCTGCGGCTTCGTGATCAAGCCCGAATGGTGTTTTGCTAGAGCAGTTCAGCCTTTGGGTAATTGTTGACGCGTCGCTTTATCGAGCAAGAACGATGCAACGTCCCGCGGTACAGCATTGCTTTGCAAGGACCGCCAGGTGTTATTTCCCCTAAAGCAAAGCTAAACTAAGGGCATTTCACGCTTTAGGAGGAAAGCTGATGCCCCGATTTCTCGCAGTCTATACGATCAAATCTGCAGATCTCGCTTCCTTTCGGGGTTTGCCAAAAGCCGAGCAGGATGCCGTCGATACAAAGGGATTAGCTCAATGGGCGGAATGGGAAAAACGCAATGCAGCCATCATCCTTGATCGTGGTGGCATGGTGGGGAAGACAACGCGTGTGACAACGCACGGTATAGAGGAAGCCGAAAATCCTTTCTGCGGCTATCTCGTGGTAGAAGCTGAGACGGCGGAGGCTGCTGCAAAGCTGTTTCAAGACCACCCACATATCAACGTCTTTCCGGGCGACGGCATCGATATCATGCCTTTTATGACGTGATTTTCTGCGTTCATCGGTTGGGGACTTAGCCCCATCTCATGTCCGTCGCTCTCGACCGGTAAGTCGGCACGTTAGGTCAAGTCAGCTCTGTATGACAGGATGGCTCGCCTAGATAATCTTTCGACTTGCGGAGAAGACGAATGTCACGGCACAAGATTTACACATTTTTGCTGACCGCGGACCTTGGAGCTGCTGAAGCTTGGTATACGAAATTATTCGGGCGTGAAGCTGATAACCGACCCATGGACACACTGGTTCAATGGGAGCTCTTCAATCAGGCGGGCTTGGGGATTTCGACGGATGACGAAATCGCCGGGAGAGGAGCAATCTTCATTGTTGTTGATGACGTTTCCGCAGAACGGGAGAGGTTGCGTGGTGTGGGAATCATGCTGGGCGATGATATCCCCGGGGATTATTCAACGCTCGCGCAAGTGCGTGATCCCGATGGTAACCTGATCACCTTCGCGACGCCTCCTTCACCGAATTATCCGCCGGCTTAAGTCTGGCGGCATGACGGATGACACTTTAGTAAAATGCCGTTTTTGAAATGAACCGCCATTCGAATAGACTTCAATCAGTCACCACTTTGCAGTGAAAATACAGAAGCTGAAGTGAATATGAGACATAACCCGCCTACACCAGATTGCGCGGGAGCGCTAAGGGCTGGGCAATGCTGTCTGAGTCTTTGGTCGATCCAAATAAAGCGGACCCGACAGCGCGATTTATGAGGCGAGGCCGATCCTTAGGGAAGTAGGGACCTCTAAAATAGGATGTTTTAGAAATTATATGATTGCTATCATTCTGCTTTGTTTAAGCATAGTGGGAGAGGATTATGCGTGAACTGACGATTGAAGAAATGATGATTGTGTCAGGCGGCGGCGGAAGCCTGGATGCTAAAGATGGCTCCAACTATGGTGGCGGTCGTGGTTATACAGGTTCACGGGGCGCAACAAATGGTTCGGGTTCAGACGGAGATAGAGTCAATCGTGCAGACAAACGGAACCGTGACGGTACTAAGGATACCTGGGGTAGCACATTTGGACATGTCGCCGGACACATTTCATCGGGACTGGGTGTACGCTTGGGGACGGGCGGCATCTCAGTGAACAGCTCCATTGATTGCATGTCATGCCATGATCCATATGGTGGACGCGGTGGAAAAAGTGCAGGCGGGAGTGAAAGAAGTAGCGGCGGTGCTCATTGATCAAAATTAGGGCATCCGTGATCTACCCCAAACTGATAGTACTTCAGAAAAAATATGTGGCTGCGTTGGTGGCGGTCACGTCCATTGCTGTGATTACTATTTTAATGGCGGTACATAGTAATCAAAATGAAGAAAAAAAATTCATAAACTTCTTTGTGGAAGTTTTAGCCCCAGAAAAACCAACACATTTTAAGCTCAACCGATTGCCCTCCGATTTGAGTGTTTGCGTGTATGGAAATGAGATGGCGAGAACTAAAAAGTGGGTGGAATCCTTCTTCGAAATAGTTCGTAGGGAAACATGGATTTCGCCAAAGATTCATTTCGAAAAAGGTACTGCTAACTGTTCTAGCGACACATTTTTATATGTTTTCTTCCATCGTGGGCAGAAAAGTGCTCTATCGACAGTAGTCGGGGATTTATCTTTTATACTTAATAGATATGGATTAAACGATTTCAATAGTAATTACGATAATTATGGATTTGGAAAAATAATATATAATAAAGGAAAAGAACCTCGGGCTTACGCAGCAATAAATGAAGACATAAATATTGCTGAATATCTAAATGAAGATATTTCTAGAAATGTAATACAAAAATTGTTATTTCAGATTCTATTGGCTGTTCCTGACAAAAAAATAAACAGGAAGCCTAAATCAATTATAGAAGAACGTGATTTCCCCGGTTCTAGTATAGATACTGACAGTTTATCAGTTGATAGTATGGGTGAGAGATTCAAGCTAAATGTCCCTAATATGTGTTTATATGACATAATGTTAATGAAGATTGTTTATGCGAAAGACCAATCTATATTGAATGGAACTCTAGAAAATTACATCAAGTACATAAAATTTAACTACAAAAATATATTAAAATCGTCATCGGAAGTTCAGAATAACCCTAGATATCGAGACATTTTTAAGAATAATTGCTAATCGTAATTTGGATCTGTCACAAGAGCATGATCCGCGGAAGATTTCCTTATTTGGCATCTGATGGGCATGCACACCTAGTATCTCTTAGTGAGACAAGTGACCTGCCCATTTAACTAAGCGATTTTTCCATCACGAACGTTCGCTCATCGCCATACAATAGCTCGCGAACGTCAAAATAGCCCAGCTTGGAGTAAAAGCCCCGCGCCGTTAGCGAAGCCGGAACCCGAAGTACTTTGTGACCGCGACTGCGCGCGGTCTTCTCAACTGTCTGCATTAGGCATTGTCCAATGCCTTTTCCTTGCGCGGATGGTAATACGAATACCATTCTGACCGTATTGCCATCAAGACTGGCGGTGCCTGATAAAGTGCCGCCACGGACGGCTACCCATACAGTTCGGCTGTTGATGAGTTGGCAAACATTCTGTATCGAAAAATTATCGATGACGCGGTCAATGACCCTTTTCGGATAGTCTTGACCATTCGAAATTCGGATAGTCTGCTGCACAAGCGAACTGAGTTCAGGTGCATCATTGAGGACAGCATATCTTACGTCGGTCATTGTGCACATGAACAAAGTCTCTTGATTTTTGGCAGCTGCAATGAGGAATGCAGGCGGGCATAAAGTCGTTCTGTGTAGCTTGCCTTCAGCTTATCTTACAGCGCGTGGATGCTGCATTTTTCTGTCCTGTGGGCGATGGATATAATAAAATTAAAAGCTCGTCGTCTGATTTAGTGGCATAAGGCTTACAGGAAACGCGAACGGTACTCGGTCGGCGTCAGGCCCGTCGCTTTTCGGAACTGCTGGCGGAGAGCATGACCAGACCCGAAGCCTACGGCATGAGAGATAACTTCGATACTGTTCTCTTGTGTCGTCAGGAGGGATTTGGCTGCTTCAATACGCTCGGTGATTAACCAGGAACCGGGACTACTCCCCACAGCCTCCTCGAAACGACGCAGGAATGTACGCAGACTCATCCCACATTCCGCAGCCATCGCGGAGGTAGTCCAAGATCCTGAAAGTGCATTGCGAATTCTGTCGAGAAGAGGGGCTATCTCTCCGGTTGTCCTTTGGGGAACGGGACGTTCAAGGAACTGCGACTGTCCGCCGTTTCTATGTGCAGGCACGACCAACCGTCGCGCAACCGAATTTGCTGCATCTGACCCAAAGTCGTCACGCACCGTGGCAATCAGCAGATCGATTCCGGCCGCACTTCCTGCGGAAGTGAATATTTGTCCCTCAGCCCGATAGAGAGCGGCCGCATCCACGGTTAGTTCCGGATGACGCTGTTGCAATGTCACCGCATGACGCCAATGCGTCGTAATAGTACGACCTGCAAGGAGGCCGGTGGCAGCTAGTACAAAAGCACCAGAGCATATGGAGAGCAGCCGCGCACCTCGAGCGTGAGCAGCACGGAGCTTTTCACAGAGCTCCTCGGGCACCGGTATATCGGCACCTTTCCAACCTGGCACAACGATAATATCGGCTTCCTCCAACACAGCGCCATTTTGATCCGGAACGATCGTCAGACCGCCATGCGCACGCAGAGGCCCTGGTTCGATGGCACAGCTTACGAAGCGATACCATCCGGACCCCATTTCGGGTCGGTAGAGACCGAAGACTTCGGCGACAATACCGAACTCGAACGTACAAAGCCCATCGTAGAGGAGGGCAGCAACCAATGGACCCGTGGTAGTTTCAGGCGTTTGTGGAGTAGTTGACATGATAGTTACGTATATTGTCATTCATGCCATCTGGCAAGCTATGCTGCGGCATGTCAGATCTGAGTGCGATAGAAGGAGAACATGATGACATCCGCAGTTACCCGTATTCCGGCTGCTCCCAGCGACATTGCACGTGAGCATTTTGCGTCCGAGTTCACTTTTGAAACCGATTGCTGGGACATTCACGATGCTCTGTCCACAGGGGCGGACTTTGTTCTGCTCGACGTGAGAAGCCCCGCCCTGTTTGCAAAAGGTCATGTGCCAGGAGCGATCAACTTGCCGTATGGTAAGATAATCCGATCAAAACTCTCCGATTGGCCTGAGGGCACGATGTTTGTCACCTATTGCGCAGGCCCACATTGCAATGGCGCAGCACGCGGTGCCTTGCGGCTGGCTGAGCTCGATCGACCGGTCAAGATCATGGCTGGCGGTATCGCTGGATGGCTTGATGAGGGGTTCGAACTTGCAACAGGGGCGCTGTGAGTACGGTAATTCGCTGCGCCACTCCAAAGACGTGACCGAGCTTCTGAACTTCGAGACCATGCCGCGTTTTCACGCTGCATGGTAGATCAACCAAAATTCCGTGAACTTCCAAAGAAAGTCAGGCTGCTTTGAATTGGTTGCATTCCGAGACGCGGGAAGGCAGCCGACTGACAGCGATTAGACAAGCTCGCCGAACAATCGGACAATTCAGCAATCGACAAGGATTACAATGTGGGATTCCCCTGCCACCGACTTGAAAATTCCCGTGCGGCTTGGATAAAGGCACTGAACGCAGCAGGTGGATTTTTCCTGCCTGGATAGTAGAGCGCGAGAGGGGCAAGGGGGGGTGTCCAATCTTCAAGAACACGCACGAGACGTCCCCGCGCTATGTCCTCACGCACATCTGCTTCCATGACATAGCCAAGGCCAATTCCATTTTGAGCGGCAATTCGAACGAGGCTTGGTTCATCCAGGGTTATGGAGCCTTGCACGTCAATCTGCACGGCCTCGCCGTTCTTCTCAAAGCGCCATCGGAAGAGCGCGTTATTTGGCAAGCGCGCGGGTATACAGCGGAAGCGATAGAGGTCGGTGGGAACGATTGGCTTGCCGTGTGCACGCACAAATTCGGGCGACGCAACCACCGCATTGCTGCGCGCGCCACCCAGAGAAACAGCGATCATGTCGCTTGGAACGAGGTCGATCGGTCTTAGTCCCATGTCGAAGCCATCGGCAACGATGTCGACCAGCCTCCCTTCAGTGACCAGATCAATATGAACCTGCGGGTGCCGCCTAAGAAAGGACAAAATAAGTGGAGCGATGATTTCTCGAGCAGCGGAAGCAAAAGCATTGATGCGCAAGGTGCCCATCGGTGTCTCCTGAAGCGATTGCACCGCATGCATTGCGTCATGAATGTCAGTCAGCGCTGGTCCCACCCGCTCAACAAGGGTCTGTCCGGCATCAGTCAGTGACACGCTTCGCGTCGTGCGATTGAACAGGCGAATTCCGAGGCGTTCTTCGAGCTTGGCAATCGCGTTACTCAAAGCCGTCGTGGACATGCCTAACTCGAGTGCGGCGGCGCGAAAGGATCCTCGCCTCGCGATGGCAAGAACGGCATCGAACTCGATGAAAATAGATCGCGCCATTATCCCTACTTTCGAAATTCGTCGTCCCGCTTTATCCTAATTATCACATCAGTCGTCCAGGTCTAAACTGACAATTGCGGTTCTTGGAAGAACCGGCGAGTAGTCAGCAAGGCTACACACTTGACCTGGAGAGCCCAAATGGCTGTCAAACTTCCCAAAAGCATCGAAGATTATTTTGCCGCCGACCGCGATGACGGTACCGACGCTGTCACCGCGTGCTTTACCGAAGACGCGATCGTCAAGGACGAGGGCAAGACCCATATCGGTCTGGATGCTATCCGCGCCTGGAAGGAAGGTTCGGTCAAAAAATACAGCTATACGGTCGAGCCCTTCTTCATCGCGACTGAGAACGGCAAGACATTGGTAATCAGTCACCTTGTTGGGAATTTTCCGGGAAGCCCGGTCGACTTGCGCTACTTCTTTGTCTTGGTGAACGAAAAGATCACCGAGCTGGAGATCACGATATGACATCGTTTCTCACACTGGAAGGCCGCCGCGCGCTGATTACCGGCGGGACGCTCGGCACGGGAGCCGCAACTGTCGCTCTCTTCCGAGAATTAGGTGCCCGCGTGTTGACAACTGCACGCAACAAACCTGAGGACTTTTCCGATGAGCCTTTCGTTGCGGCCGACCTCACCACCAACGCAGGTGCGCAGACCGTCATCGAGGCGGTGCATAGGCAACTTGGCGGGGTGGACATTCTCGTCAACGTTCTGGGTGGTTCATCCGCGCCGGCAGGCGGTTATGCAGCACTTGGTGACGAGGATTGGCAAAAGGAGTTTGCCCTCAATTTTTACCCTGCAATCAGGCTCGATCGTTCCCTGATCCCCCTCATGATCGCGCAAGGCGGCGGGGTTGTTGTTCATGTCACTTCTATCCAGAGCCGGCTGCCGCTCCCCGAAGCAACAACCGCCTACGCTTCCGCAAAGGCAGCTCTGAACACTTACAGCAAAAGCCTATCTAAGGAGGTCACACCCAGAGGAGTACGGGTGGTCCGGGTTTCCCCCGGATGGATCGCCAGCCCAAAATCCAATGGCCTGGCACTGCGATTGGCGAAAGAAGCCGGCATCGACTATGCCGGCGGTGTGCAAATGATCATGAAGTCGCTTGGTGGCATTCCTCTGGGTCGGCCCGCCGAGCCGGAAGAAGTAGCAAATCTCATCGCTTTTCTGGCATCCGATCGGGCGTCGGCCATTAGCGGGACCGAGCATGTGGTGGATGGTGGCACCATCCCGACTGCGTGAGGGTTTCTACTGCAAGCAATTTGCATTGGGAAACAAGACTACTCGGTTTTCGAGTGTTACCCTGGGAATAGAAAATAACGGCAGCTTCGGACACGCATGATGGGCCTGATCGTCTGAGTTGAGGATCGGAAGCTGCCTGGCTGGCGCAGACATACCGCAACTGCGTGAACGGCAATTTGCAATGCGTGCACATGCAGCTAATATCAGGGCAGTGAAAAAACTTGTCGCCACCGCGAGCAGAGATGCTGGAGCAATCAGTCGCTTTGATCTGTTGGACCCAACGTTCGGAGTTATCAGATCGAGTTATGTCTTTTGCGAAATGTATTTTAGTATCAGACACAAAAGGGAGAGCAGAGTGATGAAATCTCACATTATTTCCATCGCGGTTGGTATGGCCAGCTTGGGCGTTCCCGCTCTCGCCGCTGACTTCAACTACTCCAGCCTGAATGGAAGCTGGCAAGTCAAGGCCGTTTCAGTACCGAAAGAGGGCGTCCAGGCCCTCGTAGATAATGACCCTCAATATATGGGCGCAATCATCCATTTTGGCCCAAACGATATTACCTGGACCAAGGGTACGAAAATTCGGCCGATTGATCCTTCGATCGACAATTGTTCAACTTCCCCCAGCTTGGCACCGTGGAAGGCTGATCCGGATGACGCGGATCAACAGCCCATTAAGGGCGGATTTAGCGTGGTTTGCCGAGACGATGTTTGGGGAACAATAGTTCCTGTCGATCACAAAACCGTCAAGCTACATTACCTTGACAACGGCGTCCTTACGCTCACGCGACAATAAACGAGCTATATATCACCGATTGGGCGGATCGATCGTTCGTCCAATCTGCGCATCGCTAAGGACTATGCCGCTCGCAGATTGTCTGTTAACTCGCTGGAATTCGATCACTGCGATAATTCGGCGCATAGCTTTACACCCTTACTGCTTGTGGCCGCGCTCATGTGCGAGGTCCGGGTTCGCGCGCTATTCTTGACGTTGTTAGCAGTCGCCAGGAAGGCGCCCAATCCCGCAAATTCGCTTGGCATTTCACACCTGCCACAAACCGGTCGCTCGATTTATGACGCTTTCAGCGTCCACGAAGGAAGCGGGTGCGGGGGATCAGGTGTGGACCTTTCACCGTGAGTGGTTGCGGCAGACTTGATCGCCTATTCAGGCCACTCGATTCCGCGGCCATTAGAAAGCGCATCTCGGCTTACTCGGGTCGTCGCGCTTCGAAACTGATGATTTCATCGTCCTTGCGTGGGGCTTTTCCGTGCAGGTAGTTGCCTGATACAACCACATCGACAAAGCCGGTGCGCTGAAGAGCCATCGACAACTCTTCGACGCCCCACCACCGCAACTTAAAAAAAACGAGTTCGGATTTCACAAGATTTCCATCCTGCCAAAGCTCATAGCGGAGATGGGCTAGGGTGGTCTGCGCGATATAATCTGTTTCCACCCGATGATCCGAGAGAGTGAGCAGATCGCCGTTTTCCGTTTTCCAGCTTCGAACTGACCCTGTTGGCCCAAAGAAACTGCCTATTGCATCGAGGTCCAGGAACAATTTCGCGCCGGGGATGAGATAATCATAAAACCGCCTCAGTACAGTGATCGCCGAGGTGGTATCCGTGACCAGCTGAAACGATCCCGCGGGGATGATGACGGCTGCAAAGCGTTGGCTGTAGGAGAACCCTTCGAATGTCTGTCGTGTCACCCTCGCAGAGAGGTTCCTCTTCCTGCATTCCTCCTGGCAGTAACCGAGCATCTCGTTAGACGCGTCAAATCCCTCTATTGAGAATCCGGACTCGAGCAACGGCACATAAACTCGACCGTTACCGACCGCAGGTTCCAGGATCGGACCTTCGAGTTCCCCAAGGCGTTGCTGATAATACTCCACATCGCCAAATGAACGTCCGACCGGCTTATCCAGATTATAGACCCAAGAAGCCAGTGTTCCGTAACGATTGTTCATTCGAGACCTGTAGGATTGATCTTGCCACGACGCTTTCGCCATATGCGGAAGCGACTGTCTTATAATTGAAGGAAATGACTCTCGCCAGTTTTAAGTGGCCATCCATGGTGCGGGAACGGCCCTTCGTGCACACGCCTGCTTTTGGCACAAGGCAGCCATTATCAGTATCGGGCTTGAATGTCAGCTTCCGGTGGGCATTGAGCTTTCAATTCTGCAGCTGTACCCACATTAGAATTTACCGAAAGCCGCGACCCTTGCTTTGATAAAAGGCAAGGTTTGATATGGCTTGTTCTACCTTACAGAAAACTCTTTTGACACGCATTCTTCAGTCTCAACCGCTCAATCCTTTCTGTCATCCCGCCAAACCAAATTCACATGGTGGTCCTACGATCTAAGATGGGTTCGTCCATTAGAAGGTGCTTTTCGTGGTACCGCAATTTTAGAGGCTGAATCCAGGAGCTTACGAAAGGTTGGACATTCGAGATGGCTCGTTGCGCTGCAGTCAGCAACATGCCGAAGTGTATCACGCAAAACGCGCAGCCCAGCCATCTGTCTGTCTAAGTCATCGGCCTTCGCACGCAACTCTTCCCTCGGAAGTTCTAAACGGCCTTCTTGTCCAAGAATTGTAGCAATCTCGGTGAGTGAGAAACCTGCCGCTCTGCCAAGCGCGATCAGGGATAGCTTCAACAAAACATCTTTATCGAACTGCCGCCGCAATCCATGCCTTCCCACCGATCGGATTAATCCAATTTCCTCATAGTATCTAAGGGTAGACGGCTGTACGCCAGCGCGTTCAGCTACTTCACCAATATCCATCGTTTTCATACTTGACCTCAAGTTGACTTAAAGTCGTACGATCTCTTGAAGCAAAGAATATGGCAAGGGAAATAAGATGGATAATATGCCAAAGGCGGCTGAAGTGGCTATCTGGCGAGACAATCGCGCTGTTGCGCTGTTGATGGCGGCGACGTTAACGGTGATGGCCAACGCAACGATCAGCCCGGCGCTGCCCGGATTGCAGCACTTATTCGTAGATGAACCCCATTCTGAATTGCTGACGCGGCTTTTGGTGACGGCCCCCTCATTAAGCATTGCGCTTCTAGCGCCTTTGGTAGGGCTCGTCGTGGATCGGATTGGACGGCGCGTTCCGCTACTTGTCGGCATTATTCTTTTTGTAATCGCGGGCAGCGCCGGATTGTATCTCCCTGACTTGCTGACCATATTCCTTAGTCGAATTGTATTGGGGGTTGCCGTCGCATTTATCATGACAGCGCAGACAGCACTGATCGGCGATTATTTTTCGGGTGAGATTAGGAGTACACTGACAGGACTGCAAATCTCCGCACGAAATTTTGGCGGTTTGGTTCTCATCCTATTAGCGGGCTTGGTCGCTACAGTGTCGCCCCGATGGGTCTTTGGTGTGTACGGGCTGGCACTCCTGGTGCTGCCGCTTGCATGGGCGGCGATCGTGGAGCCGCGGCGGTCATTAGACGTTGGCCGGGCTTCCCATTTGCCGGGATCGGAGGGGAAGCCGAAATGGGCGCTGCTTTTTTTTGGGTTGGTCATCCTGCAGTCGGTAACCAACATGTTCTTCTTCATTATGCCTACGCAGTTGCCGTTCTTCCTCGATGCCCAAGGTTACAGCAGTGCCAGCATGACGGGTATGACGCTCAGTCTTTTGATGCTGAGCGGAGGCACAGTAGCATTGGCCTACTCGCGGATACAGCGCACCATAGGCTATGCCGG
This sequence comes from Ochrobactrum sp. BTU1, assembly GCA_018798825.1. Lineage (NCBI taxonomy): Bacteria > Pseudomonadati > Pseudomonadota > Alphaproteobacteria > Hyphomicrobiales > Brucellaceae > Ochrobactrum > Ochrobactrum sp. BTU1. The sequence continues at coordinate 1,643,786 of CP076355.1, read as the reverse complement.
TGTCTATGCATTTGGCTATGCTGCTATGGCATCTGGTTTTCTGCTGTTGTTGAATTCGGGCGAGGCTTTGTTCATTTTGGCTGGCGCGGCATTAATCGGTGCTGGTTATGCTGCAGTTTCGCCGACGTTCGTCGCGCTGACACTCGCAATGGCACCGCAGCATCGACGGGGATTGGCCGGGGGAATACTGACCTCCTCGGTTTTTGCAGGCCAATTCATATCGCCACTGCTCAGTACCCCAGTGATCATGACTGCGGGCTACGACGGACTATTTGAGTGTGTGACGGTTCTTCTGGCAAGTATGGCGATTATCGTGTGTGCAGCCATCCGGTACGGAGCTCGTGAAACGCGAAGCTAATTTTTGGGTACTGGGATGTCGCCCCTGAAGCGGTACCACTACTGACTGCCCACTATTACGCAGGAACAGGGATCATCATTGATGATCCTTACAACGCGTTGATCGCAACGCAACTAGCAAAAACTGAGACCGGGGTGGCATGCTTGTGCGCTGGACTTCTGGATTTTGTGACGAGCCGCTTGGTCAAATACCGACACATGCGTTAATGGCGGAGATTTAGAATATCCCGCTTGCCTACAGGGTCTGGCAAAAGTAGATGGATGTAAACTTGCCCAATGTGTTCACCTTAACTCATATAGGGACTGGACGCAGGCGAATGTTTTGTATTGATCGACTGTTCGGCGATTTTAGTTCTGATTATAGTTTAGGAGACGAAGACATGTATGTCCGATTGGCGAGCTTTGTGACTGCCGGTTTGATTTTTTTGAATGCAGCACTGGCTGACGAACCTTCAAAGGTGCGTGATATCACTGGCGCAAACGAAATCTCAGAACGTAGCAATGAGTTTGCGAACGATCTCAAAGCGCTCGGCATTGAAGCGAAGCTGAAATGCGGTCTATTAATCGGGACGCAAAACGAAACCGGACAAGAAAGCTTCGGCGGGATTTGCGATATGACGCTAGCAGGTAAAAAGCCAACGTCGATCATGCTGTGCAACGATACGATGATTGGCAAACTGACCATCAAAGCTTTCGGCTTCAGTGAGAACAAGAACGAACTTGCGGCATTCACGAACATGAACTGCCAGCCGGGTGGCTAACACTGCGTAATCCCTTCGCGAGCTATGGGCTTGCTAAAAATCCGGGTGCAGTTCGATTTAAGAAAACTCCGGCAACACCAACACTGCAAAAGCCCTAGTCCGAATGATATGCTTGGGCTTACCTACAAGTGTTTTTTTGGACGGAGTTGCAGAGAACTGCACCTATCCCGGCCAGACAGCTGCGAAACGTTTCACCGAATTGCTGTTCTGGCAGTTACTTCGAAAGCTTTTGGTACCGCTTGATGAGGCGATCGCGCTTGAGCTTTGAAAGACGTTGAAGCCAGAAAATGCCGTCGAGCTGATCGATCTCGTGTTGATGGCATACAGCTAGAAAGCCATCGGATTCTTCAGTTTGCCCCGTGCCATTGATATCCTGATAACGCAAATGAATGCGGGCGCTTCTTTCAACATCGTCCACCACACCTGGCATTGAGATACTTCCTTCCTGATGGCGAATTTTCTCATCGGAAGCCCAGGTGATTTCAGGATTGATGTAGGTCTTGGCGCTGCCGGGGCCGGAAAGCTCCAGCACCACGACGCGCGTCAGAACGCCGATATGTGGAGCTGTGATGCCGATGCCAGGTGCTGCGCGCAGCGTGTCGAGCAGATCCTGTGCAAGAACACGCAGATCACTATCAAAAGCGGTGATGGGTGCTGCTACTGCACGCAAGGCTGCATCCGGAAATTTGACGATTTCTCTAACGGTCATTCTCTGCTCTTCGCTGTCTGCCGACTATCGAGCTGAGCAATGTCTTTATTTTGCAGAATGCGCAAGCGGGCACTGCAATATGCAGTGCCCGTCATTGGTTCAGAACGAGACTTACTTGGCGTTCAGGAAATCTGCGACTTCGAGCAGGATAAACTCGTTATTTGCAGCTTCGCCGATCTGGCGACCGCCCGAGAACGGCAGATTGTTATCATTGGCGATCAGGATATGAGTATCGTCTACGCGCATCACGTCTTCGATGGTGAAGAACGGGAAGGTAAACTTGCCCTTGAGGTCGCGTGCTGCTGCGGTGCTCAAGATTGCCTTGTTGTCCGGGTCCTGAATGTCCATCAGATTGATATGACCGATACGGTGGATGTAACCGTCAGCGTCGATCTTTGATGTATCGACGAGAACGATATTCTTGACCTTGGCCGGTAGGGGATAGCAGGCTGAAAGATCGTCGGTCTTGCACTCAAGGCTCGGATCACCTTCGCCATTGTCACGCTCGATGACCAGCGCACGGGTGTCGTCGATGAAGTTGAAGTCACCAATAGCAGTTGCGCCTTCAGCCAGACGGAAGCGGTAGCTGTTGCCAGTCCATTCGCCTTTGCCGGTGTCAAAAGTGATGACGCGCAGGAAATCGCCTTCCGGCTTGCCGCTGTCGTCATAAAGCGGCTTTTCAAGCATGGCCCAGAGCTGGTTGGTCTTTGGCTGCAATGCCATGCCTTCATAGCCGCCCGAACGCTGAACGCGATAATCCTTGCCGGCAACCGCTGGCACGACGACGCCCGGTGTATCTGGCCCGGTCAGCTGCTTACCATCGAGCATGGTTGGATAGACGGCTTTCACGCGGCCATCGAGACCAGCGCGAATGATGTAAGGGCCAAACTCATCACCAATCCAGATCTCGTCATTGAGATACTGAATGCTTTCCGGGTCAAAATCCGCACCCGTCAGGTAACGGCCATCGGTGCCTTCATAAGCGATGCGGAACGGCACTTTCTTGTCGGGATCGCGCAAAAATACCGACTCCACGCGCTCAACCTTGCCGGTTTCAAAATCAGGCTTCATGCGGTGGAAGAACAGCAGTGCATCCGGGCTGTTGGCCTTGGTGCCAAAACCGTTGTCGGTCAGTGTGAAAATGCTGCCATCGGCTGCACGATTCATAGCAAAGCCTGACATGCCCTGTACCGGCTGGCCGATGAAGGGAAGCGAGATGCCGGTGGTGTGGCTGCCATAGGCTTTGCCGACATCGCCCATGACGCTCATTGGCTTGTCATTGCGTGCCTTGCCGGTGAACTTGCCGGAAACCCAGGCGTCGCGAGGGGCATCGGCAGGCGGTGTTATCAGCGTCAAAGCTGGCAGATAGGCGTGACCTGCCAGTTTAGCGGTGAATGTCTCTTCAGCCATGGCCGAAGACGTCATAGCAATCGTGGCAATGGAAGCGAGAAGATAACCAAGGCGCATAAGGGACCCCCTAAATTGCGAAAACAAACGCAATGGTCCTTAAAGGGGCCCTGTGACGGGTGATTATCATCACGATTAAGGTTTGATGACAGCTGCTAAGGAAGCTTGACCACGACGAACTGGGTAAACTGGTCGGCATTGAAATTATTGTCGGACGCGATCACCAGCGTTTTCGCACCATCGATTTCCGGACCCCATGTGACGGATTCGATATTGTCGATATCGAGGCCGAACCTACCTTCATCAAGACGCAGCAAGAGTTCTTTCTTCAACGGTCTGGCTGCGATCCCCTCAAGCGATGCTTTGCTGTTCACATCAGTCGCACCTTCGAAGGATGCGCGATAAATGCTGATGCGATTGCCCACACCGTGAGCGTAGCTTCGCTCCACAGTGAGAAGATTCGACCCATCCGTCATGAACTCGCTTAATCCATTGTCGTTCCAGAAAGGCGGTAGCGTTGCCTTTGCGAAAACCGGATCAGTTTCATAGACATGCTCGGCGGTTGCTTGACCCGATGCGATATCGAAGGAGATGATGCGCGACTTGCTGCCTTTATCAAGCGTGGCAATCTCGCCATCCTGAGCGAGAGCATTTTCAGTGCCTGCAAGCAGCGTCTTGCCGTCGGCTGTGATGGCGAGACTTTCAAAAGCCAGATTGTTTCGCGTGCCACGCGTTTTATTCTCATCTGGCAAATACGCTTCCGGCAGTTTGAATTCACGAACAAAGCTTCCATCGAGCTTCATTTCACGAACAGAAGGCTTGCCTTTGCGGTCGCCTTCGCTGGACCAGTAAAGCGTCTGGCTTTGAGCGTTGAAGCGAATGCTTTCCGCATCGACATCCTTGATTGCAAAAGGCTTTCCCTCGGCATCAAGCAGGGTGTTGGTTTCCAGAATATCCAATCCGTGAATGCCGGATGCGTCAATATCGAGTTTTAGTTTGTAGAAACGGGCAGGTGCCTTCTCTGAACGGTCATCAGAAATTGCATAATAGATATTTTGGGCCGGATCGTAATCAAGACCGGAAATGCCGCCAAACTCAACGCCATTGAGTTTCAGGCCCGTAGGCAGAACAAACTCGCCGACCAACGCGGACACTTTTTCTTGCGCAAAGACAGGAAGGACTGTGCTGAGAAGAAGTGCCGTCAATGGAATGATCGAGAGCGTTTTGTGTATCATATGTCACCTGTCTGATTGATCGCAGACAATTAGCCCAAGTTTTTTACACCTGCATGAATACGAGAGACTTTGAAAAATTATTATTTAAAAACAAATAGTTGGATTAAATAACCTGTTCTTGTGGGCGGCAGACTCCTTGTTTAGTGGGTGAGTTGCCCTCTCAATAGCCGGCAAAGCAAGTTTTACCAATTAATCGGCAAACTGTTATACCAGCGTCATCTAGCTTTCTTATCTGACCCTCACACGCATTACACAGTGGGGATTTCTGATATGCGCAAACTGCTTCTTGCTCTCGCCTCAGCAACCATGCTGACGACTGCGGCTGGTGCTGCAACCGTCTATCCAATTGACCGGGCGACAATCCTTGTCAATTCGCCCTTCGACTTCAAGGTTGAGTTCGATAAGGTCGTTAAGCCAGAGGACGTGAAAGTTACCGTTAATGGCCAGGACTATGAAGCTGTATTTGGCAGCAAAGCCGAGTTTACCGCTGAAGAAAAAGGCGAAGAAGACAAGGTTTTGGGTTCCGCTCTCATTCTTCGCGGACTGAAAATCGGCAAGGCCGGTGACTACAAGGTTGAAGTTTCTGCAGGCGACGAGACCAAGTCGGTCAATTGGGATGTCTATGCGACCGGCAATGAAGCCAAAGCCAAGAACATCATCTTCTTGATTGCTGACGGTCTATCGGTTGCTCACCGTACAGGCGCGCGCATCATGTCGAAGGGCATGAGTGAGGGTAAGGCCAATGGTCGCCTCAACATGGATGATATTCCGCCTGTTGCTTTCATCGGAACGTCTTCTACCCATTCGATTGCGACTGACAGTGCCAACACCATGTCTGCTTATATGACCGGCCATAAGTCACGCGTGAATGCACTTGGCGTTTATGCCGACCGTACGCCTGACAGCCAGGACGACCCGAAGGTTGAAACCATTGCAGAAGCAATGCGTCGTGAAACCAAGAAGTCCATCGGCATTGTTTCGACATCCGAACTTCAGGACGCCACACCAGCCGCGCTGGTCGCACATACGCGCAAGCGTTCCGACAAGGCTGATATTGTTGGAATGATGTATGATGTGAAGCCTGACGTCATTCTTGGTGGTGGTTCTGCTTACTTCCTTGCAAAGGATGTTCCAGGTTCCAAGCGCAAGGACGACAAGGATTATATCCAGTTGTTCAAGGATGCCGGATACGCACTGGTCACAAGTAAGGACGAGCTTGCTGCATCGGGTGAGTCAAACCAGGACAAGCTCCTCGGTCTTTTCCATACCGGCAACCTCGACGTTACGCTTGATCGCGAATTCCTCAAGAAGGGTACGGTCGACAAATTCCCCAACCAGCCAGGTCTGGTGGAAATGACCAAGACGGCTCTTGAAAAGCTCTCCAAGAACCCAGAAGGCTTTTTCCTGATGGTTGAAGGCGCATCGGTTGATAAGATGAGCCATCCGCTTGATTGGGATCGCGCACTTGTCGAAACCATCGAGTTCGACAAGGCCGTTGGCGTTGCCCGCGAATTTGCAGAAAAGAACCCGGACACGATGATTATCGTCACCGGCGATCATACCCATGGCGTTGCCATCATTGGAACAGTTGATGATGAAAAGCCGGGCGATGAAATGCGCGAAAAGGTTGGCACTTACGATGCCGCCGGATTCCCGAATTACGAAGACACCAATGGCGACGGTTACCCGGATCGCATTGATGTTTCGCGTCGTCTGTTCCTCGCCGCCAATAACGGCCCGGATCATTACGAAACCTTCCGTCCAAAGATGGATGGCGCCTTCGTGCCGGCCGTTAAGAACGAGAAGGGCGAATATGTAGCCAATGAGGCTTACAAGGATGTTCCGGGCGCAGTCTTCGTTCAGGGCAACATCCCTAAGGAAGATGACACCGGCGTTCACGCTGTCGATGACGTTGTTCTTCAGGCAACGGGTCCAGGTTCCGAGGGTCTTCGCGGCTATATGGAACAGAGCGATGTTTACCGTGTGCTTGCTGACACCTTTGCGCTCGGCAAGGCAAAGTCTGAGTAATCTTCGTTTGAGTAAGGGCAGGCGGGTTTTCCGCCTGTCCACGTACCTTCAGGAGGATAGGATGCGCACAGGACCGCATTTCAATCGCAGGCAACTCATGCTTGGTGCATTGGCAACTGCGCCTTTGATGTGCGTTGCAAACAGGGTACAAGCCGCAGAGCAGCTTGGCTTTGACAATCTGTATAAAAGCTTTGGCGTTCTTGGTCTGGAATTTTCCGATCAGGTCAAAAATGCTTCCGGCAAGGAAGTGGCAATCAGCGGGTTCATGGCACCGCCACTCAAGGCTGAAGCCAATTTCTTCGTACTGACCGAAATTCCGATGTCGATCTGCCCATTCTGCTCGTCAGATTCGGATTGGCCCGATAATATTATGGTCGTCTATCTGGCATCCAAACAGACGTTCGTACAGTTCAACGCGCCGATTCTGACGCGCGGTACGTTGGAATATGGTTCATGGACAGATCCTGAAACGGGTTTCGTCAGTCAGCTTCGTCTGCGTGATGCTTCTTTCGAAACGGTCTGACGATGATGCTTGCCAAGCCATCGGGCCTGTCGCTCGATATTGCCGATCTGGAAGTGCGCTTTCAAGGTTTGGCTCTCCCCGTGCTTTCCATTGAAAAGTTTAATCTGGCTGCTGGTGGTCATCTGGCAATTACCGGTGCCTCCGGCTCGGGCAAAAGCACGATGGTCAACGCCATAACGGGGCTCGAACCTGTGAAATCCGGCAAAGTGGTGTGGGGCGAAACGCAAATCAGCAGCCTGTCTTCCTTCAGGCGTGATGCATTTCGTGCGCGCAACATCGGTCTGGTGATGCAGGATTTTCACTTGTTTCCCGGCCTTTCGGCACTGTCCAATGTGCTATTGCCACTCAAATTGAGTTTTGGGGTGAAAGCTGACGATCGCACGCGCGCTCTTCAATTGCTTCAAACAGTCGGAATAGCTCGCCCCGACCAACATATCGAAACGCTGTCGCGCGGTGAGATGCAGCGCGTGGCTATCGCGCGTGCGCTTCTTTCTAAGCCCGGCGTGATCGTGGCCGATGAGCCGACAGCAAGCCTTGATCAGAAAACTGGGGCGGATGTCGCTGAGCTTCTGGTTCGGCTTGCCACCGAAGAAAAGGCGACATTGGTGGTCGTCACGCATGATCCGCAGTTGATGCAATATTTGCAGCGCCGCATCCGCCTTGAGGGCGGAAAGATTGTAAGCGACAGCGTGGAGATGGAATTGTCATGATCGCATTCATTCTTGCGGATCTGCGCCGCTTCTGGAGTGGTGCTGTCGCCATCATCGTTTTGCTGGCATTGTCGGTTGCATTAAGTTCGGTCGTGACCGTGCAGGAACGGGCTGTGCGGCTTGGCACGGCGCGGGCATCTGACAAGTTTGACCTTGTGATCGGTGCCGCAGGAAGTGACACGCAACTCACACTTTCGTCGGTCTTTTTGCAGCCATCGCCTCTGCCGCTTATGTCGGGTGCGATGCTGGGCAAACTTGCAAATGACAAGCGCGTGGCCTTCGCGGCTCCAATCGGCTTTGGCGACAGCGCGATGGGCTTTCCCATTGTTGGCACGACAACCGAGCTTATTTCCGCCCTGTCACCACAGCTCGCCGAAGGCACGATGTTCGCACGTCTGGGGGAGGCGGTTATTGGTTCGGCAGTCGATCTAGCTGTCGGCGCTAAAGTCAATCCAATGCATGGAACTGTTGAAACTGGCGGACATGCACATACGGAGCTGAGCTATCATGTAGCTGGCAAAATGGCTGCGACCGGCACTGCATGGGATCGGTCTATTCTGGTTCCCATTCGCACTGTCTGGCAGCTACATGGCATGGAAGCTTACGAAGAGCACGAGCATGGCGACCATGCTGAAAAGCTGGGTAACGGATTTGGTGTGCTAATCAATGAAAAGAGGCATGACCATGATCACGAAATCGACGTCAATGCGCCGCTTGATGAGGCTTTCGATGCTGATAGCCCTGGTGTTCCGGCTATTCTTGTAAAGCCAAAGACCATTGCGGATGCCTATCGGCTGCGGCAGGAATATCGTTCTGATCGCACATTGGCGATCTTCCCGGCAGAGGTTCTCACCCGGCTCTATTCGACATTGGGAGATGCACGCCGCCTGCTGCTTGGTATCGCAATCGGTACGCAGGTGATTGTGGTTTTTGCTTTGTTGTTGGTTGCGGTCATGCATATAGGCGTGCGAAAGCGTCAAATCGGTGCGCTGCGGGCGCTTGGTGCGCCGGTTCGCTCCATCATGGCGATTGTCTGGGGTGAGTTGTTTTTTCTGCTGATGCTTGGAATCTTTCTTGGACTGGCAATCGGTTATGCGGCAGCGCGTGCCATCACATCATGGCTCACAGCAACAACAGCAGTCAGGATGCCGGTGGAATTTGCAATGAGCGATGTCTGGCTTGTTATTGGCTTTATCGCGGTTGCGGCAGTGGTTTCGCTCGTTCCGGCGTTGATGACACTGCGGATGAGTCCGGCGTCTGCTTTACGTTCATGATCTAAAAAAGTGGCCGCAGCATCATTTCCAAACCTAGCAGCAGCAAAGAGATCAGAAAGCCGCGCCTGAATATGACGGGACTGATTTTCCTGCGAATGACTTGTCCGGCCCACATTCCAGCAAGGGCTGGAACAATTGCCATGGTGGAGATTGCGAGTTGATCAAGAACCAGCACTCCTTGAACCCCGAGACCTAAAGCCAAAGCGATTGTCGATATAGTGAAGGACAGGCCCAGCGCTTGAACAAGTTCCTCTTTCTCAAGTCCAAGTGCTTGCAGGTAAGGCACTGCCGGAATTACGAACACGCCAGTCGCTCCCGCAATAAGGCCTGTGATCGCTCCCACGATCGGTGACAGCCAGGTCTCAAGTCCCGCAGGCACCTTGAAGGGATGCGCCAGCAGTGTGAAGGCTGCATAGAGGCTGAGACAGGCGCCCAATGTACTGGTCGTGATGGTGGCATCACTCTTCGCCAGCCAGGAAACGCCGAGCATGGTTCCGGCAATGATTGCGAGCATCATCGGCCATAGCCGTCTGACCAGCGCGAGCGAATTTGGTCCTGCAATCATCTGCCAAACATTGGTTGTGAAAGACGGTACCAGCAGGAGGCTTGCCGCTGCCAGTGGTGAAATGAAGCTGCCAAGCACGCCCATTGCCAATGTGGGCAAGCCCATGCCAGTGATGCCTTTGACAATACCGGCAGCAAAGAACGTAGCCGCAATCGTGAATACCAGTGTCGTTGATAAATCGAACATGGCCTTGCATGGACCATCTCAAATACTGGAACAATGTGGAAGTTCCGCATCATGGCTTCGGCTGGCCCGAAGCCTAATTATGCGATAGTCTTGGCTGATGCGCTTTGACCTGACTGACCTTCGCTTGTTTCTTGCTGTGGTAGATGCTGGCAGTATCACCCATGGAGCGGCGGATGTTGGACTTTCACTGGCGGCTGCGAGTGAGAGGCTGCGTGATATGGAAACACTCAGCGAAGTGATGTTGCTTGAACGTGGACGACGCGGCGTAACAACAACCGAGGCTGGCGACGCGCTGGTGCATCATGCTCGTGCGATCCTCCAGCAGATCGCGCAGATGCGGGGTGAGCTTGGCGAATATGCAAAAGGTCTGCGCGGGACAATCCGCGTTCTGGCCAATACCGCTGCGATGACCGAATTTCTTCCGGCGCGGCTTGCTCCCTGGCTCGCGCGCAACTCTCAGGCCGATATCGACCTGAAGGAGCGACAGAGCATTCAGATTGCCAGAAGTATCGCAGGAGGTTTTGCGGAGATCGGTGTTCTATCCGATACCGTCGATATCGGCGGCTTGCATTTACAGCCCTTTGCTATTGATCGTTTGGTGCTGGTCAGCGCGAGAGATCATCCGCTCGCCGTACGCAACAGCGTTCGGCTCGACGAATTGCTCGACCAGCATTTTATCGCGCTAAGCACAGGCGCATTACAGGATCACATCGATGCGCAGGCTCTGAAAATCGGACTGCGACTTAAGACGCGTATCAAGTTGCCGACCTTTGAGGGTATTTGCCGGGTGGCAGGCGAGGGCGTGGGCGTTGCCATCATACCGGAAACGGCGGCGCGGCGTTTCCGGCGATCTTCTTCGATAGCGATCATCAAGCTTTCCGACAGTTGGGCAACGCGCCAACTGGCAGTTTGTGTGCGAGATGAAACCACGTTGGCGCCTCTGGCAAGGAGCCTGTTTGCACATCTGACCTCATACGAGCGACAGGCTTGATATATTCTGCGAAACAACCTGACTTGCGGCTGTAATCAGCCGCTTGCCGGTGTCCGCACTGAAAAAATGCAGCTTATCGACGGCTGCCGTCAATTGCATATGGTCGCTGATCGGGAGCTGAGGCGGAAAGGCTGCAGTTATCCGCTGCTCGCCAACCATACCATGAACGAGGCGCTGGGCGCCGAGTTCTTCAACATGATCGAGCATGAAACTAAGTGGGTTCTCACCATTCTGGGCCAAGACAAGATCCTCCGGCCTGATGCCCACTGTGAGAGAATCGTATGAGGGAAGACTGCCTGAAAGCTGCAGAACCGCTTCATCGATCATCAGACGGTTGCCGTCGAGCCGGGCGTTGAGGAGGTTCATGGCTGGTGAACCGATAAAGCTCGCAACAAAAGTCGAGGCTGGATTGTGATAAAACTCAAGCGGAGTTCCGATCTGCTCGATACTGCCCTTGTTTAACACGACAAGACGATGCGCGAGGGTCAGGCTCCACGTCAATGTGGGCAAAGCGGTTGGCCAAAGCGCTTGGCATACGTTGGAAACTTGCCCCGGCGCTTCGGCGTCGGGGCTTTTTTTTGTTGTCGGTTTAAAATTTTTCAGGGCATCATCTTCTGAGCTTGACGCAAGTCATCAGAGTAAATTGCACGCAATATGTTGGCCTATTTCCCCGGGGCTATTTTAACTAAATTTGGTCGTTGTTTAATTAATTGGAGAAAAAAATGCGTGTGTTGACAATTGAAGAAATGATGATGGTGTCTGGCGGACATTACACCGACAAAGATGGGTCCACGCATCTTGATACAATTAGCATCAGCCGAGATGGCGGTGGCAGATCTGACAGTGCGGGTGGTGATCGAGGCCATTCGGTTGCTTATCAGACTAATCGCGATGGCGTCACTGGCTATGTAGTTCTTCCTAGTGGAGAAGCTGATAAAAAACCACGTCTATCGAAAGATGGTTGGGTGGTTGATAGCGTGGGTGTTCAGGTTGGGGTGCCGGGGATCAGTGGAAGCATAAGTGTTAAACCACGTGAAGCGCACGGCGGCAGCAGCCATAACTGACGGCAGGATGATTGCAGCCTCTTTAAAGAACGAGGCTGTATAATTAAAGCGATGGCGAATGTTAAAAATTAGCAAAAGCACCCTTACCTGCATTTTAGTTGGGATATCACTTTTATGCTCAACGATTGGAGCAGCAGCTCAAGAGGGGCTATCCAAATCGGAATTGGTCTCGTTTTTTAAGTCGGCTGTTTACACGCAAACGGTAAAGGGTCGCGAGCTCGTCCTCAGGTGGACATCCAACAGAATAATGTGCGTCGCTGGGAGCGCTACAGCGTCAGACTTTGATAAAGTTTCGCTTTTTACATACGCGATCAATAGAATTACGAATCTAAATGTAAGAACTTTCTTTAGAAAGACAGTCCAGGATTGTCCAAACGACAGCCTTATTTACCTAAATTTTCGCAGTAAAGCAGACGACAGTCATCAGAGCCTGCAAGATAAATTGGATTTTGTTGATCGCATTCAAGGATACAGCGCTACGGCTCTATCAAGCCCAAACCCACTCGCTTTTATGAAGTTCAAAATTGGTGGTCAGGGAACGGATTACATATTTATTGATCTGCCAAGCTTAGGCCCTGAGATGGATATGTTCGCAGGAAATTTACGTAATGAGCTTATTGAAAAAAGTGTATTTCAGATGCTCACAGGTGTGAGTAATACTGAGCATCTTCAAAAATATCCAACTTCATTGAAGTCTCCTCTTACTACTCTTCCCCCCGAATTAAGCGGGGATTTCGTGTTGAAGCATAAACGTCAGTCACCGAACCTGTGTCTGCTAGATGTTATGTTTCTTTATTCTCTTTATAGGCCAAAACAAAAAGAGAACATAGTTCCGATGGAGATGGATTATCATCTGGATTATATAAGAAATAAATTCAATGAAATAGAAAAAATCTCACGAGAAGTATATTTCAGACCAGATTTTAATGATATTTTTCCGAGGAAGTGCTGACGGGATTCGAAATCAACACCAGTATCTAAACCGCTGCACAAGCTCAACAGGCAGGAAGACATCGAAATCCATTCGTTGTTTGAGTGATTTTCTGAAAAAGACAATAGAGGTGAATTAAACACTACTTTTTTTCTGGCTTCACTTAAGAAATTGAAAGTTACAATATTAACAATTCACTATTTAGAACCCATTCCGTGGCTTCCCAGCAGACTGCGTGGCTTGGCAGTCCCCGCTTGATCCAGCCGGTTTCTGTGCAGCTCGCCACCATAATGGGAATAATAATCGTCGCGCTCATTCTGGCTGTTTTGATCTTTGGTGAATACACACGGCGCGTCCGGGTGTTCGGCGCTGTGGTACCAAGCGCAGGTGTTCTCCATGTCTTCACACCCCAGACGGGCCGTTTGCTCGCTAATTGCCCGTTTGATGACCGTCTTGGCGAGATTTTGTCGTATTCCTGTGAGGTAAGTTCGTTAGGTCTGCCGCGACGTAACAATGGCATGACCTTAAAATGGCACAACGACCTCTTCGACCATCGGATCGGCAGGATCGGATCCGCGATCGTCTGATCAGACAGGGCGATACCACTTGCGCGCAGCTCGCCGGTATATTCGCGGTTTCAGAAGAAACGATCAGACGAGACCTCGCCTCTTTGGAAGAAAGAGGGCAAGCGATGCGCGTGCATGGCGGTGCGCGTGCCGTCACGGCAAAGGGACTGCCGCATATTGACTTGCGTATCGGAGCAGATCGTGAAGCCAAGGAGCGAATTGCCCGGATTGCCCATGGATTGCTCTAACCGGGTATGTCGGTATTTTTCAGTGGCGGTTCAACCGCTCTGGCAACAGCGTGGGAGGCGCGTCACGAACCACCCATCATCGCCACATCGCTGATGGTCGATATCATGATCGACCTGTCTATGGGCGGGCAGACTGATCTTACGGTTTGCGGTGGGCAATTCGACAAGCGCTCCCGTGCTTCCTTCGGTTTTGAGGCGATGGAAATCATCTCGCGCCGTGTTTTTGATGTCGCCTGAGCAAGCGGGTTTGATGTGCAGCGTGGATTGCTTGGGCCGTCGGACAGGCATCTCCAGCTTGCGCAGGTGGTGCGGCGGCAAACAAGAAAGTTCGTCGTGCTGGCAAGCCACACGGCTCTGCAAAGATCGGACAAGTTTTCGATCCTGCCAACATCGGGCATTGATCTGGTGATCACAGATCAGCCGCCGCCAAGTGCGGTTTATGCAACGTTGGAAAGAGCAGGGGTGGAGATCATTTACTGATCTTCAAATCGGTCCGGACCAGATGGGCCGGACCGATGTTTTTTTGGCAGTCTTATGACTGATGATGGCTGACAGACTTTTCCGCGTCTTTGGTCTTTACAAGCGATATGACAACGCCCGCACCAAGGATCGCAAAGGTAATGCCGAGCGACCAAGAAGGCGGGAATTTTTCCCAACCCATCAGATCCGCAATGAACATCTTGGAGCCGATGAAGATCAACAGGATCGAAAGCGCGTACTTAAGATAGGCGAAGCGATGTAGGATGGCCGACAGGGCAAAGAAAAGCGCTCTTAGGCCAAGAATTGCAAAGATATTCGATGTGTAAACGATGAAGGGATCGGTGGTGATCGTGAAGACTGCCGGTACGGAGTCTACAGCGAAGATCAGATCCGCAACTTCGATCATGATAAGCGCCAGGAATAGTGGCGTCGCGAAGCGTACCATCTTGCCGGTCGCGCTGTCTTTCAACCGTACAAAGAAGGCATTGCCGTGCAGTTCATCCGTGACACGCATGTGTTTACGGGCAAAGCGCAGCAGCGGATTTCGGCTCATATCCGGTTCGTCATCTTCTCCAGAAAACAGCATCTTAATGCCGGTGATTATGAGGAAGACCGCAAACAGATACAGGACCCAGTGGTAGTTTGCCACGATTGTAGCGCCAAGGCCGATCATGATGCCGCGCAACACGATCACACCGAGAATACCCCAAAATAGGACGCGGTGCTGATATTTGCGCGGGATTGCGAAGAAGCTGAATATCAGTGCGATAACGAAGATATTGTCGAGAGCCAGCGTTTTCTCAACCACGAATGCAGTGAGATATTGCGCCGTCGCCTCGCTGCTCATCTGCCACCAGACAAAGCCGGAAAAAGCCAGTCCAAGTGTGATGTAGAAAGCCGACATTTTCAGGCTCTCACCGATTTCGATCTCATGGTCTTCCTTATTGAAGACGCCAAGATCGAGCACCAGCAATGCCAGAACGATGCCGATAAACACCAGCCACATCCAGACCGGCGTTCCCATGAAGAGTGAAGTAAATATTTCCATATCCGACCTCTGTTCAAATCTAACAAGGTCGGCTTCGGGTTACCGGGCTGACCTCGAGCTTGCTCGAAGTGTCCGACATCACGGTTTGTAAAAACCGCCAGAGGGGCCCGGTCCACTGGCTATCACGTAGGAAGCGATTTTGCAGTTTCAAGCCGGGCTCTGCTTATTTTTACGCAATAGAGCAGATTTACAGATTCTGGACTGAACCCACGCTTTCTTAAATGGCCTTCTGGATCGCCTGCAGCAATTCGGCGGGGTCAATCGGCTTGTGAAGCAGCATATAACCGCTCGCGGACGCTTCACGCAGTCTTTCAGGCGATGTATCGCCCGTCAGGATGATCACGGGCAGCTCGTAACCAAGTTGATCGAACAATCTGCGTGCAGCTTGTGTTCCAATCATGCCCCCTTCAAGGCGGTAGTCCACGATGACAAGGTCGGCTTGAGAGGGCTTCGCTGTTTTATCAGCTTTCCAGGCGGCATATGTTTCGACAGCGTTGCGCCCCGAAAAGGCTTGGTAACCCCAAACGTCGACAAGCCCTGTGAGAGCTTCAAGAACGGTGCTTTCATCATCAATAATGAAAATGTTTCCACCTGTCTGAAGCGGGCTTCTGGTGGCCTTCTTCGGTTGGCGCTGATCAACGACAAGCGGTACGACGATTGAAAACATCGATCCCGTACCGGCTTGCGAGCAAAGCCGGATCGGATGATTGAGCAATTCTGCTGTTCGTTTCACAATCGACAAGCCAAGTCCCAGTCCTTTGTCGCGATCGCGTTCAGGATTATGCAGCTGCACGAATTCTTCAAACACTGTTTTGTGCTGGTTTTCGGCGATACCGATCCCGGTGTCATAGACCTGAATTTCGATATTACTGCCTCTGAGACGACAGCCAAAGAGTATGCCTCCGCTTGTCGTGTAGCGGATCGCGTTGGCAATCAGATTGGCAATTATCTGCCGCAGCATCATGGGGTCGCTGTCTGTATGAAGGTCACATGGGACCATTCTCCATCGAAGACCTTTGCTTTCAGCGAGGCTCGCAAATTCGTTGCGAAGATCATCCTGTAATTCACCTATCGAGATGGTTTCGCGATTGGGCGTCACGATCTGAGCGTCGAGACGTGAAACATCGAGCAATGCGTTGAGCAGATAGCTCAGATTGGCAACGACGCTTCTGATCTTTCCAGAAATATTAGCCGCGTCGGCGCCATTGACATTCCCTCTGCCTGCGAGTGCTGCCAAGGTCGAATTGAAGAGACCAAGTGCGTGTACTGGTTGCCGGAGATCGTGACTTGCAGCTGCAAGGAAACGTGTCTTTGCGCGATCGGCCGCTGCCACCCTGTCCCGTTCACTTTTGAGCTGATCAACGAGTGTTTCGTTTTCAAAGCGCAATCGAATCGTCTCGGCCAGATCCCGGTGGGTCACACGTCCATGATGCACGTTGATGATAACCAGACAGGCGATCAAAAACAGATAGGCGTTATAAATCTCCCCCTCACTCATGAGGCAATAGATCGTGCTTGGGAGAACGGTCGTGAATAACGATCCGACGAGGACCGGCAGAAATGCTGATGAAGTGGGCACGGACCCGCAGGTCAGACCCGTCATGACGATCATTGCGAATGAAAGAAGGTGTGGTTCGCCCGAAAGAAAACCGATCAAGCCCAATAATCCCCAGTTCATACCCGACAACCACGAGAAGCCAGCCGCCGTCCATGCCCATTTCGGATAGTTGTTCGGTGTTTTCGTATGGCGAAAAAAAGCGCGGGTGCCGATCATACGGAGGATTGTCAGCAAATAGACAGAAACGCACCATGCAACGAGCCAGGTATTGGGTACCTTGCCCCAGAAGATCAGAAGCGAGGGGATCGGCACGAAAATGTTTGTCAGCAGTACGCCGGCCGAATGCTTGTAAAGCGTATTGACCAACGCCTGCTTTATACGCGTCTCGTCTATGGGATTAACTCTCGTCGATTTTTTGTGTTTTTCAGGGAGCGCTAATGCCACCATAATGCTATCCTGTATTCGCTTGTGGGCTTGAGGGGCATCTTATCGATGAGGGAAAACTACCGGGTAGTCTTGGCTGACGATCACAATATCGTCCGCGAGGGGCTTAAACTACTTCTTTCCACGTTAAGCGAAACGGTTGTGGTTGGTGAAGTGGGTGATTGCTCGTCTTTGTTGAGGCTTTTGGCTCAGACGCCTTGCGATATGGTCCTGCTTGATCTTGGGATGCCGGGATTTCACGGCTTTCAGTTCATAGAACAATTACGAGCGACCCATCCAAAGTTAAAAATTCTTATTCTGTCTGCAAACAGTGAATCCCGTTCGATCCGTGCAGCACTCGACGCTGGTGCTAGTGGTTATCTGACGAAAGATGGCGATCCGAGCGAACTGCTTGCCACCATCGCCAATTTGAAAAACGGTCGCAGCAACGGCGCAATTCACATTGGTTCCTCGATCAACCGTCCAAATGGTCATGAGCCTGGACCCAATATCGATGTCGTGTCGCCTGTCCCGCTCACAAGGCGTGAGTTACAGTTTTTGGCATTGATCCCACAGGGTGCGACGACCAGGGAAATAGCAGATCGGCTCGGCATCAGCGTTTTCACCGCCCGTAAGCATCGCGAAAACCTCATGCGCAAACTGGACCTCCATAGTAGCGCTGAACTGACAGCTTATGCGGTGCGTCTTGGATTGCCATCGGCTTAATCTTCCGGTCGCGGCTCTGGCAGAAGCCCCCAACTGCCAGAACCGCCATTCAAGCAAGGATTTGCTTGAATGAAAGCCTATATGCCTCTGTTAGCCAGAAGCTACCAAGATGGCCTAAGGCATGAAATACGGCACCTGTCGTATTTTAGCAGGTACATCAGGAGAATATGCTCCCGACTAATCCGCTGATAGATCGTCGGCGGTATAATGGGGCGGCGACCATGTTTCGCAAATACGCAAATTTTGGTGAGGAAAGGCGGTCGGTTCTGATCTCAATTCTGGCGCTATTGCTGGGGTCGCTTTTGCTTGCGAACGAGAAAGCACGAGCGGGGGAGGCTTTACGCTCAGATAGAGTTGATGCAGCGGTTGTTTTTGCTGTCGATCGGTCATCGTTGCCAGATATCGACGATGTTCAGATGGTTCGCGAGGGGCATATAGCGGCCCTGCGTTCTTTGTACCACGTTATGACCAGCGGCCCGAACCAGTGTGTGGCAATTGCCTATATCGAGTGGTTGGACGACAGCCAATCCGAAACCGTTCTGCCATGGACGCGCATCTGCGATGAAGGCGATGCTGAAGCAGCGGCTACAGCAATAGCACTTTATCGCCCTGATGATCACAAAGGCGAGGCAGGCTCCATGCTGATGGCAATCAATGCGGCCTTGGATGAAGTGAAAATGGCGACCTGGAGCGCAAACAGGCTCATTGTAAATCTTTCGATTTTTGACGACAAGCCTGTGGGGGTTGCCCACACAAACGCCGATGCAACCAACATCATTACAGTGCAGAAGGATTGCCTGCACAATCAAGGATCGGGCAGACATTTGCAGGTCGCATCATCTACGGATTACTTGGCCGCAATTGAGCGGAGTTTGATGTTTGACGTGGGTGGCGACAGGGCCTTTTACATGAAGGCAGAAGAGCCAGATATCAGAACGGCAAAGACCGATATCATACCTTAAAAAGGTGGCGCTTCGGGGCGCTGGTCCCCGAGGCGATTGTGCATCTATCTGCTTTGATTTGAGACAAGCAAATTCTTCACTTCTCGCAGAACAGTAACCAGACTAGCCGCGTCGCGAGCACCATCATATCGCGTGCCGTTGATGAAAAGCGTTGGTGTGCCATTGACGCCACTTCGCAATCCACCGCGGAAATCTGTTTCAATGCGCTCCTGAAAACGGCCGTCGAAGGCGGTTGCGACGGTCGCTGGCGCTATGCCGAGAGCTGTCGCATATGCGAGGAGATCATGATCGGTCAGCGCGTTTTGGTTTTTGTAGAGAAGATCATGGGCTTGCCAGAACAGGCCTTGTGTAGCTGCCATTTCAGCAAATTCCGCAGCGTGAAGCGCATGGGGATGTATTTCTGCGAGCGGGAAATTACGGAACACGAAGCGTAGATCCTCACCCATTGCCTTCTGCACTGCTTTCAGAACGTAATAAGCTTCGCCGCAATAAGGGCATTCATAGTCGCCATATTCGACAAGGGTTACAGCGGCTCTCTCATAACCCTGGATGTGATCCTGTTTACTGACAGGAATGCTCAACTTGCTCATGGTTGCAGCTCCGTAGCGGTTGGTTTGGCCTCAAGCATGTCGAGTGCTTCAAGAATGCCATCGGCTCCCGGGTTGATGCCGAGGGGCGAAACATAGCTCCATCGGATAATGCCATCGGCATCGATGACGAAGAGCGCACGCTCTGCAACGCCATCTTTCTGGCGATAAACGCCATAGTTCCGGGCGACTTCACCTTTGGGCTCAAAATCTGCGAGAAGCGGGAAATGCAATTTACGCTCTGCTTCAAAGGCGGCATGGCACCACACACCATCCACTGATATGCCGAGCAGCTGTGCCTTCGAATGATGAAATTCCGGCAGTATTTCGTTATAAAGTCCCATCTGATCGCTGCAGACCGGGCTCCAGTCAGCCGGGTAAAATGCGAGTATCACCGGAGCGCCACGCAGATCGCTGAGCGATACCGTCTGATCCGCCGTAGCAGGTAAAGTGAACGCAGGCGCAACGGTGCCTGCAGCGAGTGCGTGTGAAAGAGGATTATCGCCCGGCATGATCGAACTCCTTTGCAACGTCGATATGCTCCCAGCTTAGGCAGCGAAGCAGGGCAGCTCAATCAGATGAACGGATAGTGTTCAGATACTTAGGTCTATTGGGCCACAGAGTTGGGGCCTAAACCTTAGGTATAGGTTCGCAACTGGCGGTGCCTTGTCTGCCTCGCTTGCCCAAGAACTCAACCAGTCGCCTGGCGCAAATGGCTGCCTGATCTGAATGAGGGTCAGAACCTCAAATGGCACAACTGTAGGGTGAAGATTTTATGTTTTCACTTTGCTTGATTGCGCTTCGCCCAGTCAATCAACGTGCGCACGTCTCTCGTCCGCTCGTTTTCCGAGGGAGACTTCAAACTGACAGTGACAAGCAATCTATCTCCTGGCGCCTGGGAAACGACCACGATATTGAAAAGACCTGGAACGAGTGCCCCCGTTTTACCGCCAATGATATCATAGTCCTTATAGAGGGGATTTGGGTTCGATAGTGCTAATTTGCGCGCGTGAGGCCCCTCGACTACTATAGTATATTGTTTGTCTCCCCACACTCTTGATACTTCAGAATATTTCAGTGCTTCGACCGCGAGCTTCGCGAGATCCTTGGCTGTTGTTACCTGTCCCGAAGCTGAAAGCCCTGATGGGTTCATGAAGACAGTTCGCGTCATGCCAAGCGTCTGGGCTCTATTGTTCATCTGGCGTACGAAAACGTCTGGGTCGCTTTCTTTGTGATGCTCCTCTCTTCTCATTACAGCGCCCATGCTTCGGGCGACAGCATTCGCCGTCACATTCGACGAAGACAGCATCAAGTTGGCGATTGCAGCCTCAAGCGATAATACATCGCCGACCTTCAGATTGTTTCCTGATCCACCCACCAGATCGTCCGCATGAACCACTATTTTATGCGATAGGCCCAGTCGTAACTTTCTGCTGATGTCAATTGCGACGATTGCAGTCATCAGTTTGGTCACGGATGCAGGCGGGAGCTGCTTTTCGCCCGCTTTAGAGAACAGGATTTTCTGCGTGTTATCGGTAGCATCCGGTATCAACACGGATAAAGCGCTCTCGGCACTAACATAGGGCGGGGGTATTGTCAGAACTTCTGGTGATTTGTTTCGCTCTTCCCTCGATGCGATCTGACTGGCATCATGTAGCGCAAGCGTTCGTCGTATTTCGGCAGAACTGTTACCCTGTGCAATCATAGCAGCAGCAATTTTCGCGTAATTGGAAAGTAAATGGTGTGACGGATCTGGTGCATGCGCAAATATATGGTGCGGATCGAAGCCAGTTGTTTTGAGCCGGCGTACATAGCGCAACTGCGTAAAGAAAGGGATTGTCTGGTCTTCCGGATCCGAGATAACGTATACGTCCGGACGGTCAGATTTCGCAACATTCTTTAAATGGTCAATGGGATCGTAAAACTCGCGGGAATCGTAAAGAAGACGTCCTGGGATGTTGCGGCGAAACTCCCAGTAATCTGTGACCTGCTTTACGGAAACAAGGCCGGAAGATATGACCGCTGCCCTTATATCGTCGCGTTTGTTGAGAAGACCTGCAACTATTTGTCCGCCGCCCGAATGACCTGCGAAGATGAAAGATTGGATCTGGTAGCGATCCTTGAGGAGAGAAATCGCGTGTTGCATAAGCTCGATTTCCCGATTTTGTCGACGTTTATTGTGATCTCCTGAGGATCCAAAAAGACCGGGACGGGCTAGAAATATCGCCGGGACACCGGCGGCCTCCGACCATTCCGTCATTTCTTCAGTAATCGAAGAAGGTGATTGTTTTCCGTAAGACGGAACCACGCTTCTTTGCCCGTCGGCGTTGCGTAACAGCACATCGCCACTGAAATAAACCATTACCAAGGGGTTAGCGCGGTGCTGAAGGCCCGAGCCATAATAGCGAATGCATTCGCCAGGCCCCGCGGCATTTACCCAAAGCGAATTCGCTATTGCGGAACATTGCTCAGAGCTTGCGGTGGAGCCATGCAGGGCCTCACGTATATCGAAATGCTCTGCATCCTTTGGCTCCTGCAATACCTGCGGATTTGTTGCAGTAAATGGGCCGAGTTTTTCCCGCTCGTCCGCTCTCGCCCCGATCAGTAGTGGAATACCAGCGAGCACGAATGCGCTCTTTAGAAAGCGCCATTTTAACAACGACCACGAGCGTTTCAGAGTTGTAAGGACAGCGGAATATATTGCGCTCATGGTCATGGGGTCCTTTACTTGTTTCTGAATGGCGACGTTGCAGAGAGGGAACCCTTCGCCTCAATGCAGTCCGAGGTCGAAATGCAGAGAAGAAAACCCTGCTCAGCATTCAGAGCCTATTGATTTGAACTGAGCCTGTCACAGAGGCAAACATGCTTTCAGAAGCTCATACCCGATACGTTGGCGTTCCTGCTTGCTCTGAGCACTCAGGATGACGCAGATGAACAACTCACCCTTTACCGTCCGTGTAAGCACGACGTGGTGTCGTGAGGGACCCAGAGAGCCTGTTTTAAGTCCGGTTATGCCACTGTGTCCGAGAAATGGGTTGATGTTCAGATATGTCTTTCCCTCAAAGTGAAAATCCTTTTGAGCAAAAATCTGAAGCAGTGCCGGAAAATTGGCGTGGACATGACCCGCAAGTATCGCCAGATCCCCCGTCGTTGTTTTCTGTCTGATGCCGAGGCCACTGGGAGAACAAAAAAGCGTTTCCCGCATTCCAACAGATCGCGCATAAGAGTTCATTTCCTCTACAAAAGCGGCGATTGAACCACTGTGCCATTCTGCAAGCGCATTGCTGGCCTCGTTCGCACTGATGATGGCGTTGGCTTTGATTAGTGTGGCGAGTGTTTGAGGAGTTCCTGCCCTAAAACCCCACAGGCTTTGAATATCAGTGGCAGCTTCTGATACGGGAACTGTCGTCTCACCGTTGATCTGAAGCTCTTCCATGCGCCGCTGCACGAGACATAATGTAACGATCTTTGCGATTGATGCAGGTGGGTGTTTTAAATCTGCGCCCTGATTGAATAATATCTGTCCGTCGCTCCACCGCAGCAGAAGAGCACTTGTCTCGTTCGAAACATTAAGTGCACTTCGGATCGTCGCTTTTGCCTTGAGACTTTCGACGATTTCGTGCACGCGCGTGCTGTTAGACCCTTTCAGCAAGATCGTATCATCAGACCGGGTCTCGTCTAGAAGATACTCACGAAGATCAGTTAAACTCTGCGCAAAATGCCCGCGGCGATGATCTGCCAGCGCTTCCCAGAATTTTGTATAAAGCTTTCCGTAGATATAAACTTTATCGATCGGAAGCTTGTTAATCAGTGTCGCAAGTTCGGTGTGGTACCGTTCGGCATCTTTGCCCAGTTCCGCCATTTGTCCGAGTACAGCGATCCGACGTCCCTTTGTCTTTTCTTCACTTAGGCGGTTCAACGCAGCAGCCATCGACCCGGGATTGGCGTTATATGCGTCGTCGATAACAGTTATATTTTTGCCTCCGATGCAGATCTGCAGGCTTTCGCCTCTGCCTGCCAATGCCCCAAATGTCGAAAAGGAGGCGAGCGCGGCACCCGGATCTAGTCCTGCGCTCTCCAAAGCGGCCAGTACGGCGATGCTGTTTAGCGCCATATGGTGCCCAGCTGCGCCGAGTTTATATTCTCTAATTCCGTAAGGGGTTTTTACCCGGACGAGGTTTTCCTGCGCATCATATTTCAGTATCTGATAGTCGCATGCATCACTCTGTCCAAAATGGACAACCCGCAGCTTCGCCTTCGTGGCTGCCGCAAAAACTGTATCCCATTCGAGCATGTCGCGGTTAATAATCGCAATATCGCCCGGCTTCATACCCCAGAAGATCGCGCTTTTTGTATTGGCAATATCTTTTGTTGTATTGGTTTCGGTGAGATGCACAGGCTGAATGTTTGTGAATATCGCAACATGTGGCCGCGCCATTCGGGAACTTACACCCATGCGTCCGATGGCCATCTCCAAAACAATGTTTGAGGCTGTCAAATCCAAAGAAGCCAGATTCCATGCGATGCCATGTGGTAGATTGGCATTATGTGCGGAATGTTGTGTTTTGCCGTAAGGTGATAATGCATGCGAAAGCATTGCAACGCATGTCGTTTTGCCGGCACTGCCGGTTACGCCAAAGACACGACCACGAAATCTGTCTCGAGCGTTGTGTCCGAGATTGAGAATTGCTTTTCCGGTATCTTCTACCAGCAACAAAGGAGTTTCGAATTTTCGGAGTTCGGCAACGTCTGCAGATGTGATTATCGCTGATGGCCTAGTCGCAAGCCTTTGCAGGCTTTGAAGACTGAGGCCTCGTTCCTCATTGTGCCTTGCGACCGCAATCATATCTCCGGCCTTGAAGGTCTGAGCCGCGATTGCCAGACCCGTCGCACGCCACCCGAACTGCGGTTCAATCAACCAGCGACCACTGGTTGCTTTGGCAACTTCGTGTAGTGTCCAGGCAAGATCATCTTTCACTTCAAATCCCCCCTGCAAATGCTCAAGAAACTCACACTAAGAAGAAATATTACATGATCAGGAAAAGGCGGAAAACATGCTTTTATTGAGGAATTTTGCTTGCAATTATTATGGATGTCCACACGAAATTACATGTTGGTGCGAAAATAACCTCACGCTATCGAAGATAAAACTGCGTCATCAAAACGACCATCGCACTTTGTCAGGTTTGAACAAATCATCCACAGCAAAAGATAGAGGCTAAATAACCAGAACGTTATGGTGGGTACGAAGAGCGGATGAGGCGCTCGCCATGGCGTTGAGTATTAAAAGACTTGTGTGTTGTGAACGGCGCTATGGACCACCTTAACGAACGGTCCGGCGAACATTGAGATACAGCAACACTCTAGGAAACAATTGTGCACATTCTGAAGTGCGGTGGTGGATGAGCTAACGGGTACAGTCAATCTTAAGCATCAGATGTTTTTCAAGCAGTCTGCGGCACGAGCGGTTCGTATGAAAGGCGCTATTACGGTGACGGTGCCGCTGATGTTTCGCTTGCTCCACTCTTTGCTTGTTCTGAAAGAGGCTACAATTCCTGCTTACGGAACGCCGCGAGTTGTTGTTACTTCAAAGTGCTGGCAAAGGTTTGAGGTATTGAAGCACGCATCCAGGCTTGCAATCCGAAAGGAGTTACGGGCGCGCGCCTTTACCTCTGCGTAAAGAAAACCTCAAAGAAGCAGGTACTTGATGCGGTTTCGTCTCACCAATCGTCGATTTCGGATCGCGGATAAGGTTCGTTAGATGATCTGGTTAGCACCCAAACCTAGGTATAGGTTCGCAACCACATAAATTGCTCTATGGTTTCGCGCAGTCGAATCTGGGGAACGACAAAAGATGTCTAAATATGCAGAGGGCGTGCACAAACGAGGCAGTGAACTGGCGGTGGGCTTTGTCGCCCTGGCGCTGGCGCTTGGTGTCTTTTACGTTGATACCTTCACCGATATTGAAGGCGCTATTGCCGTTCTCTATGCCATTGTGCTGCTGCTGGCAGCCGAAGTAACAGGGCGCACAGGCATTATCCTGAGCGGCATTGGCTGTTTCATCCTCACCATCACATCCTATTATGCAACCCATGGCCCGGAGCCGGATTTCCAGACAACGATCCGTCTAGCGGTCGCTGTTGCTGCGGTTGTAGTTACAGCCGTTCTCATTTTGAGAAACAAAATGGGACAGCAGGAATTGCTCGCCTCCCACGCAGCGCTCAAAGATAGCGAAGCACGCTATCGTTCAATTTTTGATCGCACACGCGTTGCCCTTTGCGAGCGTGATTACTCGCGGCTTCGCCAGCATCTGATCCAGCTTAAGGCGCAAGGCGTCACTGATATTGAAGACTATGCCCGCACGCATCCGGATTTCGTCCGGCAATGTATTGGCATGACCGATACGGTTGCTGCCAATGAAGCAGCCTATGAACTTCTAGGGGTTGATCTGGGGCAGGCGCATCAACTCGGCAGTCTCTTCGTACCACGTGATGACCAATTTGCGCATGTGTTGCAGGCGCTGCTCGATGAACAGCGCTATTTTGAGAGCAAGGTCGAATTTCACACCCAAAGTGGTGAAGAGCGGCTGGCGCTGCTCAGCATCAGTTTCCCCAGCGATCCTGCCGCTTTCAACCGCGTTGTGCTGAGCATGGTCGATATTACGCAGCGTGAACTGGCGCAGAAGGCGCTGGTGGAAGCACAGGCTGAATTGACCAAAGCTTCGAGGGCCGCAACCGTCGGTGCCTTGTCAGCCTCGCTTGCCCATGAACTTAACCAGCCGCTTGGCGCCATCATGCTCAATGCGCAGACGGTGCTGCGATGGCTCGACCGCGAGCCCCCGGACCTGACCGCTGTGCGGCGCTCTGCCGAACGGATCATTCGCGATAGTGACCGCGCAAGCGAGATTATCCAGAACACGCGCAATATGCTGAGCCAGGCCAAACGGCGGGTGGAACCCATCGACCTTACCATGTTGGTTCGCGAAACCATTGCGCTCATGGAACATGAGCTGCAACGCAGCAGTACCCAGGTTCGCATGGCACAGACTTGGCGTTCGCCGGTAATTGAGGGCGTGCGGATTGAGCTTCAGCAGGTGATTATCAATCTTGTAACCAACGCCATTCAAGCGATGGAAGCATCCAGAACCCGCTCGCGTTCCATTGTGATCACCATTGGCCGCATCGACAATGATCATGCGGTGATCAGCATTCGTGACAGCGGACCGGGAATAGATCAGGATACGCTCAAGCGGCTGTTCATGCCCTTTCATACAACCAAGGCTTCCGGTATGGGCATGGGGCTTTCGATCTGCCGCAGCACGGTTGAAGCAAGCGGTGGAACTCTGACCGGGACCAATCACGAAACAGGTGGCGCGGAATTTGAAATGCGCCTGCCGATCAATTGGGAAGTGCAGGATGCCTGAGATACGCAAGCCTCAAAAACAACTAAACGACAAGCCTGTGGTCTTCATCATCGATGATGATCCGTCGATGCGGGAATCGCTGGCGGATCTGTTTTTATCCATGCAGTTTGATGCGGAAGCATTTGAAACAGCGGCAGCCTTCATGGCCAAATTCCAGGATCAATCGCGAATGGAAAGACCGGGCTGCATTCTCCTCGACGTTCGTTTGCCGGGCATCAGTGGCCTTGATTTCCAGAGCCAGCTTGAAAAATCGGGAATTCGCCTGCCGGTGGTTTTCATGACGGGCTTTGGCGATATTCCGATGACGGTGCGTGCGATGAAGGCAGGCGCCGTCGATTTTCTCACCAAGCCCTTCAAGGAACAGGATGTGCTGGATGCGGTGAGTTCGGCTGTGCAGCGCGATAGCGTGCGCAGACAGGAGGCAGCGCAAAATCAGGCTGTCGTCGAACTGGTGCAAACATTGACCCCGCGCGAGCGGGAGGTGATGGACGCTGTTGTCACCGGCAAAATGAACAAGCAGATCGCCTTTGATCTTGGCATCAGTGAAGTGACGGTTAAGCTTCATCGTGGCAATGTCATGCGCAAGATGGATGTGCGTTCTCTTGCCGATCTGGTTCGCAAGGCAGAGTTTCTCAGCGAAACGTCAAAGTGACCTGTATCTAAGTATGGTATATTTGTGCTCTGCCAGAGCGCATAAAGGGCCTTAAGCTCATCTCTAAAAACAGGAATCGTTTTCAGGATGCGCGATCAGATTCTAGCAATTCAAGGTCCAATATCTTGTCCGCAGCGCAAATTCATACCATAGCCATCGTTGATGATGATCAGGGCATCCGGGAAGCTCTCGACGATCTCGTCAAATCTTGCGGTTATGAAAGCCGACTTTTCGCCTCAGCCGAAGAATATCTCGCCTATGAGGCGCAATCGGATATCGATTGTATGCTGGTTGATGTGAAGATGCCTGGATTAAGCGGGATTGAACTTCAGGCCGAACTGAACAAACAGACGGCTCATCCGCCGATGATCTTTATGACATCCTTTGAAGACGACCGTACCCGTAATGCGGCCATGGAAGGCGGCGCTTTCGCTTTTCTGGGCAAGCCGGTCGACGTGACTAAGCTGCTCGACCATCTTGAGCACGCACTCCGATCATAGGCTTGGGGAACAACATACCAATCGCCGGGGATAGATAGACCTCGGTATAGATGTGGCCCTTTCCCTTCTCTCGTAAACTTCTCCTGCATCAGAAATTGTTGCCGCTGGCAACGAGAGGAGAAGCCGCCATGACCACCCATCGCATAGAGACAAAGAGCGCCGACGATCATTCCAGCAAGCCGACATTCGGCAATCCTGATCTGCCGCCGGAAGGCGCAATCAACGCCAATGCCGGAAGTCTGACCGATCCCGGCCCAAAGAACCCGGCGCTCAACGCACAATTCCCATCTTTCCAGAATCCGCCGGCAACCGATATTGGCGATATGCAGCTCTTCTGGGGTTCATTCAACAATGCGCCAAAGCGCATTCAGAATGGTGGCTGGGCGCGTCAGTTGACACAATCCGACTTTGCAATTTCCGCGGAAATATCCGGCGTCAACATGCGCCTGAATGCAGGGGGTGTTCGCGAGATGCACTGGCATCGGGCGGCCGAATGGGCAATCATGACCAATGGTCGCTGCCGCATTACTGTTCTGGACACTGCAGGCCGCGCTTATGTGCAGGACGTTGAAGCCGGCGATCTTTGGTACTTTCCAGCAGGCTTTCCGCATTCCTTGCAGGGGCTCGGTCCTGATGGCTGCGAATTTGTTCTGGCATTTGATGAAGGTGATCAGTCCGAATACAATACGCTGCTGGTAACAGATTGGCTGGCGCATACACCGCCCAGCATTCTTGCCAAGAATTTCGGTATCGATGAAGACGCGATGAAGTCGATCCCGCTTAACAATCTCTGGATTTTTCAGGGTCGCGAGCCGGGGGAACTTTCTAACGACCAGGAAGAGGTTTCATCGGCTGGCCTGCCTCCGTTTCCCTTCACCTACAAGCTCAGCTCTGCAAAGCCATTGAAAGAAAACCGTTCCGGCACCATCCGCATGGCTGACAGTTCGATCTTCAAGGCTTCGACTACAATTGCTTCCGCAATCGAGACGATTAAGCCCGGTGGTGTCCGCGAGCTGCACTGGCATCCAAATGCCGACGAATGGCAATACTGGATCAAGGGCGAAGGCCGCATGACCGTTTTCGATGCAGGCCCACGCGCCCAGACTGCTGATTTCAGGGCTGGTGATGTCGGCTATGTGAAGCGCAGTCAGGGCCACGTTATCGAAAACACCGGCACCACCGATCTTCAATTCGTCGCCGTGTTCAGGACGGCGGAATATCAGGAAGTGTCGCTTTCTTCATGGCTGACGCATACGCCAGCGGATCTTGTTGCACAGCACCTCAATATTGATGTTGTCGATTTGCGGAAGTTGCCTTCCGACCAGCCGGGCATGGTGCCTCGTTGATGAAACCAACCAGCAAAAAAGGCGGCCAGTGGGCCGCCTTTTTTGTAATCGAAAGCAAAGCTTTCGATTCTCTTTAATGTAGGGCAGCGATAGAGCTGCGAACACGAAAAGCCACGAATTGGATGACCAGCGCTATGATGGCGAGCGAACCGCCGAGCAGGCTTACATCAAGCCAACCGCCATGCTTCCACGCAAGTGTTGAGAGTGCAGCACCTGCCGCACCACCGAGGAACATAGCTGTCATGAAGATGGTATTAAGGCGGCTCCGAGCTTCAGGGTCAAGTGCATAGATAATGTGCTGATTGGAAACGAGAGCGCCTTGGATGCCGAAATCAAGCACGATCACGCCAACGACCAACGCGATAAGCGAAGACCAGAGGCCGAAGATCATCCATGAAATCAGCGTGAGGATGGCCCCCATAAGCACGACA
Organism: Ochrobactrum sp. BTU1; assembly: GCA_018798825.1. Taxonomy (NCBI): domain Bacteria; kingdom Pseudomonadati; phylum Pseudomonadota; class Alphaproteobacteria; order Hyphomicrobiales; family Brucellaceae; genus Ochrobactrum; species Ochrobactrum sp. BTU1. The sequence continues at coordinate 1,614,095 of CP076355.1, read as the reverse complement.
AAGTGCGGACCTTTGCGGTCGGCAATCCGGCCTGCAAATGGCGCTGCAAAAACACCAACTGCGCCCACAATACCGAAGAGACCGGCAACATCTGCGCCCAAGCCAAATTCAGGTGTTTGCAGGTAAAGCGCGAGAATGGTCCAGAAAGCCGTGAAGGCTGCAAAAAGTGCTGCCTGCGTCAGTGCTGCAATGCGAAGGGCGCTGTGCGTTTTCCAGATTCTAGCCAGCGAACGGATCGCTGTGTGATAGCGCATATGCGATGTTGAACGATGGTTAGGCAGCGCGAAAAACATCAACAAACCCGCAAAGAGCGCCAGCGGCACACCGATCCAGAACATTTCGCGCCAGCCAGCATGTTCACCGACAAAGCCGGAAAGCGTACGGCTGAACAGAATGCCCGAAAGGACGCCCGCCATCACCGTGCCGATGGTCGCGCCGCGCTTTTCAGGCACAGCAAGCGAAGCCGCAAAAGGTACGATCTGCTGTGCGACGGTCGAGCTTGCACCCACGATAAGCGATGCAATCACGAGAGCAAGCGCCGAGGGTGCTACAGCCGCAATGGCAAGTGCTACTGCCAGAATGATGAACTGGCCGATAATCAGCTTGCGCCGGTGAACGATATCCCCCAACGGAAGCAGGAAGAACAAACCAGCGGCATAGCCAAGCTGCGTGGCGGTCGGGATTAGGCCCGTCACCGGATCGTTTGGAAAATCGGCTTCCATGATTCCAAGCATTGGCTGATTGTAATAGATATTTGCAACTGCCACGCCGCTGGCTACGGCCATTGCGAACAGAGCCCCTTTGCCGATACCAGCGTTGGCTTGCCCGGCTTGCGTTGAAGATTGGCTTTTATCGTCCATTTTGCTGCCCTCTTGTGGTTGGTCCCGAGGAAAGTGGGAGGCGCTTTCCGGCGGAACGATGCGTGAAAAACTTTTGGATAGGGCGGCTATCAAAGGCACCTTGAAGCAAGAGCCGCTCTATCGCAATCGGCGCATGACTATCTAGCTTTTTATCGATTTTCGTTTTAGTGATCTTGAACGATCTGCCTGCATAACGAAAAATGATATAATGAATACGGATGACGTTGTTGTATTTCTGGCGGCAGTGAATGCGGGAAGCCTGGCTGAAGCGGCCCGGAGGCTTGGTCTTCAGCCGATGGTTGCCACACGCCGTCTAGCTGCTCTTGAAACAATGCTTGGTGTCCGGCTGCTGCATCGCACGACACGTTCGCTTTCGCTGACGCCTGAAGGTGAAACCTTCCTGCCTTTTGCGCGCGCCATGATTGAAAATGAAACCGAAGCCAAAGCGCTGCTGCGGGCGGAATCCAGAGGTGCTGCAGGTCTTTTGCGTGTTTCGGTTCCCGTTGCCTTTGGCCTTCGCTATGTCACGCCGTTTGTGCCCCAGCTACTTGAGCAGAATCCAGAATTGCGTATCGCGCTTGATCTCACGGATCACTTGCCCGATCTGGTTGCGAGCGGGACGGATCTCGCGATCCGCATTGCCCGACTGCGCGACAGCAGCCTGATTGCGCAGAAGCTCAGCGACAATCTTCGTTGCATCGTTGCAAGCCCGGACTATCTGGCAAGACGCGGCATACCGCACGCGACTGATGAGATTGCAGAGCATGACTGCCTGCCGCTCGGCTCTGCAACACACTGGACTTTCTCGACGCCCGAAGGCGAAAAGCACATTCGTCTTAACGCCCGCTTTTCCGCCAACACGATGGAGGGCTGTTATGCCACCTGCCTTGCGGGCGGTGGGCTTGCGCTTCTATCGACCTGGTATGTGAGTGACGATGTGAAGACCGGGCGTCTGGTCCGGCTCAATTTCGGTGAGGCAAGACCTGAAACACTCAATATCTGGGCGGTCTATCCGACCACCAGACTGGTCTTGCCGAAGGTCCGGGTTTTCATTGCTGCCTTGAGGGAGGCCATTACGGCATCGGCTGAAAACTTTCACGCGTGAAACGTCAGTAGATTTCCGCGACTGCGAGATTTGCTTTGACATTGGGACGTGTCTGATAACGGCGCCAGGCGCTTGGTGTGGTACCGGTGATACGGCGGAACACGCGCGACAGGTGAGCCTGATCGGAAAGGCCACAATCAAGTGCGATTTCACAAAGAGGCGCATTGGAGTTGAGCATCTTGTCCTTGGCAAATTTGACACGGCGTTGGATCACATAATTATGTGGTGAAACGCCAATGCTGTTCTTGAAGGCTGCCGAGAAATAGCTGGTGCTGAGCTTGACCTGACGCGCCATTTCATCAAGCGAAATCGTGTAGGAAATGCGCTCATCGATAAAGCGGCACACACGCTTGATCTGCCAGGGCGCCAGTCCGCCGACAACGATCCGATCCGCTACATCATTGCCGTCAACCATGCGTGTGCCGAGCAGGCTTGAAGCCTGATTGACCAGATCGATAGCGATTGTTTCATCTTCTTCGAGAAGCTGTACGGCATTCAACAACAGGGTAGAGACCTTGATTGATGTCTCGGTTGCGAACTTGTCGAGGGGAAGGCGTGGCTGCTTGTGGTCAACTGGTGTTGCGAAATGTGACATCATCGATCTCCCGTAAAATCGTTGAACTGCGTTGGATATGGGAGGATTTTGGGATGATGCGGCGCTGTACGAAATCGTACTATGAGCGCAAAACCATACACCTGAGTTTTTGCTACTCTATACTTGTGTATAGGGTGAGCGGGATTGTGCATCACCTCGCGCACAAACGAAAAAAGGGGCCGACGGCCCCTTCTTTTGTGTGACTGATCTTGCGATCAGCCGTTTGTACCGCGCAGCGTTTCAAACAGGAACCAAACGCGGCGTTCGCCTTCGTCGATCCAGTTTTCGAGCAGGCTTGCGGTTGCCACATCGCCATATTCGTCGCAAAGCTCGTGCAGCACGCGCATACTTTCAACAAGCGCCTTGTTGTCGTCGCGCAGCTCGGCGAGCATTTCATGCGGATGCACAAACTCCGCATCATTATCGAGAATGCGCTGGTGGCGCGAAATATCGCCGATGGAGCGCAGCGTGTTTCCACCAAGCTTGCGTGCGCGTTCTGCCAGATCGTCGGTGATCGCAAAAATCTGATCGCCCTGTTCGTCCAGCAGTAGATGATAATCGCGGAAATGCGCGCCAGACATGTGCCAATGGAAATTCTTGGTCTTAAGATAAATGGCAAACACATCTGCGAGCAGAGCAGTGATACCGCCGGAAATTTCCTTCACGGCTTCTTCCGAAAAACCGCTTGGTGTCTTGAGAGAGGCAGAGCGACGGGATTTTACATTATCAGTCATGATGATGGTCCTTTCGTTCGTAAATGCGTGTTGTCGGTTTGAGAGCAGGAGGATTCTGGCGCGCGCCCTGAGGCAGACTTCAATGAAGGGCGTGGAAAATCATGGCAGCTCAGCCAGTCAACCGGCAGGTCGACGGGTTCAGGCAGCATATCAAGACCGTCACGCACGCGCTCTTCAAACAAGCGAGGTTTCTCAGTCATGACGGATTGCCTTTATAGCGTTGCACAAATGCATACTGTATGGGCCACGAGCCGTAATCTTGCATATTTCGATGCCATTTGGATATGTCATCGCGATCACAAAAGCGAAAACGGCAAGAGAAGGTCCGCTCGCCGTCCCGCTTCGATATCGAGCCGAATTTACGACTGGATGAATTCCAGAACGTCGGCGTTGAACTTGTCGGCTTCGGTCTCCGCCAAACCATGCGGCGCGCCAGGATAAACCTTGAGCGTTGCATTTTTCACGATCTTGGCGGTCTTTTCGCCCGCGGCTGCAATTGGCACGATCTGATCGTCATCGCCGTGGATCACCAGCGTCGGCACTTCGATCTTTTTCAGATCATCCGTGTAATCGACTTCCGAGAACTCGCGAACGCAGTCGTAGAGCCCCTTGATCGAACCGACCATGCCCTGCAGCCAGAAGTTCTCGCGCAGGCCTTCATTGACCTTGGCGCCTTCGCGGTTGAAGCCGTAAAATGGCAGCGTCAAATCCTTGAAGAACTGCGATCTGTCGGAGCGGGTGCCCTTGCGAATGCCGTCGAAGACTTCAATCGGCGTGCCTTCGGGATTGTTTGCAGTCTTGAGCATCAGTGGCGGAACGGCACCAACCAGCACGGCTTTGGCGACGCGGCTATTGCCGTGGCGGCCAATATAGTGAGCGACTTCGCCGCCGCCGGTCGAATGTCCGACAAGGATCACATCCTTTAAGTCGAGCTTTTCGATCAGCTCTGACAGATCATCGGCATATTGATCCATGTTGTTGCCATTCCATGGCTGATCGGAACGACCATGACCGCGACGGTCATGCGCGATAACGCGATAGCCTTTCTCAGCGAAAAATAGCATCTGCACGCTCCAGGCGTCGCCCGAAAGCGGCCAGCCATGCGAGAACAGGATTGGTTGACCTGTGCCCCAGTCCTTGTAGAAAATCTTGGTGCCGTCTTTGGTTTCGATGAAATTCGTCGTCATGGCCGTAGATCCTTTTGCTTGGGAGGAGAGGACTGGACCCGGCTTCAAATGCATTCGCTTTGAAGCTCTGATCTGCCATCCGATCTACAGGCGTGCGCGCCGAGGGTCTTGATGATTTGCCGGGTGTTTGGACAATTGCGGGATCGTCAAAGCAAAAGATACGAATGACCGCTCGCAACGAGCATTCGCATGAAAAATCGAGCAGTCTGCAGCTTATGGGTTGCCGTCGGCAAGACGCTTTATGCCAGCCATACTGATGACGGTTAGTTTCTGACGGCCGCCGCGAACGAAACCCTGACCTTCCCAGTTGCTGAGGATACGCGATACAGTATGCAGCGTTGTGCCCGTCATTTCGGCGATATCCTGGCGGGTGATGGGGAAGTCAATACGGATACCATCCTCTTCCTTTTTACCGGCTTGCCGGGCAAGACGCAGTACGGCGTGTGCAACGCGACGCTCAACTTCCTCGGTCGACATCTCGCGGATTCGGGTATGGGCTTCTTCAAGCCGCTTGCCGATGGTTTGGATTGCATTCATTGCCAGGCCAGGATTCTGTTCGACGAAATAGTCCCAAAGTTCTGTTGGCCATGCCAGAACAATGCTTTCGGCAACAGCCATTGCCGTGCCGGGATAGTCGCTCCTTTGCAAAGCCTTGGCGAAGCCGAATAGGTCACCGGGATGGACCATGCGAACGATGATTTGCTGTCCGTCTGGAGTTACCTGATTAACCTTGAGGCGGCCGTGAAGCAGCAAAAAGAACAGGACGGCATCATCGCCCTGTTCAAAAATGGTTTCGCCCGGAACGACACGCCGCGTTGAGGCGTAAGACACAAGCTTGTCCAGCTCGTCATCGCTCATCTTTGCGAACAACGATAGTTTTCTGACAAGCCCGCGATCTATCGTGGCCATCACGCATCCCCTACTAAAAATCCCCGTTGTCGCTTTAGCACAGCAAGAGGAATAAGGGATAGTCTCGGGGGCATAAAATGGGGCATTCAAGCATAAACCATCATATTGAGAATTCTTTCAGCCGTTTCAGCACGACCGCATACCAGCGACCGTCGCGAACCAGACGAAAGCCCAGATTGTCGGGTGGCACACCAACGCTACAGCCGCCTGTCTTGGGGTTGCGGATGAAAGAGCTCATGGCGGCACGGTGCTTACCATTGACCACATAGACACCGCAAACAGGTGTTTCGGCAACGATTTTGCCATACGCATCGATATTCACGCGGCGATGACAGGTCTGTGTCCATTCCCATACATTGCCGGCAACGTCTGCGATGCCAAGTTCGTTTTCACCAAATGCACCTGCGGAACGGACTTCAGGACTGCGCTCGAGCTTGCGCGCGCTCTGCTGCTCATAGTCCTTGAGCCACCTTAAAGCGGGGTTGGCTGCGGCATCGTCCTCAATGCCCAGAGCTGTATCGGTAAAGCGTGAACCGGCAGCAAAAGCCCATTGCTCGTCGGTCGGCAAATGCCAGATTTCACCAGTCTTTTGCGATAACCATTTGGCATAGTTTTCCGCATCATCGTAGCTCACGCCGACAATGGGTGCATTGGCGCCCAATCCGTTTCGATTATGCGGTAACGTTTCCGCCGGTTGGCAGAAACCATCGGCGATGCAACGCTCATAGTCGGATGCGCTGACCTGATATTTCATAATCTCAAAGGATTGCGCGAGTTTGCGCGTCGTCAGCGGTGCATCCACCGGATAATTGTTCTTTTGAAAGTCGCCATCAGCGCGATAGGTCATGCTGCGCGGTGCAACGACAATGGTCTGCGGGCGCTCAAATTGGGTATCCCGAGAGCTGCGTTCTGCGCGTCCTGCTGCATCGACCACAAACAGACCCGCAACCACCGCCAGCAAGACAGCCGGTACAGCCACGGCCAACTCCCGAAGGCGCTTCTTCTTATTACCTTTGGTCATTTGGTGTCACGGAGCCGCGTCCTTCAATAGATACGGCTCCGAGCCTTTCCTTATTCGACAATCACCAAAGAAGTGTCCGTCTTTCGTTACATCCCAGACGGCGCCAGAACCGACGTCATCAGATCGTCATTCCATTCGCCGGTGACTTTGAAATGCGCGGCTGCACCCAGTTCAAAGGCTTCGATCAGATTGTGGTTCACATAGGCATAGATGCCGGGTTGCTGGAATGTGTAGAAGGCTGCTGCCGCAGCTCCGCCCGGAATGAACCAGGTTTCCTGATCGAGATCTGGCGGTGTGTTGAACTTGCCAGTTGCCCAGACATAGTCACCATGTCCGCCGATGAGGTGAGGTCTCGTATCGCGATTGGCTTGCGAGTGAACGATCAACACCTTCTCGCCGACCTTGGCGGTCATTGCCTTGTCGCCGGTCAATGCACCGACTGCACCGTTAAAGACAACATGCGTCGGTGTCAGTGTACGCATCACCTTCACAGTGTCTTCATATGCATCACCTGGAGCGTCGTATTTCTTATACTGACCAGCTTCATCGCGAGGCACATAGAAGTCCTGCTCGCCGACATAATAGATCTTGTCATAAGAAAGCTTGTTACCCTTGCCATCGTGCAGTCCATCGCGTGGCAACACCATGATCGCCCCATTCATGCCCGAGACAACGTGCCAAGGAACCATTCCGGGAGGTGCGCAGTGGTAGACGAAAACGCCGGGCTTGGTGGCCTTGAAACGAAGGACCGTCTTCTCACCGGGGTTGATTTCCGTCAGTCCACCGCCACCCAATGCACCGGTTGCCGCATGGAAATCGATATTGTGCATCAGCGTGTTGGTTTCAGGATTAATGAGTGTCAGTTCAACATAATCGTCCTGATGCACGACCATCAGCGGACCGGGAACGGTGCCATTGAAAGCCATGGCATGAACTTCAGTCCCCGCATCATCAATGACGATTTTCTTTTCTTCGATCACCATCGTAAATTCGACAACCTTCGGCCCACCCTCTGCGGCCTGGCTGTGAGCGTGGACGAATGGCGGGTTCACCAGTTCCACTTTCTGCCGGGGTAGTGCTGCAATTTCCGCTGCACTGGCCTTCCGAATTGCGCCATTACCCCAGGCGGATGTTGTCGCAAGCACCGGGGCTAGCGCACCAGCGAGTGCTGCTCCTGCCAGTATCGTGCGGCGGTTGATCTGCATCTGGTCTGCCATCGATTCTCTCCTATACGATAGGACCGAGCGCTCTTTGCTCTGTCGTTTTATGTATAGGAGATCCGGGAGGTTCCTTCCTTGACCGCAATCAACATGGGTCATAAATCGAGGAAATAATTATCTTGTATTTACAATGATTTACGTGAAATCAACCAAGTTTTTAAAGGCTTATTTGCGATAGCACAAAGGACGATTACAGCCTGAGCGTGTTGTTAAAAGTAAAACCAGCGATTGATAAATTTCAATCGCTGGCCTTCGCGAAACGGTCGTAGCCATGCTTTCTATAAAGACAGGCCGGTGAAACGAGCTTGTATTTCCGGCAGTGCCATCTCCGGCATCCATATGGGTTCATATGTCAGCTCGACATTGGCGCGTGAGACGCCCTCGACCGCTTCCACGCAAGTTTGCACGGCCTCAAGGAGAAATCCTGCAGCAGGACAGCCGGGTGTGGTCGTAGTCATCTGAACGTTGACCAGGCCGCCGGATACGATTTCGATGTGATAGATCATCCCCAGATCAACCAGATTAAAGCCCAGCTCCGGATCGAGGATCAGCCGCAGTGCATTAAGGATCGCATATTCGAGTTGAGCATCTTTTTCGCTGTGCATGGTTTTTTCCTCACGCTTCACCAACACGGATCATGATGCGATAGGCGCTGCCTGTTTCATCGAAGTTGCCGACCCATTCGTGGCCTCGCCGTTCAAGCTCTGGAAATAGGAAGAGTGGTTCGCGGTGCAGCAAAGCAAACAAAACGTCGCCGCGTGTCATACCTTCGAGTTCTGCCAGTATATGAACCATTGGCTCAGGTGGTTGCATGTCTGAGCAATCGAGATAATGCGAAGGGTCAGGCCAGATATCGGGCGAACTCACATTGTTGGAAAGCTGGATTTCCGGCACCGCGTCTTGCGTTGGAGAAAACAGCGTTTGCCAGTCGCCGTCACCGATCGATTGCGGCTCTGCACGAAACCCTTTGCGTTCCATGACGGCAAAAAGCGGAACCGGTTTGAAGGGTGTTACAAGCAGAAGACTCTGGCCGGGCAGCAGATTTTCCGCGGCATCCATGATTGCCTGAAACGGCTCTACGCCACTCTTGAGCAAGGGACGCACGTCCAGCTCACGATGGGTGATTTCCTGAATGGATGATGTCATTTTAACCTCCTAAAGCGTGTCGCCAGGCTGTGATAAAACGCGGCGCGCTTTAAGCACGGGCGCACCGGCATGAATAAGGTTGGGCAGGATCACGCCATTGGGCAGGCGCAGATTGGTTGGTACGTCAAGAAGCCGCCGGGCGCGGAAGAAGTGAACGCTCAAAGCCAGAATGGCGATAAGGCTGAGTCCGGATGACAGTCTGAAAATAGTCAGATGGTTGAAGATCAGGGCCAATGTGCAGAACCAAACGCTCCCATAATAAAGGATGAACCAGTGCCGTGCATTCTCCTCGCGCACCAAGTCCTGAACACGCGGCGTCTGCACGCGGCCCATGACAGGGCCATAGCATTCGAGCCAGGTGAGAAACGGAACGATTTTATAAAGCTGTGCCAGGCTGAGGCCTGAAAGCCAGCCGAAGACGAAGAGATAAACGAGTGCTGCGACCATCTGGTCGGTCACACCGGTCGAGAGCATCGTCAGGGCAAGCACCATGGAAATCAGCAATGCAGCAAAGGCTGAAATACTGGCCATGCTGTTTAGTTCGATCGCTTTGCGTTTGCGCTGCAGATAGATCGCACGCACGTCAAGAGCATAAAGAGCAATGCAGGCAATAGCCGGAACAAGTGCGATAGATAGGACAATCGCTGGCTGACCGATGCCGAATGCAAAAACTGTGACGCTAAGGCCGAGGGTCGTCAGTGCGGTAACACCGAGCCACCATAGAAACCTGGTTCGTTTCGTGTTGCTGTCTGGCGAAAGCATGAACATGGTGAGCAATCGATAGCTTACACCCATCGCGGTGAAAGTCATCCAGCCGCCAAGTGCAAGCGCTGCATGGATAGAGACAGTTGATCCGGCGATTTCAAGAGCCATGATCTGCTCCGCCGCACCGGACAGGACAAAAGTATAAAGCCCACCAAGACTGGCAACGATCAGCAGGCAGCTAATGCCGACGGCCACAAAGCGCGTTGGTATCGAAATCGGCCGTGCTTTCCAGATGGTCACACCAAGCATTAGAACGATCAGCGAAAAGCCTGCCATCAAAAGTAGCCCGGATATGGGAAGCAGCGCAATTGTATCTTCAAGCAATCCGGCCATTCCGGCGAAGCCCAAAAGCAGTCCGATCAAACCAGCAAGCAGCAGCAGCAGGGCTGGCAGTTGAGCGGAACTGCCCCAAAGCGGCTTTGCAACCAGAACCGGCACAAACTGTAGCAGCGCGCCGCTCATCAGCAGTGCCAGCCAGCCGATAGCGATGATATGGACGAGAATGAGAGTTTCTGGTGCCCGAATTCCGTGGAACGGAAAACCAAAGCCGCCTGCCATCATTCCGACCCCGATTATGAGGAAGGAGAGGGAAGCTGCAAAATAGGACAAAGTCCAGCGGGAAAGCGCGGCACCGATCATCTCAAACCTTGATGAAGAACAGCTTAGTGATGGCCGCAAGTGCATTCATGGTCTGAACCATGGATCTTGCGCCGTGCAATTTCGACACGCCAGATAGGACCGTTCTCTTTATAAACCCATAAAAATTCATCGGGATTCCGCGTTTCCAGCTGGCGGCGCAAGGGTACCGGATCGTGATCGTTGACGATCTCCAGCGCATCACCCGGCTCCAGCGTATCGATCATGGAAAAGATCGTCGCATGTCGCGTGTTGGGCGGAATGGTGCGCACGTCGATGACTGGAATTGCCGAAACTGGTTCGATTGGCATTATAATTTTCCCAGGCCGTCATTGTCGAAAGATGATGACGACAGCCAGCGCCATCATGAGAGCTTTTCTAATCTGATTAATGAGAAGCTGCTTTGTTGCATCTCAAACAAGATGACAAATAATGGCTCTCAGGCAGAACAGCCTTGTTCTGGATCAATTATGATATGTTCGTGCTCCACTATGATGCAGATCCTGGAAATGTTGACTGAAAAACGATTTCTGAGGTGAAACTTGCGGATGATATCAGATCTCTTCGATCATAACCGGCAATGGGCTGCGGAAAGAGAGCGGGAAGACCCTGGCTATTTCAGGCGACTGTCTGCCATGCAGCGACCGGAATATCTCTGGATCGGCTGCTCCGATAGCCGTGTACCCGCCAACGTAGTAACGGGCTTGCAGCCGGGCGAAGTTTTCGTCCATCGCAACGTCGCCAACCTAGTCCATCGTGCTGATCTCAATCTGCTTTCCGTGCTTGAATTTGCGGTGGAAGCGCTGGAGATCAAACACATTATAGTTTGCGGCCATTATGGGTGCGGTGGCGTCCGTGCAGCAATGGATGGGTATCGTCACGGGATAATCGATCATTGGCTGCAGCCTGTTCGCGATATTGCGCAGGCATCAAAAACTGAACTGGAGTCCATAACGGAGCAGGAAGAGCGGTTAAACAGACTTTGTGAGCTGACGGTCGTTTCTCAAGTGCAAAGCCTTTCCCGAACCCCCGTTTTGCAATCGGCATGGAAGGAGGGAAAGAGTGTTGCTATTCATGGTTGGATTTACGGCCTTAAAGACGGATTGCTGCGTGATCTTGGCTGCAATTGTACCGGCCCCGATGGTCAATTGCCCTGTACGGATGCAGACAGTTAAGACAATCTAAGCGGGGGCTTATCCAAAAACTTTCCGTTGTTCAGATTCGGCGGCAAGCAAGGCTTCCAGCATTAGGTCTTCAGAGAGGATGTGGCGGCGAAGGCTCTCCAGAAAGCCGCAGATCATATAGGCCACCGTATCGGCTGCGAGCAGGCATCGGCCTTCAGTCACGGCTTGCAGAGTTTCTGCAAGTTCTTCGACTGCAAGCCGGTCGCACCGGTGTTCAGCCTTCAGTCGCTCAATAACCACCGTTGCAAAGCCTGATCCGCCATGGTGGTCGAAAGCCGGAAATAGAATTGTCTCCTCCAGCAAGTGGGCTTCTGAAAGAAGCGCAGGAATTTCTTTGGCGAGTGCCTGATAATCGAATGCTGCCGCGGCACCGGTCGCCACATCTTCCCCAGCTTCTTCGAGCTGTAGGCACAATCTAAGCAAGGCATTATGGTGTGTTTCCAACCGACTGATATCGGCTGCTTGAAGAGAGGAGCCAGCGGTCATGTCCGGTCGCACCTATTGACCGAAGAACAGCACGATGGCGATCACAATTGATGCTGCAACGGCCGACAACGTACCTGCACCCTGCAAGGCGCCCATGCGGTAAAGAACGAGCGAGAAACCGATAATGGCGGGGGTAGCCACCATGAGCCCGATCTGTGCATCTGTCATTGAAATATTCCTTTGCTCTGAAAACGCATAATGCACCTGCGGTCGCGATTTTTCTTTGCCAAAACGCAAAGAACAGCGTGGCTGCTCAGTCTAGGCATCACTCATGCTTGGAACGAAAAATACAGCCTTTGCGGCAACGATTTCGGATGATGAGCCGGAGGAAAGCCTCCTGCTTTGGATTCTCGTCTGGAGTGAACTCATCACCTTTGCAGTTTTGCTGATTGCCTTTCTGGTGATGTCGATCACCAATATTTCAGGTGTTGCCCACATGCGGGCGCATCTCAGTCCGGGTCTGGCGGCTACCAATACGATTGTCTTGATAATGAGTGGCTGGCAGGCAGCAATTGCCGTGCGGCGACGACACAATGGGAAGGAGGCACGATATCCGCTTTTGTGGGCAGCGTTTTTTGGTCTGACTTTTGTCGTCGTCAAATTCATCGAATACTCGCATGAAATCCAGTTTGTCGGGGATGAAGCGACAGGCTCATTTTTTGAGCTCTATTTCCTCCTCACCGGCTTTCACCTCATGCATGTGCAGTTTGGATCGATCATTCTGGCGCTGGTCGCTTGGCGGCCAACCGCTTCCAATGTTCTGCTCATCACCACTCTTTGGCACGCCATTGATCTCGTATGGCTGGTGATGTTTCCAGTCCTCTATCTTGCATGAGGCAACGAATGAGAAACCAAGACCACATGTCCTTAAATCGCACGCTGCTCATCCTGCTTGTTCTTGCGCTCACTGGCGCACTGATTACCAGTCTCAGCCATGGAAGGTTGATGGCGATTGTGGTCGTGCTGATTCTCGCCTTCGCAAAAGGCTGGTTCGTCATCCTGGACTTTATGGAAATGCGCGGCATGAAAGGGGCGCTCAAGCCTGCCTTGCTTGCGTGGCCCGCTGCTTTGCTCACACTTGCGCTGGTGCGTACTGTCGCAGTGCGCTTCCTGCTTTGAAGAACAGCTCTGGTCTTTGCCAAAACGCAAAGACGTCTTTCGCCTGCCCGATAGAAGGGTGAAGTCCCGTGATGCTGGTGAGGGGTTTGACGAGCCGCATAATCGACGGGGGATCAGAGCGCATCCCGATAAGTATAAAACAGCTTTTGGGCAAAGATGCGCTTTAAGACAAATACTTAGAGCGCCGATCTGGTCCATTCGGATCGAGATGCGCTCGAATGCCGAGGCTCTGCCTTCGGCCAATGAAAGGACGAAGGGGATGGCAGAACGCCTAACCAAGACCGGCGCCCGAAATGTCTTCTACGGCGGTTCTATTTTCTTTTTCGCGATCTTCGTGGGACTGACGGCGCACAGCCATTACTACATGAAAACCACATCCACGGATGAAACGACGCTCACTGATGCGGTCGCGCGCGGCAAACACATCTGGGAGAAAAACTCCTGCATCAACTGCCATACGTTGCTGGGGGAGGGCGCCTATTTCGCGCCCGAACTGGGCAATGTCTGGAAGCGTTGGGGCGGCGAAGAAGACCCTGAAGGGGCTCGCGAAACGATGAAAGCCTGGATGCAGGCGCAGCCTACCGGAATCGAGGGGCGTCGTCAGATGCCGCAGTTCAACCTGAGCGAACAGGAACTCAACGATCTGGCTGATTTCCTTGAATGGACAAGCCGCATCAAGACGCAGGACTGGCCACCCAATGAGGCGGGCTGAGGCGCGGGATGAACGGAGTTTTATGATATGAAATATGAAAGCCAAAAGGTTGCGATGCTCTATTTTTATGGAGCGCTCGTCCTGTTCGTAGCACAGGTCGCATTCGGTGTTCTTGCCGGTACGATCTATGTCCTGCCCAACACGCTCTCTGAGCTTTTGCCCTTCAACATCGTCCGCATGATCCACACCAATGCGCTGATCGTCTGGTTGCTGATGGGCTTTATGGGTTCAACCTATTATCTCCTGCCCGAAGAGACAGAAACCGAACTTTATAGCACCAAGCTTGCTGTCATCCAGTTCTGGATGTTTTTTGTTGCCGCAGGTGTTGCCGTTGTGGGGTATCTCTTCAAAATCCACGAAGGCCGTGAGTTTCTTGAACAGCCCTTCATCATCAAGGTGGGCATCCTCGTTGTCTGTCTGATATTCATGTTCAACATCACAATGACAGCCTTGAAGGGCCGCAAGACCACAGTCACAAACATTCTGCTGTTCGGTCTGTGGGGATTGTCTCTGTTCTTCCTCTTTGCCTTCTATAACCCGGTCAATCTCGCCATCGACAAGCTTTATTGGTGGTATGTGATCCATCTCTGGGTTGAAGGTGTGTGGGAGCTGATTATGGCTTCGATCCTGGCCTTCCTGATGATTAAGCTCAATGGTATCGATCGCGAAGTCGTCGAAAAGTGGCTCTATGTGATCGTTGGTCTGGCCCTGTTCTCAGGCATTTTGGGCACAGGGCATCACTATTACTGGATTGGTGCTCCTGGTTATTGGCAGTGGATCGGCTCGCTGTTCTCGACGCTGGAAGTCGCCCCGTTCTTCACCATGGTCATCTTTACCTTCGTGATGACATGGAAGGCTGGTCGCAAACATCCAAACCGTGCCGCATTGCTCTGGTCGATCGGTTGCTCGGTGATGGCATTCTTCGGTGCAGGCGTATGGGGCTTTCTGCACACGCTATCCTCCGTCAACTATTACACCCATGGTACACAGCTGACTGCAGCCCATGGCCACCTCGCCTTCTTCGGGGCCTATGTCATGCTCAACCTTGCAGTCATGGCCTATGCCATCCCCGAGTTGCGCGGCCGTGCGCCCTATAATCAGATGCTCTCCATGGTGAGCTTCTGGGCGATGTGTACGGCGATGTCTGTCATGACCTTCGCACTTACTTTCGCAGGCGTGGTGCAGACCCATTTGCAACGTGTATTGGGCGAAAGTTTCATGGTCGTGCAGGACCAGCTGGCACTGTTTTACTGGATACGTCTAGGTTCGGGCGTCGTCGTCGTAATCTCTGCCTTCATGTTCATTTGGGCGATGCTCGTTCCAGGCAAGGAACGCCGGGAAAACGCATCTGGCCTTGTACAGCCCGCTGAATGATTGACACGAAAGCCTCGCCTGCGGGCGAGGCTTCTTCACTGAGAGCGGCTCCAATTATATCTGAATAGCTATAGCCCCTCTAATCATTTGTTTTCTCGCATTTCCTCACGCAAAGGCTCTTCGCACTTTTGCTGTAAATGCTTTGACCAAAGGAAGACGGCCATGAACAGCATCCTCAAGAACGTTGAAGTAATCGATTCATCGATTCCCGCTTACAGCCCATCCGGCAGTGAATGCGCCTTGTTTGAAATGGCATGGGAACGAAAGCTACCGCTGCTTCTTAAAGGCCCGACCGGCTGCGGAAAGACGCGCTTCGTGAGCCATATGGCAGCGAAGCTCGGTCTGCCGCTCTCAACCGTTTCCTGCCATGACGATCTCGCAGCAGCTGATCTGACTGGCCGCTTTCTACTTAAAGGCGGGGATACGCATTGGGTCGATGGGCCATTAACCCGTGCGGTGCGGGAAGGTGGCATTTGCTATCTCGACGAGATTGTAGAGGCACGCAAGGATGTGGCCGTGGTCCTGCATCCACTGACTGATGATCGTCGCGTTCTGCCGCTTGAACGCACCGGCGAACTGCTCGAAGCGCCAGAACATTTCATGCTGGTTGTGTCGTATAATCCCGGCTACCAGAACTTGCTCAAGTCACTGAAGCCCAGCACACGCCAGCGTTTTGTGGCTATCGAATTTGATTTTCTGCCCAAGGATCAGGAAATTGCGGTGGTGAGTGCGGAAAGCGGACTTGATGCCCATCAGGTTGCGCCGCTTGTGGCGCTTGCTCATCGTCTGCGCGGCCTGAAAGGACATGATCTTGAAGAAGGCGTTTCCACACGTCTGCTGGTTTACTGCGCGTCATTGATAGACGCTGGCATGTCACAGCGTGAGGCTGCTCGTGCCGCCATGATCGAACCGCTCACCGACGAGCCGGACGTGAAGGCAGCATTGCTTGAAATCGCCGATGCGATGTTGAAATAGGCAGATATGTCATGCTGGATTTTCTGGAGCTTGAGGAAACCGTTGGCCGGGCCTGGCATCGGCTTATTGGTAAGACGGGATCTTGGCCGCAATATCCCGGCCAAACGGTAAGGCTTGCCGATATTCGCCAGAGGCTTGCCATCTGCTTCCGTGGTTTTGGCGGCGATGTTGCGGTGCAGATTGCGCCAGCGCGGGCAAGAACTTCCGGGCATCGGCTTGGCTTGCGGCAGCGTATGGCTCTGGGTGAAGAAAAACTCAGCCACCCTTTGCGCGATGAAGCAACGCTGATGTTACCGCCCGAGATTGCGCTCTTTCCTGATCGCACACTGAATTATGATCTCTATGTCTGGCTCGCGGGCTATATGGCGATCATGCCCACTGATATGAGTGCTGTGCCTGATGATCCGTTACGCCGCGATCTTACGTCGCTCGATATGGGTGCAGTAACGGCGGCAAAAGCCTGCCAATTGTTTCCGGGGCTTGAAGATCGCTATGCGCGGCTCTGCGATGCGGTGCTGGAGGCGCGGCCAAAAAGACGGCTTAATCAACTCGAACAGCTTGTCGAGGAGCGGGTTATTTCCTCGTTGAAAGAAGGGGCCGGGTTGCCTGATTTCAGCCTTGCAACGATTTTCCCTCATCGCGCACCTGCGGGCTATTTGCCGCTTCTTCCGGTGCCGCTTTGGCCGGGATTGATCCGGCGCGATGAAACCACATCGCGGAACGCAGAAGATGAACCTGTGCACGACTCTCATGCCGAAGGTTCGGAAACAGGCCGACAGATAGCGCAGCGCGAGAAGCAAGATCCGCGATTTGCTGACAGAAGCCCGTTCATTCTCAATCGCTTTGAGAAAATTCTCGCCATGGCTGAAATGGTCAGTGTTGATCGACCTTCGGATGATAGCGACGAGCAGAATGCCAAGTCGGCTGACGAACTCGATGATCTAACGCTGGGCGAGCGCAAGGGCAGACCCGCCTCACGCTTTCGCTTTGATCTTGATCTCCCACCAGAGGCGGTGGACCACAGTATGCTTACCGCCAAACTGACCTATCCTGAATGGGATTACCGTAGAGCGACCTATTTGCAGGATCACTGTAGTGTGCTGCTAGCGCCTGTGAAGGATCATGACGATGCGCTTAAACTGGATGACGAGGCGCTCAGCCTTGTACGAAAGGTCCGGCGTCAGTTTGAAGTTTTGCGACCTGGACGCGAAATGATGCGCGCGCAACTCGACGGCAATGATCTCGATCTTGATGCTGTGGTACGCTCGCGTTGTGATTTTGCAGCCGGTGGGCAGGGCAGCGAACGTGTGCATCTGATGAGCCGTCCTCAGGCCAATGATCTGGCAGTGACGATCCTTGTCGATGTCTCGCTTTCCACTGATGCCTGGGTGGATAACCGTCGGGTGCTTGATGTGGAAAAGGAAGCGTTGCTGGTTCTCGCCAATGGCATCGCTGCCTGCGGTGATCGCTGTTCGATCCTGACTTTCACTTCACGGCGACGCTCATGGGTACGTGTTGAAACGGTGAAAGATTTCGACGAGGCGTTCAGCCCGATTGTTGAGCATCGCATCGCAGCGCTCAAGCCGGGCTTCTACACGCGTATGGGTACCGCCATGCGTCACGCCACGGCAAAGTTAACCGAGCAGCACAATCGCAAGAAACTCCTGCTGCTTCTAACCGATGGCAAGCCGAATGATGTCGATCACTACGAGGGGCGCTTTGCATTGGAAGATACCCGACGGGCATCAAATGAAGCGCGTGCGAAAGGCGTCAGCGTTTTTGCCGTGACGGTTGACCGCCAGGCAAATGCTTATCTGCCTGCGCTCTTCGGTCACGGGGGCTTTGCAATGGTCGAAAAGCTCACGAAATTGCCGATTGCTTTGCCCGCAATCTATCGAATGCTGGCGGGATAGCTTTCGATCAGACAGTTAGAGGCTTTGGCCAATCCCTCGCACCGGCTCTTCCTTATCGATAAGGGGCGAGGGTGAAGCAAATGCCAGAAGTTTTTCGTAATCGATTATTTTAACGGCTGATGCCTGCACGCTCACACCATGTGTGCCCAGATTTGCAAAGCTGCGCGAAAGGTTCTCCGGCGTCATGCCGAGATATGCCGCCAATACACGTTTTTCGTAGGGGATGGTAACAACATCCGTTCCGTGATTGGCGAGTGATTCCTTAACGATCCAATTGGCTAAACGCTGTACGCTGTTGCGTAATTTCTGCGTCTTCAGCTCTTTTACAAGCCGGCGGTAAGACCGCGCCAGCTCGAATACGATGGCCTGCATGAAATCTGAATCTTCGCTCATCATGGAGCGAATGAGCGATGACGGGATCATCAATACGCGCGCGGCGGTCAATGTCTGTGCGCTTTGCAAACACACATCGTTGTTTAGCGACGCAGCCAGAATGAAAACATCACCTGAGCGCAGAATTTCCAATGCCGTTTCACCCTCTTCCGAACGAGCGGACATAAGGACAAGTCCATCGAGCACGACAAAGAGAAAATCAGACGGCTGATTTTCTTCGATCAATGTGGTTCGCGGCGGAAAGGATTGCGCAAAGCTCGGAGCTATGAGGAATTCAAAAGTCTTATCTCTCATGCCTAGGAAGAGAGGGACTGTCTTCAAGCTCAGGATATCCTCATCGCGCATTAAAACCTTACCTTTCATCTCTAGTTATATTCTAGCAAAAAAGTTGATAAATATCAATTAACAAGTATAAATTTATCAATTACCATATAAAAATTAATCTAATTATGTCATATCATGTCACAAACCTGCAAAAACTCTTGATTGATTATCAATTATTGATCCTAATCAATGTATTCAACATACAGACGCCGCATAAGTGCAAACGAAACCTTCTATGGTATTCAATTCGGAGTACGCCTATGCCACACGTCCCGGGAGATTCCCACCGTAAGCAGACTACTGCTCTGACGATGAGCACGTTTGCTTTTACAGTCTGCTTCGCCGTTTGGACCATTTTCGCAATCATTGGCATACAAATCCGCGCTGATCTCAATCTGAGTGAAACGCAGTTCGGCTTGCTGGTTGGTACGCCGATCCTTACCGGATCGCTTATCCGCGTCATTCTTGGCATATGGGCGGACCGCTATGGCGGACGCGCGATTTTCACGCTCACCATGCTGATCTCAGCCGTCGCCACCTATTTCCTGACTTATGCAACGACCTATCCGCAGATGTTGATTGCTGCACTTGGTGTTGGGGTTGCAGGCGGTTCATTCTCGGTTGGGGTTGCTTATGTCTCGCGCTGGTATCCGCCGGAAAAGCAAGGCACAGCACTTGGTATTTTTGGCGCCGGTAATGTCGGCTCGGCCGTGACGAAATTTTTCGCACCGATGGTCATGGTTGCGTTTGGATGGCATGCAGTTGCTGAAATCTGGGCAGCGGCGATGGTGGTCATGGCGCTGGTCTTCTATTTTACCACCAGCGATGATCCAGTTTTGCTTGAGCGCAGGCGCACGGGTGAAAAGCCCGTCAGCACGCTTCTGGAACTCGAACCGCTCAAGAATATTCAGGTCTGGCGCTTTTCGCTTTATTACTTCTTTGTTTTCGGTGCATTCGTGGCGATGGCACTGTGGCTGCCGCAATATCTGATCCATGTTTATGGAGTCGATATTCGCTATGCCGGTATGATCGCAGCTTTTTTCTCGATCCCGGCAAGTCTGTTCCGTGCTTATGGCGGTCATCTGTCTGACGTTTATGGTGCGCGGAAGGTCATGTACTGGACTTTCCTTGTCGCTCTCGTCGCCACCTTCATTCTCTCTTACCCACCAACGGAATACATCATCCAGAGCGATAATGGTCCACTGCGTTTCACGGCAGAAATGGGCGTGGTTGGCTTCACGGTTTCCGTGTTTATCCTCGGCTTCTTCATGGCGCTGGGCAAGGCTGCGGTCTTCAAGCACATCCCGGTTTATTATCCCGACAATGTTGGTGCGGTCGGCGGTCTCGTCGGCATGATTGGTGGTCTTGGCGGCTTCATCCTGCCAATTCTGTTTGGTGTCCTGCTTGATCTCACAGGTCTATGGACAAGCTGCTTCATGCTGCTGTTCGTCATCGTTGCAGTCTCGTTTGCCTGGATGCATGTTTCGATCCGTCAGATGGAACGCGCAGCACAGGGCAAGGCAACGGAGGAACTTCCAGCTTTTGCAGAACTGCAGGGCTTGAAGAAGGCTGAAATCAAGCCAGCCCGCAAGAGTGATGCGGTGCTGACTGAATGGGAACCGGAAGACAAGACCTTCTGGGAACAGAAAGGCAAGCGTATTGCCAAGCGCAATCTGTGGCTTTCCATTCCAGCGCTCTTGCTGTCATTTGCGATCTGGCAGGTCTGGTCGGTGGTCGTTGCAAAGCTGCCGCTGGTTGGATTCAAGTTCTCCACGGACGAATTGTTCTGGCTTGCAGCACTTCCCGGCATTTCGGGCGCAACGCTGCGCATCTTCTATTCTTTCATGGTGCCGATTTTCGGCGGTCGTCTCTGGACTACGCTGACCACCTGGTCGCTGGTTATTCCGGCGATCGGCATTGGCTATGCGGTGCAAAATCCGAATACACCTTACTTTGTCTTCCTGCTGCTTGCTCTGTTCTGCGGTTTTGGCGGCGGCAACTTCGCCTCCTCCATGTCAAACATTTCCTTCTTCTTCCCCAAGGCGGAAAAAGGCAATGCGGCAGCCCTCAATGCCGGCCTCGGAAATCTCGGTGTCAGCGTCGTACAGTTTGTCGTCCCGCTGGTTATTACTGCTGGCATCTTCGGCAAGCTTGGTGGCGATCCGGCTTTTGTAGCCACCGAGGCTGGTAGCTCGCCGCTCTGGTTACAGAATGCTGGCTTCTTCTTTGTGCCTTTCATTGTGATCACTGCCTTTGCCAACTGGTTCGGCATGAATGATATTGCATCGGCAAAGGCATCCTTTGCGGATCAGGCCGTCATTTTCCGCCGCAAGCACAACTGGCTGATGTGCTGGCTCTATACCGGCACATTCGGCTCCTTCATCGGCTATTCGGCTGGCTTCCCACTTCTGACCAACATCCTGTTTCCGGAAGTCAATGCGCTGCATTACGCATTCCTTGGACCATTGGTTGGCGCGCTTTCGCGTTCGGGTTCGGGCTGGCTTGCCGATAAATATGGCGGCGGACGCGTAACCATCTGGGCTTTCGTCCTTATGATGATCGGCGTGAGCGGTGTACTTTGGTTCGTCGGCATCAAGGATCAGCCCTATGCATTCAGTGGCTTCTTCGCTTCCTTCGTTCTGCTGTTCTTCGCCACAGGTATCGGCAATGCCTCCACCTTCCAGATGATCCCTGCGATCATGTCGAAGGAAATGGACCGCCTGATGCCCAAAGCAAGTGCGGAAGAACGTCGTCTGGAAGCCAGCAAGGAATCCGCTGCCATTACTGGCTTCACATCGGCAATTGCTGCTTTTGGCGCCTTCTTCATTCCGAAAGGCTACGGCACGTCGATCAGCATGACGGGCGGACCGGAAGCAGCTCTGTGGGCATTCCTGATCTTCTATGTGAGCTGCCTCATCATCACCTGGGCCGTCTACACCCGAAAAGGTGGCCTCCTCTATAACGTCGAGCACAAACGCAAACCTGCGACCGCTGCTGCCTGACCACAAAGGCAGCGCGGAGAAGGCGGAAAGCTTCCTTCCATTCGTGCCTGCCACTTAATAATTGGATTGAGAGGACAATATTATGAGCCTACTCCTCGACCGGCTAAACTTTCTTGCCAGAAAGAATGTGGACACCTTTTCCGAAGGGCATGGTGTTACCACAGTTGAAAACCGTGACTGGGAAGATGCCTATCGCAAGCGCTGGCAGCATGACAAAATTGTCCGCTCAACCCATGGTGTGAACTGCACTGGGTCATGCTCATGGAAGATCTATGTCAAGGGCGGCATCATCACCTGGGAGACCCAGCAGACCGATTATCCGCGGACCCGGGCAGATCTTCCCAATCATGAGCCACGCGGCTGCCCGCGTGGTGCAAGTTACAGCTGGTATATTTATTCGGCCAATCGCGTGAAATACCCACTTATCCGTTCCCGTCTGCTCAAACTTTGGCGCAAGGAACGTGCGGTGAAGACCCCGATCGGTGCTTGGGCTGCGATCCAGCAGGACCCAGCCAAACGCTCGGATTATATGAAGGTGCGTGGCCTTGGCGGTTTCGTCCGCGCGACCTGGGATGAAGTAAATGAAATCATCGCAGCCGCCAATGCCTATACAGCCAAGACCTACGGTCCTGACCGCGTGATCGGCTTTTCGCCAATCCCTGCCATGTCGATGGTGTCTTATGCAGCCGGCTCACGTTATCTATCGCTGCTTGGTGGCGTCTGCATGTCGTTTTATGACTGGTATTGCGATTTGCCACCTGCCTCACCGATGACATGGGGTGAACAGACCGACGTTCCTGAATCCGCTGACTGGTATAATGCTGGCTTCCTGGTGCTCTGGGGTTCGAACGTACCGCAGACCCGCACACCTGACGCGCATTTTTATACCGAAGCCCGTTATAAGGGCGCAAAATCAGTTGTGGTTTCACCAGATTATTCGGAAGCCGCCAAATTCTCCGATCTGTGGTTGCACCCGAAACAGGGCACAGATGCTGCGCTTGCCATGGCGATTGGCCATGTCATCTTGCGTGAGTTCCATCTTGATCGACAGGTGGAGTATTTCGAGGACTATTGCCGCAAATATACTGACTTCCCAATGCTAGTTCGCCTCAGCAACAAGGACGGTCATTATGTGCCTGACCGCTTCATCCGCGCTTCCGACTTTGTCGATACACTTGGTGAAAGCAACAATCCGGACTGGAAGACGGTGGCCTTCGACAAGAAAACCGCATCTTACGTCGCACCCGGTGGCTCTATCGGCTATCGCTGGGGCGAAGACGGCAAGTGGAATCTGGAAGAAAAAGACGGCGGGGGCCACGATGTTGAGCTGGCAAAGAGCTTTATCGACAAAAGCAATCACGATGCGGTTGCCGATGTGGCGTTTCCTTATTTCGGCAATCGAGAACATGATTTCTTTGAAGGTACCGATCACGACAGCGTTCTGGTGCGCAAGGTGCCAGCCCGCAAGGTAAAGCTTGCAGACGGCGACACGATGGTCGCCACCGTTTTCGATCTCTTCGCGGCTAATTATGGTCTTGATCGTGGCCTTGGCGACAAGAATTCGGCGAAAACTTTCGAAGAAGGCCTGCCTTACACACCTGCCTGGGCTGAAAAGATCACTGGCGTTCCCCAGGATCAGATCATCGCTGTTGCGCGAGAATTTGCTCATAATGCAGAGAAGACCAAGGGACGTTCCATGGTCATTCTTGGTGCTGGTCTCAATCACTGGTACCACATGGATATGAGCTATCGCGGCATCATCAACATGCTGGTGATGTGCGGTTGCATCGGTCAATCAGGCGGCGGTTGGAGCCATTATGTTGGGCAGGAAAAACTGCGTCCGCAGACCGGCTGGACAGCGCTTGCCTTCGCGCTCGACTGGAACCGACCACCCCGCCATATGAACTCGACATCGTTCTTTTATGCGCATACCGATCAGTGGCGCTACGAGACGGTCAAGGTCAACGACATCCTGTCGCCAACCGCACCGGAAGGTTCATGGGACGGTACATTCCACGATTATAACATCCGCGCTGAACGTATGGGCTGGCTGCCATCGGCACCGCAATTGCAAACCAATCCGCTTGAAGTCTCCAAACAGGCGGCCGTATCGGGCAAAGAGGCAAAGGATTTTGTTGCTGAAGCGCTCAAATCCGGCAGTCTCAACATGGCCTGTGAGGACCCCGACAATGAGGCAAATTGGCCGCGCAACATGTTTGTCTGGCGTTCAAATCTGTTGGGTTCGTCGGGTAAAGGCCACGAATATTTCCTCAAGCATCTGCTCGGGACATCGAACGGCCTGCTTGGTAAGGATCTCGGTCCAGAAGGCGCGCAGGAATCTCAGGAAGCCGTCTGGCACGATCAGGCACCGGAAGGAAAACTCGATCTGCTGGTGACACTGGATTTCCGCATGTCCACGACTTGTGTTTATTCGGATATCGTTCTGCCGACTGCCACTTGGTACGAGAAGAACGATCTCAACACCTCCGACATGCATCCCTTCATTCATCCGCTTTCAAGTGCTGCTGATCCTGCATGGGAAGCACGCAGCGACTGGGAAATATTCAAGGGCATCGCCAAGAAATTCTCGGATGTGGCACCAGAAGTGCTGGGTGTTGAGAAGGACGTGGTTCTCGTCCCGACCCTTCACGACACGGCAGGTGAGCTGTCGCAGCCGTTTGACGTGAAGGACTGGAAGAAGGGCGAAGTCGAACCGATCCCCGGCAAGACCATGCCAAATATTGTTGTGGTCGAGCGTGATTATCCCAACCTCTACAAGCGTTATACATCGGTCGGTCCATTGCTTGAAAAGCTCGGCAATGGCGGCAAGGGCATCGGTTGGAACACCGATCATGAGGTGGAACTCCTCGGTAGGCTCAACGGCAAGGTTCATGAGCCTGGTGCTACTGAAGGTCGCCCGCGTATCATGACTGACATTGATGCAACGGAAGTCATTCTGTCGCTTGCCCCTGAGACCAATGGCGAAGTGGCGGTGAAGGCCTGGGAAGCCTTGTCGAAGTTCACTGGACGCGATCACAGCCATCTGGCGATACCGAAGGAAGACGAGAAAATCCGGTTCCGCGATATCGTGGCACAGCCGCGCAAGATCATCTCGTCGCCGACATGGTCGGGACTTGAATCCGAAAGTGTGTGCTACAATGCCGGTTACACCAATGTGCATGAACTGATCCCATGGCGCACGCTGACAGGCCGTCAGCAGCTTTATCAGGATCATTTGTGGATGCGCGCTTTTGGTGAAGGTTTCTGCGTCTATCGTCCGCCAATCGACACCAAAACGGTCAATCCTGCCATTCGTGACAAGGCTGACGGTCAACCGCATCTGGTGCTGAACTTCATTACTCCGCACCAGAAATGGGGCATCCACTCGACCTACTCGGACAACCTTTTGATGCTCACGCTCAATCGTGGCGGTCCGGTTGTCTGGATTTCGGAGCCGGATGCGAAGAAGGCAGGTCTGGTCGATAATGACTGGGTGGAAGTTTACAACGCCAACGGTGCTATCGTGGCGCGTGCGGTTGTGTCTCAGCGTATGAAGGACGGCACGATCTTCATGTATCACGCACAGGAAAAGATAGTGAATACGCCGGGATCGCCGCTGACGGGGCAGCGCGGCGGCATTCATAACTCGGTAACGCGCATCATCACCAAACCGACCCACATGATCGGCGGTTACGCCCATCAGTCCTATGGCTTCAACTATTACGGCACCGTCGGTGCGAACCGCGACGAATTTGTCGTGGTGCGCAAGCTCGACAAAGTCGACTGGATGGAAGGTCCACTCGACGAAAGCAAAGCGACATTGCCACAGACACCAATGGCAAAGGAGGCAGCAGAATGAAAATCCGCGCGCAAATTGGCATGGTGCTCAATCTTGATAAGTGCATCGGCTGTCACACCTGCTCTGTGACGTGCAAAAACGTCTGGACCAGCCGCGAAGGCGTTGAATATGCCTGGTTCAACAATGTTGAAACAAAGCCCGGTATTGGTTTCCCGAAGGAGTGGGAAAATCAGAAGAAGTGGAATGGCGGCTGGGTCCGCAAGAAGAACGGCAAGATCGAACCCAAGATGGGTGCGAAATGGCGCATTCTTGCTAAAATCTTTGCTAATCCAGATCTGCCGGAAATCGACGACTATTATGAGCCGTTCGACTACGATTATGGGCATTTGCAGACGGCAGGCGAAAGCAGGACCATGCCGACCGCCCGCCCACGCTCGCTGATTTCCGGCGAACGAATGGAGAAGATCGAATGGGGGCCAAACTGGGAAGAAATTCTCGGTGGCGAATTCGCCAAACGGTCGAAAGACTACAATTTCGAGGGCGTGGAAAAGGAAATCTACGGCCAGTTCGAAAACACCTTCATGATGTATCTGCCTCGCCTCTGCGAGCACTGCCTCAACCCGACCTGTGTTGCAGCCTGTCCTTCGGGTGCGATCTACAAGCGCGAGGATGACGGCATTGTTCTGATCGATCAGGAAAAGTGCCGCGGTTGGCGCATGTGCGTCTCCGGCTGCCCTTATAAGAAGATCTATTACAACTGGAGTTCCGGCAAGTCCGAGAAGTGCATTTTCTGTTATCCGCGTATTGAAGCAGGCCAGCCAACAGTCTGCTCGGAAACCTGCGTCGGTCGCATCCGCTATCTCGGTGTTATTCTTTATGATGCCGACCGGATTTCGGAAGCAGCATCAACCGCCAACGAGCAGGATCTTTACGAAGAGCAGCTTAGCATCTTTCTCGATCCGAACGATCCCAAAGTGATTGAACAGGCGCGCAAGGATGGTGTTCCGGATGCATGGCTGGAAGCTGCCAAGCAGTCCCCGGTCTACAAGATGGCAATGGAATGGAAGATCGCATTCCCGCTGCATCCTGAATATCGAACGCTTCCAATGGTCTGGTATGTGCCGCCGCTTTCGCCGCTTCAGTCGGCTGCTGCTGCGGGCAAGCTTGGCATGGATGGTCCGTTGCCGGATGTTCGCTCGATGCGTATTCCGGTCCGCTATCTCGCCAATCTTCTGACCGCTGGTAAGGAAGAGCCGGTTATCTCGGCGCTTGAACGCATGTTGGCAATGCGCTCCTACATGCGCACCAAGACCATCGATGGTGTCATTGATGAAGCAATTGCTGATCGTGTCGGCATGAGCAGCGGCATGATCGAAGAGATGTACCAGCTGATGGCAATTGCCAATTATGAGGATCGCTTCGTCATCCCAACAACGCATCGTGAAGTCACGGAAGATGCCTATGATCTGCATGGTTCCTGTGGCTTCACCTTTGGCAATGGTTGCTCGGGTGGTTCTTCCACGGAAGATCTGTTCGGTTCAAAGCGTCAGAAGGTCGTGCAGACACCGACCGATATTTTCAGGGAGCAGGTATAATGAACAGGGCTCTGAAAATCATATCGCTTCTGCTGTCCTATCCTTCGAAGGACGTCCAGTCTGGACGTGAGGAACTGAAAGCCGCTGTCGCCAGCGACCCCAGTCTTTCGCCCGGAATCCATAAGTTACTCGACAATTTGATCGATGACCTTTGCAAAGGCGATCTCTACGAGGCACAGGAGCGTTACGTGCATCTGTTTGATCGCACCCGCGCGCTGTCTCTGCACCTGTTTGAACATGTGCATGGCGAAAGCCGCGATCGTGGTCAGGCAATGGTTGATCTTTTGAAGATGTATGAGGAAAACGGCTTCGACATTGATGCCAAGGAACTGCCGGATTATCTGCCGCTGTTTCTTGAATTCTTGTCGACGCGTTCGCCGGAAGAAATCCACGATCTGCTGGCGCAGACTGCGCACATCACCACAGCCATCGGCGAACGCCTGCGCAAGCGGCGCTCAATCTATGCCAATGCGTTTGCTGCAATTTCGCATCTTGGCCGCGTGAAGCCTGATGAAAAGTTGCTGGGTGAATTGCTGCGCCAGGAAGAGGATGATCCCGACGATCTGGCTGCTCTCGACCGTATCTGGGAAGAAGAAGCGGTAACATTTGGCAGTTCTAATGCGGGCGACAACGCCTGCGGTCCGGACCGGTTGCGTATGCAGGTGCGTGCTGCACGCCGTAATCCGGCGGCATCCTCAAACGCCAGCCAAATCTAGGAGACGGATGATGGCTAGTCATATCAATACGTTCCTGTTCGGGATTTATCCCTATATTGCGCTGAGCGTTTTGGCACTCGGTTCAATCTTCCGCTATGACCGCGAGCCCTATACATGGCGCTCCGGTTCCAGCCAGCTTTTGCGCCGCAAGCAGCTGATGTGGGGTTCGGTACTGTTCCATCTCGGTGTGCTTGTGATTTTCGCCGGACATTTTGTCGGGTTGCTCACGCCAATCTGGGTATTTGATACGCTCGGCATCAGCCATGAAGCCAAGCAGATACTTGCCATTGTGGCAGGTGGCGTTGCAGGTGTCATGGCAATTATCGGCGCCACGCTTCTTGTGCATCGTCGCCTGTTTGACCCGCGCATTCGCGCGTCATCACGCCCGACTGATACGCTCATCATCATTCTGCTCTGGATTCAGCTGCTTTTGGGACTTGCGACCATTCCGGTATCGCTACAGCATCTGGATGGCCATGAAATGGTGAAATTCATGAGCTGGGCACAGGGTATCTTCACCTTCAACTCGCAGGCTTCAAGCTACGTTGCAGATGCATCGCTTATCTTCAAGCTGCATATTGGCTTGGGTCTGACGATCCTTCTGTTGTTCCCGTTTACACGTCTCGTTCATATGCTGAGCGCACCTGTGCGTTATATCTGGCGTCCCGGTTATCAGGTTGTGCGCAAGCGCAATAATAGCCGGGCACCATCCCATGCTCGCATTCAGAACAACTTTCGGACGGAGCAGAACTGATGGCAACACTCTTTGAAAGCAAGCAGCCGAAAGCACATGACCATAAGCATTCAGCCGGGCATGGTAGCTATTCCACCTATCAGGAGCCGGATACACGCATACCGCCAAAGCCGCGCCCGATCTTTGATGCGGTTTCGGTTAACGGCGTTGCGATTGCCGAAAGCGACATTCTGACGGAGGCACAAAACCACCCGGCTGAAAACCCGGGAGCAGCATTGCTTGCAGCCGCTCGCGCCCTTGCAGTCCGAGAGTTGCTTTTGCAGCGCGCAAGAGAAGTCGGCATAACCCCAGAACGTGAGAAAGATGCCGAAGGGCGTCCTGAAACCGATGACGATGCGCTGGTGCGCATGGTGATCGATCAGGAAGTTGAGGTGCCTTCTGCATCAAGTGATGAATGTCTGCGCTTTTATGAGAAAAACCGGCAGCGTTTCACCAGCTCGCCTTTGCTTCAAGCAAGCCACATTCTGATTGCGGCCGACCCAGCCGATCAACAGGCGCGCGAAAAGGCACGCGGCACGGCATCGTTCCTGGCTACTTCTATTGTGGCTGAACCAGCAATATTTGCGGCGATGGCGCACGAATATTCCGCCTGCCCTTCGGCCGCACAGGGTGGCAGCCTTGGGCAATTGTCGCGAGGCAGTACCGTGCCGGAGTTTGAGCGTGCGCTTGATCGTCTTGCACCCGGTGAAATCACAGCGGCGCCGATTGAAAGCCGCTTTGGCTTTCACATTATCAAGCTCGATCATCGTGTCGATGGCGAGGTGTTGCCATTCGATTTTGTGGCCGAGCGCATCGCGGGCTGGCTTGAAGCTTCCACCTGGTCGAAAGCTGTTTCGCAATATATTGCTATTTTGGCCGCCGAGGCAGAGATTACCGGTATCGACCTTTTGTCCGGTGAGGAAGAAAGCAAATGACCACACAGCCGCTTCTTGCAGCAATTCTGGCCGAAAAAGACGTGGCGGTCGATCCGCTGTTGGCGTCGGTTGCTGCGAGGGCCGGAGAATATGGCTTGAAGGTCGCGGGTTTTTTGCAACACCGTGGCCCCGATACCGACGAATGCTGCCGGGAAATTGTTATTGAACGGATTGGCAGCGGCAATCGGCAAATTATCTCGCAACCGCTCGGTACCGGCTCACGCGGTTGCAGGCTTGATCCGGCAGCACTTGCAGATGTGGCCGGATCGTTGCGTGCCGAAATCGAAGCCGGAACAGATTTGCTGATCCTCAACCGGTTTGGCAAAGGCGAAACCGAAGGTCAGGGGTTTCGGACCGTTATCGAGCTGGCCTATGCAAAGCAGATACCAGTGCTGACAGTCGTGCGCGAAACCTATGTTGAGGGCTGGAACGAGTTCGCAGGAGATTTCGGTATCTTGCTTGCACCGGACCAGACGATTCTCGCAGACTGGCTTGAGGGTCTCATCCCGCTTAGACAGCTATCTGCTGCAAGTTGATTTTATCAGCTATGCATAACTGATGCAGTTTTGTGTCGGCTGATCCAGGCGGCACCGATGCCGCCATGTAGAAAGCCGTTGGAAAGCGGAACGGTCGGGTAAATCACCTGCAATCGGGCAAGCCCTTCTTGCGTGTCGATACGTTCCCGCAGCACGTCGTCGTGAACCTTTGCGACAGCAACCATGTCGCAATCCTGCGGTGAAAGCCTGAAACCTGCAACCCCCGCGGCCTTCAGGTCGGGTATATCTTCAATGAGTGCCTGACAGGTATGCGACAGTGTCTGCACACCGTTCAAGGCAAGGAACGACTGGCTATCGAGTGTTTTGACTGGCAGACCGTCCGGCTCCTCGGCACAAACAAACTGACAATTGTCCTTGATGTGTCCTTTTGAGCGTGCGTGGGCGCAGCGCGCTGATATGGCGAGTGGTATGCGGCCAAAAGTGAAGATTTCGAAGGCAACATCAGGCGCTCCCTTGATGATTTCACAGATTGAAGCCAACGGAAGTTCCGGTGGCAGACAAATGGATTGTGCTCCGCGCGCGGCCAGAACTTTGGCAGTGGCGGCGTTGTAAACATTGATCAACGGGCCAACCATATGCGGTTTGCCAGCCAGCAGGCTCAATGCAGAAAGATCATTGGCTTCGACTGGAAAAAGGGATTGTTCGGCGGTTTGCCGAACATGCTTTGCCTCGCGTTCAAGCATGACAAGCGCGAGTGAGCCAAGGCTGATCGTCTTGCCTGCCTTTTGCAAACGCTCGATCACATCTGCCAGGTATGGATCAATGAAATGAAAACGCTTTGAGCAGACAATTTCACCGAGCGTGACATGATCGACCGGTGCTTCATCGGCTATTCGAAAGTAGAAATCGCGCCATTTCGGGCCCTCCCATAGATAAAGAACAGGCCCAATGCTGAGGCTGGGATTAAAGCGTGGATCGGACATGGCTATCTCCAGCGTTTTTCATAGGCACCCGATGTGGTCTGCTGACCTTCACTCAATGTGCGTAGCCGTAAAAGCAGTGCGGTCCGCTTTTCAGGTCCGACTGCAAGAGTTTGACGGAGCGTCGAAACAACCTCTGCAACATAGGCTTTTCCACGTTGCCGCCCTTCGATTTTCAGGGCTGAAACACCGGCCGCACGGAGTTCGTCAATGTGGTTCATCACATCGAGAGATACAGGATCTTCAAATGCATAGCCTTCCTCATCACCGATGTTGAAGCGCCCTTTGCAAAGGGTGGGATAACCTGCTGCTTCGCCTGCCGGATAACGATTGATGGTGTAATCCCCAAGTTCTGAAACCAGCTCTGAGCCATCGTGGCGATAACGCACATGACTTGCTGGTGAGCAGACTCCATTCATATTGGGTGACTTTCCGGTGGCGTAAGACGATAGCGAGCAGCGGCCTTCGGCCATGACGCACAAACCGCCAAAGACGAACACTTCCATTTCGCAGGCGATCTTGCGTCCAAGCTTTGCAATATCAGGGATTGTCAGTACGCGTGGCAGCACCACACGTTTTGCCTTGAAAGCATCGATCAGAAAGCTGATTGCATCGGCATTGGAAGCAGATGCCTGCACCGAAACATGTAGTCGCTGATGCGGATGTCGTTCTGCCGTGTAGGCCATCAGCCCGAAATCTGCGAGGATCACGGCATCGGCACCCAATGCCGAGGCATCATCCACTGCTTGGTACCAGATATGCTCGTCGCCAGCACGCATGAAGGTGTTGATCGCGACGAAGACCTCAGTGTGACGCGCATGGGCGAAATTGATCGCTTCGCGTAGCTCTTCGCGGCTGAAGTTGAGGCCCGGAAAATTGCGAGCGTTGGTTTCATCACGAAAGCCGCAATAAACTGCATTAGCTCCGGCCTGCACGGCTTCGCGAAGTGCGGAAGGTGTTCCGGCGGGACAGATCAATTCCATGAACGGGCATCCTCGCTTGTGTCAGCAGTAAGCGCTTTGTCGCGCACAAAGCCTGCAATGGTTCGCACCAACGGGGCGAAAGGTCCTGCACCGCGTCCAAGATCGGCTGGCAGATCAATATTGCAATCATCCAGCGCATTGCGCAGGGCAAGCATGGCCTCCATGTCGCCGGTCACAGTGATGTCGCGCGAGAAAAACAGAGCATCGCCATCAAGCTTGCCTTCCAGAAGAGCCAGTAGCAGGACGAGCGGGCCTTCGATTGCGGCATCGGTTTTAAAGTCGTCTTTGTTGCGAAGCACTGAAATACGGGGGGCGCCAGGTTCTACCAGAAAGACGAAGGGTAGATCGGAGGGCAGGAAGCCAAATCGTTTGTTGACGTGCTCGCCCAGCCGTTCAAACAGGCCGGGATGTGCCTCGATTACCTGAAAGAAAACGCGAGAAATAAATGGGCTAATCAGAAAAGGCGGAACAAACCGAACCGGAGCGACCACGGCAGGCGGAATTTTCATCATGACTTGGCTCCAGACACTTCCATGCGCACCAGCTTACGACGTCTTCTCAAGGACTAGGCGATTCAAGCCTGCAAGAGTTTGATCTGGATCAAAGACGGCAGAAGAATTGCGTATTCAAAGTGATCTATGAAAAATGCTTGCTCTCTGCCTCCTTTCTATCGCGATCTACAGAGCTTCGTATCGGAGCTTGAACGACGCGGTGATCTTGTCCGCATCCAGCGTCGAGTTTCGCTGCTTCATGAAATCACCGAAATTCATAAACGCGTTCTGGAAGCTGATGGACCGGCTCTGCTGTTTGAAAATCCGGTTGATGCTGAAGGCAAAATGCAATCCATCCCTTTGCTTGCCAATCTTTTCGGTGCTGAACGACGGATTGCATGGGGGCTAGGTCGCAGGCCGGAAGAGCTGCCTACTTTAGCCAATCTACTGGCAGAGTTGAGAGCGCCGACACCGCCGCGTTCAGCAGGTGAAATCTGGAATAAGCTGCCTCTGGCAAAAGCAGCCCTGGCAATGCGACCGCGGCGTGTCAGTCGAGCGTCGGTGCATGAAATCCTACGCGAGGGAGACGCCATTGATCTGGACGCGTTGCCGATACAATGGTGCTGGCCGGGGGAGCCTGCTCCACTGGTGACATGGCCGTTGGTCATTACTTGTGCGCCCGACGATCCATCCGACATCAATGTTGGCATTTACCGGATGCAGAAGCTCGGACGAGACAGGCTAGTGATGCGTTGGCTGGCTCATCGGGGTGGCGCACGGCATCATCGCATGTGGCAGAAGGTCGGCAAGGATATGCCCGTCGCTGTTGCCATCGGTGCGGATCCAGCGACAATTCTTGCCGCCGTCATGCCTTTGCCTGAAGGGATGAGTGAGCTTGCATTTTCGGGTCTTTTGTCGGGGCGAAGGCCTGCAGTCGCAGATGCGCGCACGGTGCCCATCACAGTCCCAGCCAATGCAGAAATTGTGCTTGAAGGCTTCGTATCGGCAACCGAAACCGCGCCGGAAGGCCCCTATGGGGATCACACTGGTTATTATAATAGTGTGGAAGACTTTCCAGTTATGCAGCTTAGCGCGATCACGACGCGCAAGAACCCGATTTATCTTTCCACTTACACCGGGCGTCCGCCTGATGAACCTTCCAAGCTCGGCGAGGTGATGAACCAGCTGTTTGTACCGGTCGTGCGAAAACAATTTCCAGAGATCACGGACCTTTGGATGCCAGCCGCGGCATGTTCTTATCGGGCAATGGTGGTCGCCATCGACAAGCGGTATCCGGGGCAGGCCCGCAGGGTGATGATGGGACTTTGGTCAATGCTGCCGCAGTTCAGCTACACCAAGCTTATCATTGCTGTCGATCCTGATATCAATGTGCGCAATTGGGATGATGTCCTCTGGGCTTTGTCGACACGCTTCGACGCGAGCCGTGACTTGATCATGCTCGATCGCACGCCAGTGGATTATCTCGATTTCGCATCACCGCGCTCGGGGCTTGGTGGAAAGCTTGGACTTGATGCAACCAACAAGATCAGTGCGGAAACCGATCGCGAATGGGGCGCAGTCCTTTCCATGAATGCAGAAACAATTGCGGGGATAGACGCGATATGGGGCGAACTGGGAATAGACCGGGAGAGCAGATAGTGAAGCGTATTGTCGTGGGAGTTTCAGGCGCGTCGGGGTCGTTGATTTCGCTTAAAGTACTTGAGTGTCTGAACAAGATTCAGTCTGTTGAAACGCATCTTGTCATATCACAAGCTGCTGAGCGCACATTGCTCTATGAGCTGGGCGCGAACGGCTATTCAATGCTGCATCGGTTGGCAGAGAAGACCTATTCAGTTGAGGACGTGGGAGCAGCCGTTGCCAGCGGATCCGTGCCGACTGCCGGGATGATTGTTGCGCCTTGTTCCATGCGCACCTTAGCATCGATAGCCCATGGCTTGAGCGATAGTCTGCTAACGCGTGCTGCTGATGTGCATCTTAAAGAGCGGCGCAAGCTGCTGCTGATCACGCGCGAAACACCTCTGCATCTCGTCCATCTGCGCAATATGTGTACAGTCACCGAAATGGGGGCAATCGTGATGCCGCCAGTGCCTGCTTTTTATCTACATCCGCAAACGGTGGATGATATTGCCCATCAGATCGCAGCGCGAGCCATTGATCTGATGGGGATTGGTGAACAACAGGCCAAAAGCTGGAGTGGCTCAGTTTAGTTTCGGATGCCGGTCAACGAGCGCCTGGCGGCGTTGCTGTAATTCCTCGATCTGCTGTTCCAGCGAGAGAATTTCATCATCGAGCTTATCGACTCGTTCTTCGATATGCGAGTAGGCTTCCTTGAGGAGCAGTTTGGCTTCCGTTTTGTTTGACGCACTTGGCGTGTCGCCACGCAGCGGTTTGTTGGCTGTCTCAGGAAGGAAGAAAGCAGTGATGAGACCCACGATCGCTGCGCACATGAGATAATAGGCAGGCAGATAAAGATTATCTGTTGCCTCAACAAGCCACGCAGCAACAGTAGGAGTTAGTCCCGCCACGATAATCGAAATATTAAATGCAGCAGCAAGAGCGCTATAGCGAATGCGCGCCGGAAACAGTGCTGGCAGTGTCGATGCCATGATGCCTGTGAGGCAGTTGAGCAATATCGCCAATATCAGCAAGCCGGCAAAAATGGTCGCAATGTTCCCACTGGCAACAAGGTGGAAGGCTGGCACGGCAAACAATAATAGGCCCACACTGCCGATAATCAGGAAAGGCCTGCGGCCAAATCGATCGCTGAGGAAGCCGACGACTGGCTGCACGAACAGCATCCCGATCATCACCACGATGATGATTAGTACTCCATGATCCTCAGAATAACCAAGACTCTGAGAAAGGTATGTCGGCATATAGGTCAACAGCATGTAATAGGTGACGTTTGTCACCAAAACCATGCCGATACATACGCTTAATGCACGCCAGTATTTTCGGACGATTTCCTTGAAGGACACCATTGGGCGGTCTTCAATTGAATCACGGTCCTCTTTTTCCAATGCTTCAAGTTGTTGGGTGAAGGCGGGCGTTTCTTCAGCCGCATGGCGAAGATAAAGTCCGATCAGCCCAAGGGGTGCAGCAAGATAGAATGGGATACGCCAACCCCAATCCAGGAACGCTTCCTCACCAACCATGGTGCTGAGGAAAACGACAAGACCCGCACCTAAAACGAATCCTGCGATCGAACCGAAGTCGAGCCAGCTACCGAGGAAACCGCGACGTTTGTCTGGAGCGTACTCAGCGACGAAAATCGCAGCGCCAGTATATTCGCCGCCCACCGAAAAGCCTTGCGCTAGCTTACAGAGCAGAAGCAGAATTGGTGCCCAAATTCCGATCGTTGCGTAAGATGGGATCAAACCGATACAAAATGTACTGGCGGCCATGATGATGATCGTGAGTGAGAGAACTTTCTGACGGCCGAAGCGGTCTCCCATCACGCCGAAAAAAAGCCCGCCCAAAGGGCGTACCAGAAACGGCACAGAAAAGGTTGCGAGTGCTGCAATCGTCTGAATGCCGGGCGCTGCATTGGGGAAGAAAACCTGGCCCAATGCATAGGCTACGAAGCCATAAACACCGAAATCGAACCACTCCATCGCGTTGCCCAAGGCTGCAGCAGTAATGGCCTTCTTGAGTTTGGTGTTATCGATGACCTTGATGTCATGAATTTGTAATGGTGTAGCCTGAGATGAGCTGCCTGCAGCATCGCTTTGCGCCATTCGCCACCGCCTTTTTGCGTTTTGTTTTCATGTCCCACGCAACAGAATAGCGGCCCCGCATTTAGAACATGCATTGACCACTCTACTGTTAAGTGAATTTCAACAAGTAACGAAGGGTGTGGGGTTTGGTTCCTATGAAGCTTATAAATAGTCGGCAAAGAAGGCCTATGCTGGCCCTAGCATGATGAAAGTTTCGCTTTTGCTCACGCCCTGAAGGGATCGTATCGTCGAAATCACTTCGTTAAGCTCGGAGATGGTCGAGACTTCCAGCTCGGCAATTACATCCCAGATTCCGTTCGTGTTAAAAACGCCTGTTAGACCCGGAACACGTTTGATTGCGCTGATTGTAGCTTTGAGTGATGAGCCTGACATTTCGATCAGCATGAAGGCGCGGATCTGATCTTTGCCGATATCATCACGGACCCGGACGGTGAAGCCTTTAATGTCGCCATTGGCAATCATGCGGTCGAGCCGTTTTTGCGCGGTGGCGCGGGCAACGCCTAGAAGCTCAGCAAGCTGTGGAACGGAAGCTCGGCCATTGATGCGAAGCTCTGTGATCAGTCTCTTGTCCAGCTCGTCCATTGGTATGGCTTCCATAAAAGTAAGTTTTACTGACGATATCGTCACTATTTTATAAAAATAATCACTTTATATTCTTTTTTGTCAATCTAATTGCAGATAATGATTTTGGCCAAGGGGAGTGCACAAGCGGTTCTTAAAATGCTGCAAGCAATAGGAGCGCCCGCGCAAATCCCTGTTGAGGCCGGTTACAAGGCTATCAAAATAGCGTCAACAGCTCCGCCTGGGGCTTTCGTAGGGAACTCTGAGTATGAAAATGGCGAGACTTTTTTCCACAGCGCTTATAGCGCTTGGCATCTCATTATCCGCGCATGCCGCGAAGGCTGATGATCTGGAAAAAATTCAGAAGAACGGCAAGATGACTATTGCGCTTTCGGGCGTTTTTCCTCCGTTCAGTTTTGTCGATGAATCCAACAAGGTGGTTGGCTTCGACGTTGATATCGGTTCTGAAATCGCACGCCGTTTGAAGGCTGAGCCTGAAATCGTCACCACCGCCTGGGATGGCATCATCGCTGGTCTCGTCACCGGTCGGTTTGATACAATCGTCGGCTCGATGGGCATCACTGAAGAACGCAAAAAGGCAATCGACTTCGTCGGCCCTTACTACCGCTCCGGTCTTGGCCTGTTCTTGCGCAAGGGCGATAGCGTGAAGTCCCTTGACGAACTTGATGGCAAGACAATTGGTGTGACGCTTGGTGAAACCTCTGAAAAGTGGGTTCGCGAGCAGAACAAGTATGAAGTCCGCACCTATAAAGGCCTGCCAGAAATGCTTCTCGACCTTGGTTCGGGTCGCATTGATGCAGTGATTGCCGACGACGTGCCTGTTCTGGTCGCAATTTCCAAGAGCAGCGCACCGATCGAGCAAATCAAGGATGACAAGCTCCCGCGCTATGACATTGGTATTGCTGTTCGCAAGAACAATCCCGAACTTCGTGACGCTATGCAGAAGGCGCTCGACGATATGATGGCTGATGGTACCTACAAGACCATTTCCGAAAAGTGGATTGGCACGGATATCCGTTAACCCGGTTGTCTGTGGTTAGGGCAGCATAACTTGCTGCCCTGCCGCAAACACACGAGCGGCTTGAATGTGAATGGATAGCCGCATTTTCTGTTTGACGCATTGTCTTTAAGTTGAGCGCTTTAAGCAGCTTTGTTGACAATGCTTTCATTCCTAAACTCTGTCATTGCTTTGTTTCAGCCGGTTGGCTGAAATCAATATGTCGTGGCGGGTGTTCCTCCTCATGGAGCAGAAAGGTTGAAGGATGGATATCGCACTTATCGAGCGGATTTTTCCCTTCATTGTCGAAGCTGCCTGGGTCACTGTCGCACTGACCATTGTTTCGCTGCTGATCGGACTGGTGGTCGCAAGCATACTCGTTATGGCGCGCTTTTCACGATATGCACCGGTGCGCTGGATTGCTGTTGCCTATATCAGCATCATGCGTGGTACGCCGCTTCTGGTTCAGCTTTTCCTCGTGTTCTTTGGTGGGCCACAATTCGGCTTTGAGTTCACCCCCTTTGTGGCGGGTGTCATAACAATGGGCTTCAACATCGGCGCCTATATGTCTGAGGGTATGCGTGGTGCGATCCTTGCGGTTGATAAGGGTCAGAATGAAGCTTCCCGGTCGCTTGGCTTTGGCCGGGTTGGGACGATGCGGCTCTTCATCCTGCCGCAGGCTGCTCCTTTGATGATACGGTCGCTGGGCGTCAATACGGTTATTCTGACCAAGAGTACGGCCCTTGTCTCCACCATCGGCGTGGTTGAATTGACTTATACCGCGCAGCGCTTTGTTACTTCTACCTACAAACCATTTGAAGTTTTTGCGGTGGCCGCTGCGGCTTACATTGTCATCATAGCTGTCATTTCGCTGATCGTTCGCGGTCTTGAAACATACTTCAGCGCTGAAAAGAGGGCGGGAGCATGAGTCTGGATTTCACCGTTGTTCCGCCTTATGCGGAACTGTTGCTCATCGGTCTTCTCTGGACCGTTCTGATCACTGTTCTGGCCGGCGTTATCAGTGTTGTGCTTGGCATTGTGATCGCAATTGTCACTCTTCATGCGCCCAAACTGATAAGCTTTCCCCTCCGCGGCATCGTATTTCTGTTCATGGGCACACCGCTGCTGCTACAGCTTTATCTGCTCTATTATGGCCTGTCGCAGATCGGGATCATGGTGCCTGCATTCTGGACCGGTGTGTTTGGGCTTGGTATGCATTATGCCGCCTACAATGCCGATATTTTCCGTGCGTCGCTGGAGACTGTCGACAAAGGACAAATGGAAGCCGCGCGTTCCCTTGGCTTCGGCAATGGTGCCTCTTTGCGCTATTTCATTATCCCGCAGGCAATCCTTACTGCACTGCCACAGGTCGGCAATAACAGCATTATCCTACTCAAGGACACGGCCGTTCTTTCGGTGCTCGGCATCACAGAACTGGTGCTGAATGCCCAGCGCGGCATCAGCGAAACCTATCGTCCTTTTGAGTTCTACTTCGTTGCAGCCGTGCTCTATTACCTCGTCAATCTTCTGATGGAATGGGGTTTGAGCAAAGCGGCCAAGAAAGCGGAAGCTATCCGATGAACACACAGAACCCTATGATCGAATTGCGCCAAATTCGGAAATCTTACGGCGAGATTGAGGTGCTGAAAGGCATCGACCTGACTGTTGCACGCGGGAAGATTGTTTCCATCATCGGCCCCAGCGGCTCAGGAAAAAGCACGTTGCTCCGCTCCATCAATATGTTGGAGGAAACCTCAAGCGGTGAAATCTGGCTTGATGGACAACAGGTAAATCGTCCGCTCAAGGGGCGCGCTTTTGAAAAGCACATCAACCACATCCGCCAGGAAATGGGCATGGTGTTTCAGCAGTTTAACCTCTTTCCGCATCTGACGGTTCTGCAGAACATCATGGTTGGACCAATCAAGCTCAAGGGCCTCTCCCGGGCGGATGCGTTGGACCGTGCCAACAACCTCCTGGCCAAGGTTGGCCTTGTTGATAAGGGACATGCATATCCGGCGCGTCTGTCTGGCGGTCAGAAGCAGCGTGTGGCAATTGCCCGCGCTTTGGCAATGCAGCCCAAAGTTATGCTCTTTGATGAAGCGACATCTGCGCTTGATCCGGAGCTGGTGGAAGAAGTCAATCAGGTCATGAAGCAGCTCGCAAACGAGCACATGACCATGCTGATCGTCACTCACGAAATGCGCTTTGCCGCCGAAGTGTCCGACCATGTGATGTTCATGGATGGTGGTGTGGTGGTTGAACAAGGCGCGCCGAGCCAAGTCTTGTCCGATCCTGCCGAGGAACGGACAAGAGCGTTCCTACGAAAGCATCTTTCGCAATAAGCCGGTCGGAAACGGCCGAAGCCTGAAGTTTATATTCTCAAGCGTGTTTCTGATATCTCGAAATACGCTCTAATCGACGGAGATTAGATTCAATGACTGCGAATGTTTCAAATGGCGTGTCCAACGCCGTAACGACCGCGCACAACCATATTAATGGCCAGTATGTCGAAGATCTGGCATTGCGCCTTGTGGGTTGGGGCAGTGAAACAGGCACACGTGGAGAGGCGGAGTTTTCCGATCATCTCGTAGCCGTACTAAAGGAAATTCCTTACTTCAAGCAGAACCCGGATAATATTCGCACCGTAGCCAGTCATGGCGATCCGCTGACCCATAATGTGGTCGCGCTGGTGCGCGGAAAGGGCAAGCGCACACTTGCGCTTGCAGGTCATTTCGACACGGTTGCAACGGACAACTACCACGAGCTTAAGTCGCTCGCTTGTGAGAGTCTCAAACTCAAGGATGCTCTCATCAAGGACTTGTCTCATCGTTCACGCTCTGCGCAGGAAGAGCGCGCGCTAGACGATTTGCTGAGCGGCGAATTTCTTCCCGGACGTGGCCTGCTCGATATGAAGAGCGGCCTTGCCGTGGGTATAGCCTGTGCTGAAAAATTTGCGGCTGATCCGGATCGCAGCGGTAATCTCTTGCTGGTTTTCACCCCGGATGAAGAACGCGAAAGCCGTGGTATGCGTTCGATGCGTAATGCGCTGCCGGCGATCGCGCGCGACTTCGATATTGAAATTTCGGCTGCAATCAATCTCGATGTGACATCTGATCAGGGCGACGGAAAAGAAGGCCGTGCGGTCTATGCGGGAACCATTGGAAAGCTGCTGCCCTTCGCACTGGTTATAGGACTGAGTTCACATGCGAGCTATCCTTATGAAGGTGTGAGCGCGCAGGCAATGGCCGCCAGCATTCTCGCACGTTTTGAAGGTAATGCAGCGCTTGCTGACCGCGATGAGAATGATATTTCGCCGCCACCAATCTGCCTTGAGGCAAAAGACCTGCGTGACGGATATGAAGTGACGACACCTGAGCGTTTCTGGATCGCGCTTAACTGGCTTTATCATGCCATGACGGCGGAAGAGCTGTTCAATCGCTTCAAGAGCGAGGTTCTGGCCGGTGCGACAGAGGCGGTTGAGCGCTTCGCCGGTCAATCAGAAGCGTTCGGGGAGTTGATTGGAAAACGTGCGGGCGCAATTCCTGCAGCACCGAAGCTCATCACGTTCGAGCAGTTGCGTGTGATGGCTGCAGAGGTTGCCGGCGAGCAGTTTGAAGCTCTTTACAGCGAGCAGGAAAAGCGCCTTGCCAATATTGACAATCCGTTATCAGTCAGCCGTCAACTGACCGAATGGCTCGTCGGCGTTGCTCATCTGTCAGGTCCGGCAGTTGTTGTGGGTTTTGCCGGTCTTCATTACCCAGCGGGCCATCTTGATCATACGCAGGCCAATGATCGTGCGTTCAAACAGGCTATCGACACAACGATGCAGACATTTGCAGCTTTCCCGGATCAGTCACTCGTCTGGAAGCCGTATTTCCAGGGCATTTCCGATATGAGCTTTCTGGGGCAGGCGACGCTTGGGCAGGATATTGTTTCAAACAACACGCCGGTCGCGCGTCTAGTCGATCATCCGGCGGGTGACGCTCTAGAGTTTCCGGTGGTCAATATCGGCCCATGGGGGCGTGAGTTTCACCAGAAGCTTGAGCGCGTACACGCACCTTATGCCTTTGAAATCCTGCCGCAGATCGTTTCGATGATCGCGGAAAATTTTCTCGCAACCAAGGCCTGAGCCAGCAGTGCTTTGCCCAAACATGTTGGATAAAGGTTCAAATCAATGACCAATGAAAAGCTGAATATTGTTCCATTTGTCAGTGTCGATCACATGATGAAGCTTGTGCTCACGGTGGGGGTTGAAACCTTCCTCAAGGAGCTGGCGGAGGTGATCGAGGAAGATTTCCGCCGTTGGGAACAGTTCGACAAGACGCCGCGTATCGCGTCGCACTCCGACGAAGGTGTGATCGAGCTGATGCCGACAAGTGACGGCACGCTCTATGGATTTAAGTACGTAAATGGCCACCCGAAGAACACAAAGGAAGGTCGCCAGACCGTAACCGCATTTGGCGTGCTGTCCGATGTCGGCAATGGTTATCCGATGCTGCTAACCGAGATGACCATTCTCACAGCGCTTCGTACAGCCGCAATGTCGGCCGTTGCAGCCAAACATCTTGCGCGGTCTGATTCAAAGACCATGACGATCATCGGT
Organism: Ochrobactrum sp. BTU1; assembly: GCA_018798825.1. NCBI lineage: Bacteria > Pseudomonadati > Pseudomonadota > Alphaproteobacteria > Hyphomicrobiales > Brucellaceae > Ochrobactrum > Ochrobactrum sp. BTU1. The sequence goes on along the minus strand of CP076355.1, from coordinate 1,571,766 downwards.
AATGGTGCGCAAAGCGAGTTTCAGGCTTTGGCGTTCAAAGCCATCGTGGGGATCGAAAATCTGCGCCTGTTTGACATTGATCGCTCTGCCAGCGAGCGCTGTGCGCGTAATCTGAGCGACAAGGGCTTTTCTGTTTCGATTCACAACACGTCGCAGGAAGCCGTTGAAGGTGCCGACATCATCACGACTGTTACGGCTGACAAACAATATGCCACTATTCTCAGTGACAACATGGTCGGCCCTGGCGTGCATATCAATGCAGTCGGCGGCGATTGCCCTGGCAAAACCGAGTTAAACAAAGACATTCTGCTGCGTTCCGACATTTTTGTCGAATACCCACCGCAGACCCGTATCGAAGGTGAAATTCAGCAGCTTGATGCCGACTATCCGGTCAAGGAGCTCTGGGAAGTCATCACGGGTGCGATCTCCGGTCGTGCTTCCGACCGAGCCATCACCCTGTTTGACAGTGTTGGCTTCGCAATCGAAGATTTCTCGGCGCTGCGATATGTCCGCAGCAAGTTGGAGCAAACTGGCCTCTTTGTCGAGCTGGATATGCTTGCTGATCCCGACGAGCCACGCGACCTTTATGGAATGCTCATCCGATGTGAAATGGCGCTGAAGCAGGCAGCTTGATAGCAAAAACAGGGCCGGCGGTGAAAACCGCCGGCCTTTTGCATTATACGCTACTTAGCAGAATGCTGGTCTCGCTGTTCAGGACACCTTCGATCGTTCGCACTTCACGCAAGACGCGATCGAACTCGTGCAGGCTTTCTGCATGGATCTCCGCGACAAGATCCCATGAGCCGTTTGTCGTATGCAACGTGCGTATTTGCGGCAATCCCCGTAAAAGCTTGATCACTTTGGTCGTTGATCGGCCTTGCACCTCGATCAGCATGATCGCGTGCACAACCCCATCATCGTAATCTTGCCGAACGCGGATCGTGAAACCTAATGCTGCACCTGTTTCCAACAGCCGATCGAGGCGTGCTTGAACCGTACCGCGGGAAACACCGAGAATAGTCGCCAGCTTCGAGAGCGGCGCACGTCCGTCCTCCCGCAAAATGGCAATGAGTTTATGATCTAGATCATCAAAAATATGCATGACACTTTTTATAGTTCGACTGTGCAAATTGCTAGATTTTTTGCAAATGACGCGACACTTTTACAATTTTAACTGACTTTATGCCATCCTACTTTGCTTGTCGGAGTGTTGATGGAGGAGCGTGGGAGTATGTTTGAGAGCAGGAAAAGCCACCTGATTGGGCTACCAAAGTTCATGGCTTAGCCCATGCCAAACTCGCTTCCGTTGGCGCAGCGATAAGCGCTTTAAGTCTTTGTTTTTATGCATGCCTTTTGCGACATGCTTTATCAGTGAGAATAGTCTGAGAATGAGCAGACCGTCTGTCCAGAGTCCGAAATCGGTTGTTATGATCCGACCGCATCATTTTACCCCCAATGCGCAAACCGCAAAGGATAATGCATTTCAGTCCGTCGACGAGCGTCGCACGGCTGAAGTGCTCGCGAAAGCTGCTTTCGATGAGGTAACGCTCATGGCTGAGGGATTGGCTGATGCGGGCGTAACGGTTCATCTTTTCGAAGACGAAACCCACGCTTTGCCCGATTCAGTTTTCCCGAATAACTGGTTCTCGACCCATTCGGGCGGCCATGTTGCCATCTATCCAATGTTTTCGGAAAGCCGCCAAAAAGAACGCCGCCCTGACGTAATCGAAATGCTGAAGCGTGACTATCGCGTTCAGGACGTCATCGATTATTCGGGTCTGGAGCGCGATCACTTCTATCTTGAAGGCACGGGCGCCATGGTTCTCGACCATATTGGCCGCGTGGCCTATGCAGCTCGTTCAAACCGCACCAATGAAGTGGCGCTCGAGCGTTTCTGTACCCATTTCAACTTCGAGCCGATGGTGTTTGACGCGGTCGATTCGTCAGGCAGGCCAATTTATCACACCAATGTGCTGATGTGCATTGGTGCGGATTATGCATTGATCGGAACCGATATGATTACTGATCCGGCTCGCCGCCAGGAAATCGTGGATCGTCTGCAGGAAACCGGACGCACGGTCATTCATCTTTCGGCAGAACAGATCGGTGAGTTTGCCGGCAATGCAATTGAACTGGAAGGCCAGGATGGGCGCGTTTTGGCGCTTTCAGCCCGTGCTCTTGCTGCTTTGAGCAGTGATCAGATCAAGACAATCGAACAGACCGCAAAGCTGCTGCCTTTCGCCGTTCCGACAATTGAGCTGGCTGGCGGTTCGGTCCGCTGCATGTTGGCCGGCATTCATCTTTCGCGCCGCACAACAAACGGCACACATTTGCTTTACGCAACAACAAGAGCCGGGTAGATAGGCTCCAGCTAAATTGAGGGTACCCTTCCATGTCTTCTAACAGACCCGTTTATGAGTTCAACTCGATCATCGTCCGTGAGCCATCGCGCTCTGTGGTGAATGGTCTTCGTGCGCTGGATACCGGCAACCCAACCTATGAAGGCGTTAAGGCCGAACATGACGCCTATATCGCTGCCATGCAGGCTGCAGGCGTTGAGGTTACGATCCTTCCTCCGCTCGAAGATTTCCCTGATTCCATCTTCGTTGAAGATCCAGCACTCGTTTTCACGGAAGGCGCTATTCTGCTCCGTCCGGGCGCAGTAACGCGCGTTGGTGAAACGGCTGTTATTGAACCGACGCTCCGCCAGATGTTCGACACCGTTGTTGAACTTCCAGAGCCAGGCTTTGCTGACGGTGGCGACGTTCTGACGACACAGAAGAGCGTGATGATCGGTCTTTCCGCCCGTACCGATAAGGCAGGCGCAGCAGCGCTTATCGCAAGCCTTGATAAGATTGGTCGCAAGGGCGAAGTAGTTTCGACACCGGAAGGCGTTTTGCATTTCAAAACCGACTGCTCACTGGTCGATGAAGAAACTGTCCTATCCACGAGCCGCCTCGCAAGGTCCGGCGTGTTCTCCGGTCTTCGCCAACTGATCGTTCCGGAAGGGGAGGAAGCTGCTGCCAACGCATTGCGTGTCAATGATGTTGTGATGGTCGGCTCCGACTTCCCACGCACCATCGAGCTGCTGGAAAAGAGCGGTTACAACGTGGTTCCCCTGAAAACCACGCAGATCGGCAAGATCGATGCGGGCCTTTCCTGCATGTCGCTGCGTTGGTATCGCAAGTAAGTCTGACGGCTCAGGAGCGTCCGCTTCTGAGCCATTTTTTATCTACATTCCCCGCGCTTGCCGTCATTAAAAAGGTGAGCCGCTACAAAAATATAAGGAGAACGGGAACATGGTGAGTTTTAAAGGGAAAATTGCAGGGGCGATCGCGCTTGCCTTATTGGCTAGCGGCGCAGCACAGGCAGAAGGTAAACTTCGTCTAGGCATGACGCCTGAGCCATATATGCCGTTCACGCAGGTCAATTCTGCAGGTGAATGGGAAGGGCTGGAAGCGGACCTTTCGCGCGCACTCTGCGAGAAGCTTGCAGACAAGTGTGAATTCAAGTCGATGGCATGGGATGGCCTTATTCCATCGCTGACCGAAAACAAGGTCGATTTCATAATCGGCGCTTTTTCGGTGACTGAGGAACGCCGCAAGGTTGTTGATTTCAGTACGCCTTACTATACCGAAGGCACTGTCGTTGTCGGTTCAAAGTCCGATACGGACAAGGTCGGCACTGTTGCGGCGAGCGACGGCTCGGGTGAAGTCGTCGATCAGGCTGCTCTGTCGGGTAAGATCGTCGGCGTTCAGACTTCGAGCGTTCAGTCGGCTTACATGACCAAGTATCTGCCGGATGTCTCGATCAAGAGCTACGACACGGCTGACAACTCAGTTGCTGATCTTGTTGCGGGACGCGTTGACTATGTGCTTGCACCGGATCTGTTCGTGCAGAATTTCCTGAAGACCCCGCAGGGCGAAGATTACGAAGTCAAGCTTGTCGCGCCAAAGAGCGTAGTGCTGGGTGAAGGCGTCGCCTATGCCGTCCGCAAGGGCGACACAGCAACGCTTGAAAAGGTCGATGCAGCACTTGCAGAACTCGACAAGGAAGGCGCTTTGAAGGCGCTGGTAGACAAGTGGATTTTCGAAAAGAAGTAATCCATTTTGGAAACGAACGCCGGTAAGGCGTTCGGCCTTCGCTTATAGCATCCGCCCAAAGTCCAGATCGACTTTGAAATGCAGGATGCGGAAATTCAGTAAGCTGGAGCGCCCCTCTTGCGTTGATAGCGACGCGTGGCGCTCCATGCGAAGCGTCTGGCTTTTTGATCGGATTAATCTGCATGGATTCTTATTGGCAACTGTTAGCCTGGGGAAGCGAGGGCTGGGGAGACGAATTCGCACACGGACTTTTAATGACCTTGCAGGTCTCGGCCGTGGCGTTTGCAGTCTCATTCCTCTTTGGGCTCACCGCCGCATCGGGCAAGCTTTCGCGAAACCGTTTCACGAAAGCGATTGCAGATTTCTACACAACGGTGGTTCGCGCTCTACCGGAGCTGCTTGTTATTCTGCTGCTCTATTTCTCTGTCGCAACAGGTGCGGAACGGCTTCTCAAGGCGACGGGCCTTGTCGGCAATGATTTCCAGTTTAGCGCTTTTTGGGCTGCAATCATTGCGCTGGCTTTTGTCAACGGCGCTTTCATGACAGAAGTTTTGCGCGCGTCTTATCTGGCAATTCCGCGGGGGCAGATCGAAGCGGCACTATCCATCGGGATGCGTCGCCGCCAGATATTTACCCGCGTCATCTTTCCGCAAATGATGCGTCATGCCGTACCGGGCATCGGCAATCTCTGGCTTTCGATAACCAAGGAAAGCGCAATCATTTCGGTTCTCGGTTCCTTCCATGAATTGCTTTATACGGGCTATCGCGCGGCGGCCTCCACCAAGCAATATGTGTTCTTTTACGGCCTCACGGCACTTCTGTTCCTGGGCATCACACTGGTTTCAGTTCTGATAATCGCACGGCTTGAAAAACGCCTGAGCCGGGGGCACGGATAATGGAATCGATCACTAAAATCGTTGAGTTCCTTCCGCCGCTGATTAAGGCGATGCCGCTGACACTGCTGTTGACGGCAACAGCAGGCATTATTGGCCTCACCTTTGGTACACTGAGTGCGTTGGCGCTGCTTTCAAAGAGCCGCATTCTGAAATGGCCGGCCTTTGTCTACACCTTCATTTTCCGGGGCACGCCACTCCTAGTGCAGCTTTATCTGATCTATTACGGGCTCGGGCAAATCCTGCCAGGCACATGGGTCAGACATAGTTTCCTGTGGCCATATATGCGTGATGGCCTGTGGTATGCGGTCTTTGCGCTGAGCCTCAATCAGGGTGCTTACAATGCCGAGGTAATTCGCGGTGCTATCAAGTCGATCCCACGCGGGCAGATCGAAGCAGCACTTTCCATCGGTATGAGCCGGTTCAAGATTTTGCGCCGCGTGACCCTTCCTCTGGCCTTCCGTCATTGTATGCCGGTTCTGACAAGTGATCTCATCATCCTGCTTAAATCCACTTCGCTTGCATCCACAATTACAATCATGGAAGTGATGGGAACCGCACGCGCGTTGCAACGCAGTTCCTTATCGATATTCGAGCCGTTGATTGCGGCAGGCATTCTCTATTTCACCGTCGTGTTCATCCTTACCCGGATCATGAACTGGATCGAACGGCGCATGAGCAGCTCACGCGCGTCGATGGTCTGATCTGTTTCAGGAGCAATTTAAATGACGTCCATGGCACTCACTGTCAAAAATATTCACAAGAGCTTCGCTGGTGTCGAGGTTCTAAAGGGCATCTCTTTTGAAGCCAAGAAAGGCGACGTTATATCGCTGATTGGCAGCAGTGGTTCGGGCAAAAGCACTTTGCTGCGCTGCATCAACTATCTGGAGACTCCAGATGAAGGCGAGATTGCAGTTGCGGGTGAAGTGATCCGCACCAAGGTCGGACGCGATGGAAAATCCCATGCTGCCGATCCTCGTCAACTTGAACATGTGCGCACACGCCTGGGCATGGTGTTTCAGAGCTTTAATCTTTGGTCGCATCGCACGATCCTTGAGAACATCATCGAAGGACCGATCCATGTTCTGGGCATGTCAAAGGCGGAAGCATTGGCCGAAGCAGAAGTGTTGATGGAAAAGGTGGGGATTACGCCCAAACGCGATCAGTATCCTACTCAGCTTTCCGGTGGACAGCAGCAACGCGCTGCAATTGCTCGTGCGCTTGCTATGAAACCTGAAGTCATGCTGTTTGATGAGCCGACGTCTGCACTGGATCCTGAACTGGTGACGGAAGTGCTGCAGGTTATCAAAAAACTCGCCGAAGAAGGCCGCACAATGGTGATGGTGACACATGAAATGGCGCTTGCACGCGAAATTTCAAGCGAAGTCATCTTCCTGCACAAAGGCGTGGTTGAAGAGCGCGGTTCGCCTGATGTCGTGATGCGTAATCCGCATTCGCAGCGCCTGCGTCAATTCTTGCACATAAATTAAGGGGGAGATCATGGCCAACAAAAAATTGGGTGCATTTGAGGATGAGCTTAAATCTATCCGCAGGCATCTGCATAGTATTCCTGAGCTGGGATTAGAGGAGGTTGAGACGTCCGACTATATTGCATCCCGCTTGCAGGAATGGGGCTATGAACTAAGCCGTGGGCTTGCCAGGACTGGCATTGTCGCCTCTCTGCGCCGGGGTAATTCAAACCGCTCCATAGGCTTCCGCGCTGATTTTGATGCCCTACCAATCCTGGAAGAAACTGGTTTGCCTTATGCAAGCAAGAATGCAGGCAAGATGCATGCTTGTGGCCATGACGGTCATACAGCAATGCTGCTTGGCGCGGCATGGTCGCTCGCACAGGATGAGGACTTTTCGGGAACTGTTCATTTCATTTTCCAGCCCGCCGAGGAAAATTATGGCGGTGCACAGATCATGATCGAGGAAGGGCTTTTTGAACGCTTCCCTTGCGATCAGGTCTTTGCGCTCCATAATTGGCCAGGTTTGGAAGCCGGCAAGTTTGCATCCAAGGCAGGCCCTATTGCCGCTTCCATAGATGCACTGACACTGACGGTTAAGGGCAGTGGCGGACATGGCGCCGAGCCTGAAAAGACCATTGATCCGATCGTGGTAGCGTCAAGCATTGTGATGGCCCTGCAGACAATCGTCTCTCGCACTGTCTCGCCACATCAGGCCAGCGTGATTACTGTAGGTGCGTTTAATTCGGGTGCGGTTTGTAATGTCATTCCTGATACGGCCAAGCTTGAAATCTCGATGCGTGCCACCGATCCGGTCATCCGCAAGACATTGCGTGACAAGGTCGAACAGGTTGCAAAGATGCAGGCAGCGAGCTACGGCGCGGATGTGAGCTTTGACTGGATGACCGGTTATCCGGCAACCATTAACGATGCGGCTGCATTCGAGCAGGCGAAAGCGACAGTGACGCAGCATTATGGCGAAGATGCTTTTGAAGAGCTTGACCTGCCATTTATGGGAAGCGAAGACTTTTCCTTCATGTTGGAGAAGTCGGCTGGTGCGTATCTCCTGATCGGAAATGGCGAAAGCTCTGGTCTTCACACCTCGACCTATAATTTCAACGATGAAATATTGGAACGCGGTGTGTCCTTTTTCCATAATCTGGCTAAGGACAGCCTCAAAGTTTGAGTTATTCGGTGAGAGGCGCGGAGTTTCCCGCGCCTCTCACATCCCATACTCAATGTGTTCCGACGGCTTTGCCATAGACACGGATGACATTTCTGACGGCTTCGACCATCAGTGCATGTGGCGTGGCTTCAACCTTGCCAGCTGCGACGGCCGGGTAGAGCGTGCCCAGATACTGGCTGATCAGCGTTTCTGGAATTTTGCGGCCCTTAAGGCGCTCAAGCAGCGAATTGACGGCAGCTGTGGCTTCTGGATGCGGCCAGTAATAGCGAATGCGGTCGCTATAGGAGAAATGGCGTTGGAGACGCAGCTCTTCTGCGTCGCCATGATAATATTTCTCCCAGTTCTTGGGCTCGTTTAGAAGCAACTTCTCAAGCTTGCCACGAACGGTCTCTTCTTCGGGCAGTTTGTCTAAGAATGCTGCTATCTGATCAAGGCCGTAGAGTGCTTCACGCAGCGCAAACGTCAGGCCCGGTCCGACTTTCAGAATGGCAAAGCCATCATGAACCAGAGCCGACAGCGCCTCAACCGGCTGGTAGTCGGTCGAATGTGCTTCAAAGACGAATTGCGGAGTTTCGTTGAGAACGCCGCTTAAAGCGGTCGCTTTGTCGCTGTCGTAATAGACAACGTTTTCATTGCCGAACTCCACACCCGGCTGCACAACAACGCCGATGGCGCGAGAAAATGCATCCTCTAATCCAAGGGCTGCGAAAGCCTTGCGATGAATGGCGATGGTTTCGAGTGCTGCCTCTGGCTTGGTTAGTTCCAGATCTTCGATTTCCTCCATCGCGCCGCCAGGGATCGGAACTTCCGTGCCGACAATATAGACAGGCAGATCAAAGCCAGATTCAGCTGCCGCTTTTTCCGCAACCTTGGCAAGACGGGCCGCACGTTCAGCGGTTACCGCATCAGGCAGTGCAACCGGTTCCCCTTTGCAGCCCATGGAGGTATCGAGATGGATTTTGGTAAAGCCTGCGCGCACAAAGCTGTCCATCATCACTTCGGACTTGGCCATGGCTTCTTCAGCGCTAAGGTGCTTCCACGGATTGGGGCCGAGGTGGTCACCACCCAGAATAAGGCGGCTTGTATCAAAACCGAGACGTGCAGCAATGTCTTCGACAAAACGGCGGAAATCTGCAGCTGTCATGCCGGTATAGCCGCCATCCTGATTGACCTGATTGCAGGTGGCTTCGATCAGAACGTCGGTGTTGGTTGCAATGCCTTCAAGAAGGGCTGCTTCGATAACCAGAGGATGTGCCGAGCAGATCGAGGTGATGCCGCCCCGCACACCGCTCGCATAACGGGCGGGAAGTTTGCTCAAGGTCTGAGTGCTGCTCATAACGGGACTCCATTTATAAGGTAAATTTCAGAGAGAAATGCGCTGAAGATGACTATCCAGAGCAAGAACCTCTGGCAGTGGCGTACCGGCACCAAGGTTTGGGCTAGCTACGCCCATTACATCGGCAGGCACGACACAGGCCGCGCGAATGGCTTCTTCAAGCGGCACGCCGACATGCTGAACGAGATTGGCAAGGCAGCCGACCATATCGATATGGGCGCCAGCAAGCGAACCGGCAGCATTGACGAGTGCACCATCGCGCACTTCGATCCGCTCGCCGTAAAGCTCAAAATGATCCGGGCCACCAATGGTCGACATGGCGTCGGATACAAGGAACATGCGCTCGCGCTTTGGTCGCGCACGCCATGCGACGCCGACCATTTCCCAGGTGACATGATGCCCATCAACAATGATGCCGACGAAAGCATCGCTGCCAATTGCAGTGCCGACCACTCCCGGCTCACGCGATGTCATTGGCGGCATGGCGTTGTAAAGATGGGTGAAGCAGCTGACACCGGCTTCAAGTCCGGCGCGCGCCTGTTCCGTTGTGCCATTAGTGTGACCAGCGGAAACCACGACACCCATATCGGCGATCTCGCGGATCGTGTCGCCTGGCACCATTTCCGGTGCCAGCGTCAGCATGACAGGCACATCCGCCCTGCGCAAAACTCTGAGCGCTTCAAGCGTGGAAACATCCATCGGGCGGATGAATTCAACGCGATGTGTGCCTTTGCGGGCAGGGTTGAGATGTGGGCCTTCGATGTGCAGGCCGAAGAAACCATCCATGCCCTTGCATTCTACGGCTGCATGGGCTGCCTGAATGATGCGCTCCGGCTCGCAGGTAATGAGCGTCGGTAGAACCCAAGCAGTGCCGAGTTTGCGCAGTGTCGCGACGATGTGCGCGATACCTTTTGCACTGGTTTCCGAGTTTAGCATGACGCCACCAGCACCATTGACCTGCAGGTCGATGCAGGCTGGCATCAACACATGCGGCGTGAGGTCCGGCGTTTCATCCGATTTGCGCGGGCGAAGACGATCGACGCCATGCTGGCCGATCTCGGCCACGAGGCCAGTCTGAAGTCGCCCATTCAGAAATACATAATCGGGGGCGACAAGACGGGTCATTGGCTTTCTCCAGAATGATTAAGTGCATATAGCGCAACGCCACGGGCACCTGAACTATCACCGAAACGTGCAGTTCTGATGGCGGGTATGCGTGTGGGGCCGAGCTTGCGCATTTCGAATGCTTTCGAGACGCGTTCGGCAACTCCATCCATATTGGAAAGGCCGCCGCCAAGAACGAAACAATCCGGATCGACAACAAGCTGCATCGTCAGAAGCGATTCCGCCATCAGATCAGCCCAGTTATCGAGAACTTTTTCTGCGCTCGCATCGCCATTGGACGCCCGCAATGTCAGTTCCTGATTGGAGATTGTCTCATTGAGCTTGATCTTGGAAATATCGGCGAGGCCCGTGCCAGAAACATAGCGTTCCATGCAACCCGTCTTGCCGCAGCCGCAAGGGATCAATGGCAGGTTCTGCTCGCTCAGAACGCGTGCAGGCATACCCGTGTGACCGATTTCCAGTGCAAGACCATTATAGCGCGGCGGAATTTCGCCATTGATGACCACACCAGCGCCCATGCCGGTGCCGACAATCAGGCCGATCATCGCTTCGCTGCCTTCTGCTGCACCGCCATGCGCTTCCGAATAGGCGAAAGCCATACAGTCGTTCATCAGCGGAAAGCTGCGCCCGAAACGTTTGACCAATGCTGTACCCACATCGCGACCGGTGATGGGGATATTGGATGCAAAGCCGTGGCCGGTGGCTGGATCAATCCAGCCCGGCAGGCTGATGCCAACGGGCAGATTTGGATTGCCCGCCGTCTCGGTCAGCCATTCAATCTGCGCCGAAAGCCCATCGATAAAGGCCTCGAAGTCGCTGACAGGCGTTGGAATACGCCTTGTCAGAACCGTTTCCATATTTGCGTCGAACAGGCGGCCCTCAATTTTGGTGCCGCCCAGATCAATGGCGCCGCAGATCATGCTGACCTCGTGTTTCATGCTGCAAAGGGGTAAATCTTAACCCCGGAAACAACGCGTGTCAGGTTGCCCTGATCAATAAATGGATTGTCGATGTTGAGATCGAGCTCTGCTGACCAACGGGCAGACCAGATTTGCGCCAGAAGCACGTAAAGTACGGCGTCCCAGCGGCTGTCGCCGGTAAGATCAAGCGCAAGATCACAGCCTTCGCCGCCAACAGTCGTAACAGTCGCTGTCGGGAACTGCTGAGCAATTTCAGCTGCGATGTCGCGATCATAACGCGCGGTGTGCTGATCCGGGTGAATGAAGACCACCACGCGAGTGTTGCCGACAACCGAAGCTTTTGGTCCATGACGGAAGCCGAGCGTGCTGTCCCAGTTGGTCATGACCTGACCTGCGGTCAGCTCTAGAACCTTGAGTGCGCTTTCGCGAGAAACGCCGGTCAGTGCGCCGGAGCCCAGGAATATTGCTCGGTCTGGATGCGGGGCAGGCGTTGCGTCGAGCTGTGCAATTGCCTTGGCGCCCGAAGCCGAGAGCTTGTTGAGCTTGTCGGCGACGTCAACCGTGCCATCAATGCAGGCGAGTGCCGACAGAAGCATCGTGGTATAGCTGGAGGTCATGGCAAAGGCGCGGTCATGTGTTGCTTCAGGCAGGACGATCACGCGCTGCTCGCCTGGGCCTTTAGCTGCACGAACTGCCAGTGCGCTTTCACCATTACAGGTAATGTTGAGCCGGTGCGCCTTCGGGAAATGCTCGTCCAGCAGGTCGAGTGTTGCGATGGTTTCCGAGCTATTGCCACTGCGGCCAAATTGGACCACGAGCAGTTCCGCATTATCGGACAGCGTTTCGGATGGATTGGAAACGATGTCGGTGGTTGGAATGGCGGTAAGTGAAATCGCGCCTGCCTTGACCGATGCAAGAGCCTGACCGATGAAAGCCGAGGTTCCGGCGCCACTGAAAACGATACGCTTGATGCCCTTGGCGGAGATCCATTCTCGGATTTCAGCCGACTGGGTGGCAAGAGGTGCTGCCCATGCCTGCCAGATGCCCGGCTGCGCATGAATTTCCTGCCAGGTGTGGCTCGTTTCCAGTTTAGTCATTAACGCCGTCCTCTTGAGTACTGATGACACGCACACCGCGTTCGCGGATGCGATTGGCTATTTCGTGATTGGGTTCAAGATCGGTTATGATCGCCGTAATCCGATCCATTGCGCAGATACGATGCAGCCGTGGTTTGCTGAATTTGGTCTTGTCGGCCAGTACGATGACACGGCCAGAAGCCTCGATCATCGCACGGTTTTCATGGGCCTCGTCTTCCAGAAAAGTGCTGACGCCTGTTTCGGGCTCAATGCTGTCTGCACCCATGACGAAAGTATCGAAACGCATCTGGGAAAGAGCCGTATCCACCAGTCGCCCGGAGACGGACATGGTCTCACGACGAATGCTACCACCAGTCAGCATCACCTGATGCTGCTTGTGACGAAGCACGGTCTGTGCAACGTCAAGACTTCGTGTCATGACGATAAGCGGCGCAAGGTCGCCTAGATGCGCTGCGAAGCGTTCTATGCTGGAGCCGTTATCAAACAGCACCGCTGTATCGCCTTCAAGCAGTTGGACTGCCTTGCGTCCGATTGCATCCTTGGCGTCGAAATTGACGGCGCGACGATCAACGGGGTTGGCTTCCACGCCAGCGGGCACGAGGCCGGGGCGTTGGGCAAGCGATAAAGCGAGGTCGATGCGGAAATCGGCAAGGCCCGCATAGCCAAAGCGCTGGCAGAAGCGGATGAGAGTTGGTTCTGAAGTACCAAGCTGATTGCACAATTCGCGTGCAGTCGAGCGAATGAAGCCTACCGGATCGTTTTCGATCAACAGGCATATGCCACGCAGCTTCGGAGTAAGCTCCGGCACCGCTGCTTGCACAGTCTGATAGAGGTCTTCTGTCGGTTGCAACTCCGGCCCTTTCCTTGTGTTGTAATTTTCTATTGAAAAGAAAATTTTACTTCAACACAAATTTCTTATGTCAGTTGTTTATTTTAACACAAATTTTGTTTTGCTCCGTTTGCATATCAGCCATTCCTGAGCACGGGATGGCTGCTCAAATCAGGAAGGTGGCTGTCTGCCGTCGGCAATTGCTTTGAGGGCCGTTCGAAGCTCGGCAACCTTTGCTACTGTGGTTCTTGTGGCACCCGGCACGGCGAAGCCGAAATTTTGCAAAATCTCATCTGCATCGATTGGCGCACTGCAGGATGCATGAATTTCAGTGAGATGAGGCAATGCTGCTGCGATTGCCGGAAGTGTGCTTATATTCACGCCTGAACCCGGCATGATGATGATTTTGCCATTCGCTGCGTGCTGCATGACATTCAGGCGATCGAGGCCAGATATGGCTTTCAAGGCGCCGCCTGAACTCAAAATCCGGTTCATCCCAAGTTCAACAGCCATGTGCACTGACTGCGCTGCATCCGGAGTAAGATCAATTGAGCGATGCAGTGCGATCTCAAGGCCATCGGCTGCTTTGACCAAGCGCTGCAATGCATGCTTATCAAGCCTTCCATCGGGCAGATTGGCACCGATCACAACACCTGCAAGGCCAAGCGCGCGTGTTGCTGCAATTTCGGCTTCCATGATCTGCAATTCATCTTCGGTCCAGACGAAGCTGCCAGCGCGGGGCCGTATCATCACCATGATAGGAATTGGTGCCTTGGCTGAAAGTTGCATGAGGCCGATGGAGGGCGTCAGCCCGCCGATTGCGAGTGCCGCGCAAAGCTCAATCCGATCTGCACCGCCTTTGATCGCGGCGTCGAGCCCTTCAGCATCATCAACGCAGACTTCCAATAGTATCCGGCTCAAAATATTCCCCCTCAGTTTTTCTTGTACTCTACCTTTGCAAGTATCGCGACACCGGCCAATCCTGCGATAGCCCCCATGATGGTGACGGTTCCATAGCCAGCAAAGCTTGTGCCAATCGCAAAAAGCGCTGTGCCGATGCCACCGCCGACAAACATGTTTATTGCGATCAGGGAAGCAGACAAGCCGGGCCGATCGTGAATGATACCAAGCAGATAGCTTATTGGCTGGCTCACGATCGCAGCAGCGCCGATCCCCCCAATCGCTGATGCGGCGTAAATCTCCCACCGTGTGGTTAGGAATGCAAGCCAGACAAGATAGATTGCGTAAAGCAATGATGCGACACAGAAAATACTAATCTGGCTTTTGCGGCGTCCTATGCGGGCCCAGACGAGCATGAGGATTGCTTCAAGTCCTGCCACGAAGCCCATTACCATGCCGACATCTTCGACCGTACCACCACCACGCCCGGTAATGATTAGCGGCAAAGCGATGGCGTTCACATGTAAAACCGAGGTAATGAGCGCGGTTCCGATCAACCGAATGAGAACGCCGGGTGAAATCAGGCGCTGAAGATCGGCAACGCTTGATGGCTTTGTGCTTTGTACGTTTACTTCCGGCTTATGATCATGGGGCATCAGCGTCATGATCGACACAAAGCAACCAAGCGAAAGCAGCGTTGCAAAGGAATATGCAGTGAGAGGCGAGCCAGTTCCGGCAAGCACGGCACCGACGAGGCCGGGGACAAGAATCCACGCGATCGAAATCGCCATACGAACGATGGTGATCGAATCTCCGAGTTCAATCGTTGTCATTCCCGCCGAGTGATTGCGGATATTGGCGAAGAGCAGCGTGCTGATGACGTTGAAAAGTGCAATCGGACCAATTGTTGCCAGTGCAAAGACCCATGGCGACGGAAACAGCCAGATCAGGCCGAAGCCTGCAACGCCTAGGGCTGTAACGATAACCATCGGCGCGCGATAACGCCCGATGCGGTCTGATACCAGTCCGATGGCGATGCTGGCCGCGAGATTGGCGACGACGGCACAGAAGGCCACGACCGAATAGGTGAAATCGCTTAAGCCGATGACCCGGATGCCGACAATCGGCTGATAAGGTGTTGTGGCCGCCCCCGCAAAACCAAAAAACAGGATCGCGATCGTGCTGGCACGCACGATCGGATATTGCCGGACAAGATCAAGGCTCGAGGTCGACATTCAGTGCGCCACTATATCCAAAATAGTCTTTGTCCTGCACAGCTAAAACCGCACAGGACACAAGGATCAAAATAGCGGATGACGGCGTGCCTGCACAGCAAAGCGCAGCCAATCCTTTTCCGATGCTGGTGTCCATGCTGCTTCGGCGACCGCCAGCAGGCGTGGGAAGGTGAGGTCGTTGAAATAGGCGTGCGTAGTGAAATGTTCACACCAGATACATGCCTGAACACCCTTAAGATGCTGCGCCAGTTCCGGCGGGAAATCGCCCGCAGCCTCGTAAGCATAGCTTTCTTCCGGCGTAGAAGCGCCAGCCCAGCCAGCGCCTGGTTCCCACCAGTTATGCGAATGCGCCATATCAAGATAATAGGCCTGACCCGGCGTCATGACGACGTCATAACCCTGCTTTGCAAGCGCAATTCCAATCTCGGGTGCCTGCCATGCCATCAGCAGAGTGCCTTCCGGCTGCACACCGCCGCCATGGGCTACTTCATTCCAGCCAGCGAGAACGCGGCCGCGCTGTTCCAGCATGATCTTGAGTTTGCGCATGAACCAGGATTGCAGTTCAAACGTGCCTTCAAGGCCTTCGCGCTCCATCAATTCGCGCGCAAGTGGCGAGCCGATCCAGGAATTGTCGGCCACTTCGTCGCCGCCGATATGGATATAGCGGCCTGGAAAAAGCGCAATGATATTGTCCAGGATCGTCTTCACAAACTCCCATGTCGCTGGCATGGCCGGGTTGAGCGCATTGTTCGTGAAGCCCTGCACTGTTTTGTAGGACTCATTTGCTTCATTTCGGTCCTGAAGATACGGCAACGCGGTCAGCACCGCCTTGCAATGGCCAGGCATATCGACTTCCGGAACCACTTCGATGCCCAGCGATTGCGCGTGTTCGACAACTAAGCGTATTTGCGCTTGCGTATAGAAGCCGTGCGATGGTTCAAGCGTATCGCCCAATTGCGGCAGCATAACACTGTTCGGAGCGCGGGTTGAGCCGATCCCCGTCAGTTCGGGTAGTTCAGGTATTTCAATGCGCCAGGCTTCGTCGTCGGTCAGATGCCAATGAAAGGTGTTGAGGCGATACCAGGCCATGATGTCAAGGAACCGCGTGACTTCATGATGCGTCCAGAAATGACGCGAAACATCGAGAAGGCAGCCACGCCAATCATGGCGTGGGGCATCTTCAATGCGGCCCGAGAGCGGGAATTTGAAGCGTTCTGCATCCTGCTTTGCGCCATCAAGAATGTGTGCGAGCGCGACAAGACCATGGCGTGTGCCGTCGACATCGGCGCTCGTAACCGTGATCAGCTCAGCGGTGAAATCGATGGTGAAGCCGCACTTTTTGATGCCCGCGTCGGTCTTTATAGAAACGGCGCGTCCGCCTTCGACCGACTTGAGTGAAAAGACCTGACGTGCTTGCGGGAATAGCCGTGCATGAAGCGATTCAACCAGCGACAGTGCACGCAGGCCCGCAAGATCGGTACCTTCTGCGGGATGCAAAGCAATTGGTGTGCTGCCTGCCTCAGCACTAAACTTTACAGGCCATGGCAGCAGGGCAAACGGAAGCGTAAGACGACCCTCCGGCAGACGCGGGCCGGGTAGAGGGAGATTCTGTCCCGAAAGTGCGAGTTCGCCGGTCTCAATGTGGATCAAACGGCCATCGGCACATTTGAGATAAGCCGTCTTCGCTCCGTCATTAACATGAAACGGTGAGCGATTAAGTGGTGCGACGCTCACCGTCCATGTTCCACCCGGCTTCAATGTGAAGCCTTTGGGTGCAGCTACTTCGTTGAAGCTGCCATCATGCAGGACGAAGTGTCCGTTCGTGATCTGCGGTTCTCCAACAATACGGGTAATGCTGGTGTAGCAAAGCGAGAAATCAGTCAGGGTTTCATCCGACAGGTTAAACACTTCGATTGTCATTGTTCCGGCTGGTGCAGGCGTCGCGACCCACGAATTTTCAAGTCGGAATAGGCTAGGCATGCAATTCTCCACCAGCAAATGTAAGCGCATCCCAAAAGGTCTAAACTGCTTTCGGATAGATGCGGATTTTAGATATATGCAATTCCGCTGAGTCTCGGCCGCATAGGCTTCCAATCGTGCGGTATTGAGTGTTTGGCCTTGTTAGTAACTATATCATCGCCTTCAATGAATTTTGTCCATCCTAAAATTCACCCACTCATGATTTAATGGTTATTAAATTCTTTTGCTGCGAATTTAGCATGACTTCATGCGCCCGATGGAGTGAGGTTTTATCGCGTCAACATCGCGGTTCAGCGCGCTGTGGCACTGGTACAGGAAGCTCGATTTGGTATAAGCAATTGTTCTAATTCGAAAAAATTTCAACTCGCGCCTTCGTCGATTGGAATTTGAACAGATTGATCCGATTTCGAGCAATATGGTTTCTTTTCAGGCAGGCGTTCAGGAATGCTGTTTCTGAACCGCTTCAAGTCTGTGTGAAAAGTTTTTGTTTTGCTAAATTCTGTGTGTTTTTTCTTGACATTTTGTGGTGTAGATTTTCATCTTACTAAAAACCGCATGGGAGTTTATCGTGAAAGTCGGCATTGTAGGACTGGGCTATCGTCTGGGTTATTTGGGTTTTGTCTTCAATGCGCTTGATCCCGATTTCCAGATTGTCGGCTATGTCGATCCTGCTCCAGCGGGCATGGCAGAATTGGATGAGCATGGCATTTCGGCTGGCAAGCAATATGCAACGCCGGAAGAGCTGATCGCCAACGAGAAGTTCGATCTGCTGATGATCGGCTCGCCAAACCACATGCATCTCGATCATATTCGCGTGGGTCTTGAAGCGGGTCTTACTGTTTTCACGGAAAAGCCGATTGTGTCGTCTATCGAGCAGACCTATGCGCTGGCTGAGCTCCTTGCCAAGCATGGTCAGGAGCGTTTGCTTGTTGGCCTGGTGCTGCGTTATGCGCCGATGTATCGTGATCTGATGCAGGCCAAGAGTGACGGTATGCTGGGCAATATCGTTTCGGTCGAAGCCGCAGAGCATATTTATCCATACCATGGCGCATTCTTCATGCGCGACTGGCGCCGCTATTCGAAGTGGTCGGGTAGCTTTCTTCTAGAGAAGTGCTGTCACGATCTCGATCTTTACAACAGTGTGATCGGCTCGCGCCCTGAACGCGTTGCAAGCTTTGGCGGCCGCAAGACATTCATTCCGGAAAATGATCCGCGTCGTGAAGGTATCAACGATATGTCGCTGTTCCATCGCAAGCCGACGGGCTGGGAAGGCTCGGACAAGGTTTTCGATTCCGACGGTGACATCATCGATTATCAGGTGGCGATCATTGAATATGCCAACGGCGTCGGCATGAACTTCCATACGAATCTGAATGCGCCGGACCAGTTCCGCCGCTTTGCGATTTTCGGAACGCGTGGTCAGGCTGAGGGCGACTTTATCCGCGGTTATTTCGATGTGCATGAAGTGCTGAATGAAAAGCGCACTATTCACAAGGAATATGCGACCCGCACGACGCTTTCACAGCACTATGGCGCAGACGAAAAGATGGCGGAAGAAGTGATCGCGCATGTCATGCATGCCGGACCGCTTCCTGTTTCGCCGCTTGATGCAATGGAAGCAGGCATTCTTGCCATGGCAATGGATGAAGCGCGCGAAAAGCGCACGGTCATCGATCTGCGTCCCGTCTGGGACCGCTTTGACACAGCACTTCAGAAAGTTTGATCTGATAAATGGGAATGCAACGCTCCAAAGTCATCTTTGCGTGGGTCATGCTTGCGCCAGCACTGATCTATGTGCTGGCCATCGTGGCCTATCCGCTGATCGACACTTTCATCCTGTCCTTTACCGATGCATCGCTGCGTCGCACGACCAATTGGGTTGGCTGGGCCAATTATGAAAAGATCGCCAATGCGCAGTTTCTGGCTGTCATTGGTCGGACATTCATCTGGACGTTTTTTTCGGTAATGATGAAGATATCGATCGGCATGTTTGGAGCGGTGCTTCTCAACATGGCTTTGCCGGGGCGTGCATTGTTCCGCCTGATGATTATGCCGCCGTGGATCGTGCCGATGGCTATCGGCATCTTCATGTGGAGCTGGATGTATAATGGCCAGTTTGGCATGATTTCCGGTATGCTTCAGCGCGCCGGACTGGTCGATGGACCGATTGCGTTCCTCGCTTATGGCAGTACGGCTTTCTGGGCAACGATTGTCACGGACGTCTGGATTGGTGTGCCGATGGTGACGCTCTATTTCCTTGCGGCCCTTCAGGCGATCCCAAAGGATCTCTATGAAGCTGCGTGGACGGATGGTGCAGGCCGTATGTACCGTTTCCGCCGTGTGACGTTGCCGCTGATGCTGCCTGCCATCATCACCATGTCGATGCTTTCAACCATTGCGACATTCAACTCGTTCGACATCATCTGGATCCTTACGCAGGGCGGCCCGAACGGCTCGACCACGACGATGATTATCGACACCTATCAGACGGCTATCGGCTCGAAGCGTTATGGTGAGGGGGCTGCACGTGCTGTAACCATCTGCATATTTCTCTCGTTATTCTGCCTTGCCTATTTCCGTGTCACGCGGCGCATCAGCCCGGAAAAACTTGCGTAAGGGGAAAGATAATGAGCCAACCGCAAAATACGCCGCTTATCGACCGCTATACATGGTATGAAAAAATCGCTGCCTATGTGGGCATTGCAGCGTTCCTGTTTTTTCTGCTGGCGCCGTTCATCGAGGGCTTTCTAGTTTCGCTGAAGCCGCTCAATCAGCTGTTCTCGTCGCCTTATACGTTCTGGCCCGAGAATGGCAGTTTCAATGCCTATTTCTCAATGTGGAAGAGCGTGCCTGAGTTCGGACGCTATATCTTCAACTCGTTCTTTATTTCCTCGGTGGTTACGATCATCGTTCTCATTCTGGTGGTACCCGCCGCTTACGCTTTCTCGCGTTTCGAGTTTCGCGGCGCAGGGCTGATCCTTGGTGGCTTTCTGGCGATCAACATGTTTTCTGGTGCGGTTCTGCTGATTCCGCTGTTTCGTCTAATGCGCAGCTTCCAGCTGCTAAATACCTATGCGGCGATGATCGTGCCAGGTGTGGCATTCCTCATTCCGGCGGCGATCTGGCTACTGCGCACTTACATGATGCGTATTCCACGTGAGCTGAATGAGGCCGCCTACATGGATGGCGCGAGCCAGTTCTACACGCTGCGCCGTGTCATTCTGCCAATTGCTATGCCGGGTATCATCGTTGTGGCCATCACCACCTTCATTGGTGCTTATGCACAGCAGTTCATCTTCGCGCTGACGTTCAATTCCAAGGCGGAATACATGCCGCTGCCGGTTGGCCTCTTTGCCTTCTTCGGCAAGCAGGAAGTCGTTTGGAATGAGTTGATGGCGGCATCGTTCATCGGCATCGCACCGGCGATGATCATTATTTTCCTTTTACAGCGTTATCTGGTCGGGGGTCTGACTGCGGGCGCGGTGAAGCAATAACAATCCGTCTACACAATCTACCAACATAAGGGAGTTTCCAGAGGTGACGACGATATTCAAAATGGGGGCTGCGGCGCTTGTTTTTGCAGGCAGTACGATGCTCAGCACGCTTGGTGCATCAGCTGCAGCGCAGGAAATCTCATGGATCTATTGCGGCGACAAGCTCGACAAGACGCATGATAAATACATCAAGGCCTGGGAAGAAAAGAACCCGGATTGGAAGATCGCTGTAGAAGTGGTCGGCTGGGCACAGTGCCAGGATAAGGCAACCACACTTGCTGCTGCGGGCACACCGCCAGCTATCGCTTATGTTGGTTCACGCACCCTCAAGGAATTCGCAGACAACGACATGATCGTGTCCGTTCCGATGACGGATGAGGAAAAGGCAACCTATTTCCCACACGTCGTTGAAACCGTCACCTATGACGGCACCCAGTGGGGCGTTCCGATCGCGCTTTCGACCAAGGTTCTTTACTGGAACAAGGATTTGTTCAAGCAGGCCGGTCTTGACCCTGAAAAGCCACCACGGACCTGGGCTGAAGAAATCGAATTTGCCAAGATCATCAAGGAAAAGACCGGCATTCCAGGCTATGGCCTGTCGGCCAAGACCTTCGACAACACTGTTCACCAGTTCCTGCATTGGGTTTACACCAATGACGGCAAGATCATGAACGACAAGGGTGAAGTCGTCATCAACAACCCGCAGGTTCTTGCTGCACTCAATGCCTATAACGACATCAAGGCATATGCGCAGGAAGGCCCGACGGCTTACGAACAGAACGAAGTTCGCGCAATCTTCCTCGACGGCAAGGTTGGCATGATCCAGGGCGGATCGGGTGCCGCTGTTCGCCTTCAGGACGTGAAGTTCGGCTGGGGTATCGCAACGCTTCCGCTTGGTCCAGATGCCAAGGGTCCGGGTACGCTGGTCGTGACCGACTCTCTTGCAATCTTCAAGGATTCGGGCGTTGAAGAAAAGGCTGCCGAGTTCGCCAAGTACATCACTTCGCCTGCCGTTCAGGAAGAGTATGAACTGGCAACCGACGAAGGCCTGACGCCAATGCGTCCGTCGCCAGCAGTTGATAAAGTGATGGTGGACATTCCTTACTGGCGCCCTCTGATCGAAGGCATTCAGTATGGTGGCGCAGAGCCACTCTTCACAGACTGGCGCGGTTTCCAGAACGTCATGATTGCCATGGTTCAGTCCGTCATTACAGGCGATGCAAAGCCTGAAGATGCACTGAAGAAGGCAGATGAAGAGCTGAAGAAGCTGAACTAAATCGATAAATGATCCGCCCTGCTGGGATTAACGGCAGGGCGGTGTATCGAACACGAATTTGCGGCCGCAGGAGAGCAGCGTGGGAAAATTATCCCTCAAGAATATTGTCAAGAGCTTCGGCCAATTTGACGTCGTCAAGAACGTATCCCTTGAAGTGAGAGAAGGCGAGTTTATGGTCTTTGTCGGACCATCGGGCTGCGGCAAGTCCACACTTCTGCGCATGATCGCGGGCCTTGAGGATACGACATCGGGCGATATCGTCATCGATGAAAAGCGCGTCAACGACCTGCCTCCGGTCAAGCGTGGCATCGCGATGGTGTTCCAGAGCTATGCGCTTTATCCGCATATGAGCGTTTACGAAAATATTGCCTTCCCACTGCGCGTAGAAGGTGCGGACAACGCTACCATTAAGCGCAAAGTGGAACATGCGGCTTCGATCCTACATCTGGATCAGCGTCTTGAACAGAAGCCTGGCATGTTGTCCGGCGGGCAGCGTCAGCGCGTAGCCATTGGCCGTGCGATTGTACGTGAACCTAAGATCTTCTTGTTTGATGAGCCGCTTTCCAATCTCGATGCAGCGCTTCGCGCCGATATGCGTATCGAACTGACAAAACTGCACAAGCAGCTTGGAGCAACCATGATCTATGTGACGCATGATCAGGTTGAAGCCATGACCATGGCCGATCGTATCGTGGTGCTTGAAGGAGGCAACATCTCACAGGTTGGTACGCCACTCGAACTCTATCATCGTCCACGCAACAGCTTCGTTGCTGGTTTCATCGGCAACCCGCGCATGAATATGCTGCCGGTGACGTTTGCTGGCTTTGAGAGCAATGGTTATGCCCGTTTGAAGCTCGCAGACGATGAACTGGTTCTCCCGGTTCTTTGTGAAGAAGCCGCTCGTCCAGAAGTGGGCCAGCCGCTGACACTAGGCATTCGTCCCGAGCATGTCACGATTGGCGAGGGCTCGACCTCAATTACCGTGCGTTCTTCCGTGATTGAACGCCTTGGACAGCAGACCATCGTCTACAGCGTGCCGGAAGGCATGAGTGAAACCTTCTGCATCATCACGCCTGGTACAGCACCGATCAGCGGTGATGCCGAAATCAAGGTTGGTATCAACCCACAGTCCTGCCATTTGTTCGACAGCAAGGGCATCGCGTTTACGCGCCAGGGGGATTTTGCAGATTTAGCTGCGGCCTGAAAATAAGCGTCCGGTCAAATGTTTGCATTTGGCCGGATCGGCCGTCAGCCCAGATTACGACGGTCAGATGGATAACTGTAATAAAGTGGAAATATCAGTCCATAAGGGATCATTGATACTTCAACCGCCGGTTCGTGGTCTGTCGTTCCGTTCGTTCTCGATTTTTTTTGCTGTATGGTTTCGCAGCTATTGGAAAGGGCGATGATGATTGATGCCCAGGCAATGAAGGGCAGCAAGGCTATCACGATATAGACATAGCTTGTGTAATCCATCCGACCATGATGCCCCTGCTGATTGAGCTGAACAAGAAATCCACTTCTCAAAGGCGAACCGTTTTTAGCTTTCTTTTCTCTATTCAGCTGCCACCATGGCTACGCCGGTATCGATTGTGTAGTGGGTTGGACGCAACGAGACATATCCGTTGCGAATTTCAAGAACATGCGAATAGACGCTTTCGCCATTTTCCAGCGTTGGAAGTTTCTCTTCATGCATGATGCTGATGACAATCGCATCAGGGCAGCGCGTCTTGAGCGCTGTATGAAAGCGAAGCTTTGATACAGGATCAAGCGCGCCTGTAGCTTCATCAAGGAAGATGACAGCCGGCTTGTGAAGTAGAATGCGTGCCAGCACCAATTTCTGCTTTTGTCCACCCGAAAGCACCATATCCCACGGCGAGCCGTCGGCATCTGCGTCGTTCATACGTTCGATAAATTCACCGAGACCAGCTTCATGCAGCACGACAGCAATAGAGAGGTCGTTGAACTCAGCTTCATCATCAGGAAGGCAGACGAGCTGTTTCAGTGAGACCGAAGGAAACTTTGCTTCCTGTGTTGCATAAATTGACTTCGCATTTTGCGGATAGATAATGTCACCGGTGCCATAGGGCCAAAGTCCGTTCAGTGCTTTGATGAAAGAGGTTTTCCCGGAACCGGACTCTCCTCGCATGTAGACCCAGTCACCACTGCGGATGTTTATCACGCCCGAACGCAGGAACGGTGCTTGAGTGTCTGGCCCCTGCATAAGCGTGAGATCACGAACGGAAAGACCGAAGCGAGAATGTTGGGTTGAGAATTTGAAGCGGTTGATCCCCGACGCTGCATAGAACGCAGCTGGTTCCTGAACATTGTCGATTGCCTGGGCGAGACCCGTCACGCGCCCGGCATTTGCCCTTAGATTGGCAATGGCTGGCATGACCTGAATGAACCAGGAGCAATCATTAATCATGGCTGCAACCAGTTCAGCGCCCGTCACATAATTGCGGAAGCTGACAGCGCCGCTCATATAGGGAACAAGGCCCGGAATATAAGCAATGATGCGGTTGGACATGAATCCATAGGCTTGCGAAAAGGCCAGATAGGCAGCATCAAAGCGGTTAAGTTTGTTCCAGGTGCCATCAACTTCTTTGTAAAGACGCTTGTTCACGGATCGCTGGACGGATTCGCCATCTGAGGCTGATATCTGAAAACTGCGGCGCAGAAGCGTGGTCCACTCTCCACGATAGGAACCTTCAGCTTTCTGCATACCGAGATTAAGACGCTCCAGCTGGCGGCCAATCTTGATCGCAATCAGTGTGCCAATCGGCACATAGATAATGATCGCGGTGAAAGCCAGAACTGCACCACCATAAGAGCCGAGGAACTCGAGGCCGGTTACTTCGGTCGAAATCTCCAATAGTTTCTGGCCGACGAAGAAAGCCGAAAGCACGACGCCGACAACACCCATCACAAGACCGATTGCACCGCCCGTCATACCCTTGATGGATTCCTGCAGGCGCTGGTCAACGTTGTCGGGAAGGTTTGAACCCTTGCCCTGCTGCAGATGAAAATGGGTGTGATTTCGATCCAGCATTGCATCAGAGAAGCTATCGTTTAGCCATTTACGCCATTTGCGGTGCAATGTCGTCGACAGAAGATGTCGTAAGCCGACCAGAAGCACATCCTTGGCCAACATCAGGAGGATCAGTACGCCAGCATTCATAGCAATTGCCATAAGCGGGTTCTGAACAGGGGCGCTTTTCACATTGACGATCGAGTTCATCAGAAGCCCGGAAGCTTCTGCAACCCATACGGTGGTTTTGCTGATGAAGGCGGTGAAAACGAAGATAGCAAATGTAAGGGCCCAGGCTTCTTTCCAGCGATCGGATACCCAGTAAGCGCGCATAAGGCCCCAGAAGGATGTCATCTGGGACACGGCAGAGCTATTCCTTACCTGTAAGGACTGCTGTTTTATCTGCCGTATTTTTTCCAATATGCACCTCGTATCAAAATAGCCTGCTATTGCGATTGTAACGCAGTGTAACAGATTGCAACAAACTGTGGTTAACGAAGTGTTAATAGTCAACACAAACGGCGATCACATTTGTGGGTACGTTTTGAAACACATCGCAAAGACATGAAATCGTTGCGCTAATCGCAACCTACAATTTTTGTGTAATCTGTGATTAACGGGATATGTGGCATGCAAGTCACGCTTATTTTGGCGTGCAGTCTCGACTTCTTGCCGAAGCAGCTTTTCGCTGTGTGATGCAAATCACCATCGTTTCTCGATCGACCAAGGGGCGCTTCAGCAGATTGTCCGAGATATCTGACTGTCATAATCAACAATATTGAATGTGTTTGATCCCAATCAAAGAGAATGAAACGGAGTCGGTCTAAATCTCCAACAGCGCGGTTCTTCGGGCACCATCATGATGCTGCAGAGGCCGGCCCATGGAGATGAAATTAGATGCGTAAGTTTGCGATTCCCTTCGCAGCATTCGGACTTTGCTTTGCGATGGCTGCTCCCGCCTTGGCCGAAAATATTGAGGTTCATATGCTCAATAAGGGCGCTGAAGGTGCAATGGTTTTTGAGCCTGCCTACATCAAGGCAAATCCCGGCGACACGATTACATTCATTCCGGTCGACAAAGGACACAATGTCGAGTCGATCAAGGACATGATCCCGCCCGCTGCGGAAAAATTCAAAAGTAAGATTAACGAGAATTACGTTCTTTCCGTCTCCGAACCCGGCGCATATTTTGTCAAGTGCACGCCGCACTATGCGATGGGCATGGTTGCTCTGATCGTTGTCGGTGATAATCCGGCCAATCTTGAAGAAATCGTTGCTACCAAGAAGCCCAAACCCGTTCAAGCGCGCCTCGAAAAGGCAATTGCCAGCGCGAAATAATGGGTTTCAAATGTGCAGCGTTGCTGCATAACTCTATGATGCTAGAGCGCAGGTCAATTCGAGACAGATACGATGCGCTCTGGCTGCGGTTCCATGATGAGGACGTCATGACGATAAAGGAAGGCCTGCTGGCCACCCCCGCAGCCTCAACTGCTCAAACACCCCCCTTCGCAATGCCCTCCGAACGTCGTGGAGCCATCGCTCGCGGCAATAAAAAGACGGGCCCGGCGATCTTCAGCTATGGGTTTCGCCCATTTTTTCTGGGTGGTGCAATATGGGCCGTTCTGGCCATGCTGCTCTGGATACTCTCTCTCACATTCGGTTTGACGGTTGGCGGCGCGTATGGCGCGCTCAATTGGCACGCGCATGAGATGGTGTTTGGCTTTTCGTCGGCCATTCTTGCTGGATTTCTTTTGACAGCCGTTCCGAACTGGACTGGCCGCTTGCCAGTTTCAGGACAATCCCTTGCCCTGCTGTTCAGTGTGTGGCTCTTAGGACGATTGGTTTTTCTGGTTCCCGATCTCGTTGATCTCTATATCGCAATCGGCATTGAAAGCCTCTTTCTGCCGTTGCTTTTGTTTATCGCTTCGCGCGAAATCATTGCCGGTCATCAATGGAAGAACCTCAAGGTTTTGATCGGCGTGGCAATCGTTATGCTTGCCAATATCTGCTTCCATTATCTGGCTATAACAAACGGAGACATAGCCATTGCCAATCGCGCCGGAGTTAGTGCTTATGTGCTGCTGGTTATGTTAATCGGTGGACGTATCATCCCAAGCTTCACCCGTAATTGGCTTAATCGTATGGGCGCCAATCGCTTTCCGAAGCCGTTCAATCGCTATGATGGTCTTGCTATTGTTGTTGGTGCCATCGCCTGCGTGAGTTGGACTGTGGCACCGGAACATTCGCTGACGGCGGTCATCGCAATCATTGCAGCTTGTCTGCATCTTGTGCGGCTTTATCGTTGGCGTGGATGGAGCGTGGCAAAAGACAAGCTCGTTCTTGTCCTACACGTTGCCTATTTCTTTGTGCCTGTCGGTTTCGTTGCCATAGCGGCGGCGGCAATCGAACAGCTCAATCCATTTTCAGCTCTTCACGTTATGACTGTGGGCGTTATTGGCTGCATGATGTTGGCAGTGATGACGCGAGCCACCCGCGGGCACACGGGACGTGAACTTGTCGCGTCGCCCACAACCCAAATCGCCTATCTGTGCCTGATACTGTCAGCGATAATCCGACCATTCGCGGAAATGATGCCAAATTTCTTTCATACATTGCTGGCGGCCTCGGCGCTTTTCTGGATGCTGGCCTTTGGTCTGTATGTATTGGAATATGCGCCCATGCTGATGACGAAACGTCGTCAGCGTACTGAATAATGGATGTTGAATGGGCCGTTAAACGGCCCATTCAACATCCGTGGTGAAGGCAATCGTCAGCCAGCGATCTGGACCTTCGCCGCCAAGCGCATCGCCGATTTCATCGCGTAATGCATCCCATTCTTCGAGCTTTCTTGCGGGCTGATCGGGGGGCACGATGAAGTAGAGTTCGATCTGCTTTCCGCGCCCAACCTTGGCGACATAGGCGCGATAAGACTTGAAGCCATTGCGCTCAACGACTTCTTTTGCAACCTGATCCACATGGTGCTTGAGATCGAGAGGTGTCACAAGCAGCATGTCTGCAAGGGCCTGCTTGATGGTCCCGATCGGCATCGGAATGATTGCGATACAGACTAGGGCGAGAACAGCGGGATCGATATAAGGTGTCACCCAGTCGAACCGGGTACCCTGAATGAAATAGCCGACTACAAACGCGATCAGGAGTGCAGCGGTTATGCCACCTGACATGATCCACGCCTTGGCATCAAGCGCAATGAAGTCGGATTTCAATCTGCGGTTGGCACGGGTTTCGAGCCACGCCATGCCAAGGCATGCAATCAGAGCAACAACTGCATAGAAGATCGCGTAACTGAATTCGAGGTCGCGGCCACCATGCATCAGACTGCCGATGGCATTGATGAGTGCGTATATCGCTACCCCCGTCAACATGATGCCATTGAGGCCTAGAACCATCGGTTCAAGATGCCAGAAACCCATGGTGAAGCGATCACGCAATTTCCCGCTTGGAGGTTCTGGTAGCGCAGACAATGCGATGAGCCGGGCAACAACAAGTGCAAGCCCGCTCATCGCAGCGTCCGCAAACATGTAAACACCGTCAAAGACAATAGAAAATGATCCAGACAAAAGGCCGAAAACGACACCAAAGCCTGCAACAAAAATAGTAACTGCTATGGATATTTGAAGAATAGATTGTTCACTACGCAATTTTTACTCCGAATTGACACGCAGCGCGCGGCAATAGACGTTGGGAGGAGAAATGCGATTGCCGGACTGCGGCTGAAATCTATAGGAATATTCTTGAAGAGGCAAATCTTCCTTGTGGTAACTTATTCGCCTTGGAAGTCTCCCGGCGGTTCTCCGGGAGACTTGTTGGTCAGATTACTGCGATTGCTGATCCTTGACGAAGGTGCGATCGGTCTCGCCCTTGAAGAAGTCTCGGCCATAGATAATCAAGCAGAGTACAACGCCGGTGGCAAACGCCCATCCAGCACCGCGCGTCGCCAGAACGGCACCCGTGACACCAGCGATGCCAAGATCACGTTGCGAGCGGGCTTCCATCACGCCGATGCGAACGGAAACGTAGCCCTGGATGAGCAGTGTCAGGGTTAGCGCCACACCCAGGATCGGCTGAACGAGCGTCACGATTGGCATCAGGAACAAGCCTGTATTGGTGCCCCAGCGGAACGAACCCGCACCGCCGAAGAGCGAGTGCATCGACTTCTTGCCCTTTGAGAAGCGTTCGCAGATGACGACCTGCATCGCAGCCCATACGGGTCCGCACATTGTCACATCGGGACCGAGAACCGACATGCCGGTGTTACGGATACCGAAAACAAGGTGGGCGCGGTCGGCGCTGTAATCGATCTTTTCATCCGGGCGCTGAAGCTGTGCTTCGCCGAGGATCGACTTGGTTTTCAGAACGTCACCGAAAAGAACGATATAGGTAGCGAGAACCGTCGGCAGAGCCGTCAGGAACATCGAGAGGGGCGGCAGGCCGAGACCAAAGATCGTGTATTCGCGCCAGAGCGTCGTGAAATCCGGCGATGAGATCGTCCACTGGAATTCGGGCCATTTTGCTTCGCCAAATAGTGGAGCGACAATCACGGCGAGCAGGATGCACGGCAGAACGCCGAGCTTTCCGATCAAACCGAAAAAGCCACCATTGCGCGAAAGGCGTGCGAACTGCGGCGAGAACATCAAATAGAAGCACAGGCCGATCGAGATCGCGATGGTGAACGGGAAAATGTCGAAGTTGCCGCCGACCTTAAAGACCGAAATCACCGCTGCAAAGCCAGCACCAATGATAATACCGGATTTGATCGCCTGCGGAATAGCGGCAATCACGCGATTTGCGATGCCAGTCGCGCCGATGAATATCGATAATAGCCCCAATGTCATCTGGAAGGATACAAGAGCATGGATCCGCTCCGGACCTTCGGGAAAGGTCGCGCAATACGCCATAATGAGCGGTACGGCAGGGGTGATCCAACCCGGAACGACCGGGTCGCCGAGCAGGTGATGGGTGAGGTAGAACAGGCCGTTGAGAACGACGACGGCCAGCGCCACTTCAAATGGCATTCCGAGCAATTCGGCCATCAATGGAATGGCCGAGAGGTCGACTGCACACATCAAAAGGCCCTGACAATAATCAGGCCACTCGAATTTATAGTGAACGAAAGGCAGACGGATTTTGAACGGTCCGGCAGGCCAATATGGCTGCTCCTGACCGTCGATGCGTTCAGTGCTCAAGGTTTTACTCCGAAGGAACGAAACAGCGCTCCCGAAGAGCGGCGATGATAGCCACGCCTTCCGGGATGCTGTTTGAATTGTCAGTGTTGGATCAGAATGCTTCGCGATAAAGCGCCAAGGCGTCAGCTTCTGTTACTTCAACTGGGTTGTTCCCCAGAAGACGTGTCTGAAGCATTGCATCGCGAGCAAGCGTTTCGAGGCTTTCTTCGGTGACACCAACGTCCCGCAGGCGGCGTGGTGCTCCAGAGCGGTTCATCAGGTCTTCCATATAATCAACGAAAGCTGCCGAACGTTGCTCCGTCGTGCCCTCCGACTTGTCGAGCAACAGGTCTGCAAGCTCTGCATAAAGTTGAGCTGCGCCCGCCATGTTGAAGCGCAGGACTGGTCCCAGCATCAGGGCGTTGGAAAGGCCATGGGGCACATGATAGTGACCACCGAGCGGGTAAGCCAATGCGTGAACGGCGCCAACCGGCGAGTTGGAGAAGGCTTGACCGGCATAGTTTGCTCCAAGCAACATGGCTTCGCGTGCATGGCGATCATTGCCGCTTTCGCAGGCAGCAACCAGATTGGCTGACAAGAGCTTTAGCGCTTCGCGCGCGAATGCGTCAGAAAGAGGATTTTTCTTGATACGGCTGGTATAGGCTTCAATGGCGTGAACCATGGCGTCGATGCCGGTGGCTGCCGTGTGAAGCGCCGGCAGACCGCATGTCAGTTCGGCATCCAGAATGACGAAATCTGCATAAAGCTGACGGGAAACGACGCCCATCTTGGTGGTTTCACCCGTGGTTAGAATCGTGATGTTGGTCACTTCCGATCCGGTGCCAGCAGTGGTTGGGATCTGGATCAGCGGCAGCCGCGTACCCTGCACTTTACCTATACCATAAAGCTCGGACAGTTCCTGTTCGGAGACGATTAGCACTGCAGCAAGCTTTGCAATGTCCATCGAGGAACCTCCGCCGAGGCCCAACACGATATCGCAACCCGCTTTCTTGGCTTGATCGACACATTCAAACAGCACTGATTCCGGTGGATCAGCAACGACGGAATCAAAAATGCTGATGCCGAAGCCAGCCTTCTCAAGCGAAACAAGCGCTTCGTCCAGGGCGCCAGCCTTGTGCAAGCCTTTGTCGGTCACGATGAGGATTTTGCGTTCTGAGAAACGTTCTCCCAGAACTTCGCCGAGACGCTTTGCAGCCCCCCATTCCACAAGCATTGAGCCAACCGTGTCGAACGAAAATGGCTTGATACCTACAGTCATTATTTCCACCCTTATTCAAATTTTTCCCAGAGCCGAGGTCTCTCATTCCTCGCCGGCACAGAGGCGCTGGGTTTCAAACGATCCAGCTTTCACGTATAGGAAAGCCGGATCGACAGTTTTCCGATGCAGCCGTTGCACCGGTTGTCCGAAGAGATGCTTGGGAGGACCTCTTCTTAATTGTTCAATATATTGAACAATGTTCAGGATTTAGTAGATCGATACAGGATATTTAGCCCAGCTGTCAAATTATCCCTTCGACCAAGACGAAGGATTTTAATCGATTCAATAGCTTCCTGGAGGAGACCGTTCTTCAGCTTATTGATTTCCTTAAACTCTTTGACGCTCGGTCCACACGGCATTGTGAACCTAGGGTGCGACTATACCCAAAATCCTTGTAGTGGACGGCCACGTGCGCTGGAACGTAAGCTTAGGAACACGTTCATTCATGGGAGCAAGGGAGGGCTTCATGGAAGTAACGATCATCACAGGTGCATCCGATGGTATCGGCGCTGAAACCGCGCGGCAGCTCAGTGCGCGGGATGGGGTGCGGGCAGCACTGGTTCTGGCTTCACGCAATGTCGAGAAGTTGCAGGGACTTGCTGTGGAGCTTGAACATTTAGGCAGTCAAGTACTGGTCGTTCCAACGGATGTTACGGACCACAATGCCTGTATTGAGCTTATTGAAAAGACGGCTACTGCGTTTGGGCGGATCGATACGCTGATCGTGAATGCGGGGATGTCGGCCCATGCCAATTTTGCCGAGATAAAACCGGAAGATTTGCAATGGATGCATGATCTGATGGAGCTTAACTACTGGGGCAGCGTCTGGCCGATCCATGCAGCACTTCCGCATCTCGCCAAAACCAAAGGCCGCATTGTAGCGGTTTCATCTGTTGCGGGACTTATAGGTGTGCCGGGACGCACCGCCTACAGTGGCACCAAATTTGCGCTTTCAGGGTTCTGCGAGGCACTACGATCGGAGCTTGAGGCGAGCGGAATTTCGGTGACGATCGTTTATCCGGGTGTCGTCAAAACTGACATTCGCACCAGGGGTTACAGCGCGAGCGGTGGCGTGCTTGGCACAAGCGGTGTGCGCGAAGACGATATGATGTCTGTTCAGCGGGCAGTCGAGCTGATGCTGAATGGAATCGCCAATCGCAAACGCGAAGTTTTGTTGACGCGTCAAATGCGTTTGGGGCGCTGGTTG
Source organism: Ochrobactrum sp. BTU1 (assembly GCA_018798825.1). Classification (NCBI taxonomy): domain Bacteria; kingdom Pseudomonadati; phylum Pseudomonadota; class Alphaproteobacteria; order Hyphomicrobiales; family Brucellaceae; genus Ochrobactrum; species Ochrobactrum sp. BTU1. The sequence goes on along the minus strand of CP076355.1, from coordinate 1,539,223 downwards.
AAACTTTTGGCACCACATATAGTGGACCGCATGGCTTTAAAAGCCATAAAGCCCGAGTTTCGTCCCAAAGCGATTACGCCTGTGGAATAGTCGGCTACATATCCCTGCTATTCACAGGCTGGACGAAACAAAGGTTAGATTTAGTTTTTTTGATCTGTCTATCCATTGACGACTTTTTAACTTCAGCTACTATATCTTGTGTTCAAGGTTCTTACGATTCGTGAGGATCAAAAGCGAAGATGGGAATACGGTGCGCGGTATCCATGATGGATGTTGTTAAGCCGTAGCTGTCCCCGCAACTGTAAGCGGCGAGCTCATATCCAGATGTCACTGGCGCAGGCCGGGAAGACGGATGCGGGCGTTGAGTCGTGAGCCAGGAGACCTGCCTTGAACAAGAACGTCCACGGGCGGGGTGTCCGGTTGGCGCGCGATAAGTTGTGGCATTGTAATGCCATGTCTTTTTGGTGCCCCGTATATCCCTCTCATAAGCTTCGGGGTGACAAGCATGTCGAGTAATTCAAGACCAAACAGTTCAGGTCCGCCCTTTACGGGTTAGTTTGAAGGATTCGCGCTCTGAAAGCGCGTTGAGCCTCTCAGTTTTCGTTGCTTTTCACGCACATTTTGCCATGTGCGAATGCCTTGTTGCGTCTTCATTTGCCTGAGGCGCAGTGGATAAAAACATCTGTCTATACGCATTCTCCAACGCCAGATGCTTTTGCGAAAGTGCTGGAAATGCTCCATCCCCAGTGAGGAAAAAATGAACGTTACCGTCTATAGCAAGCCCGCCTGCGTCCAGTGTACCGCAACCACCCGCGCGCTCGACCGTCAGGGCATTGAATATGATGTCATCGACATTTCTGCCGATGCTGATGCTTATGATCTCGTTCAGGGCCTCGGATACCGTCAGGTGCCGGTTGTTGTTGCGGGTGAATCCCATTGGGCGGGTTTCCGTCCGGATATGATCAGCTCGCTGGCGTAATGCCGGTCTACTGCCGGGGTTTGTGATGGGCCAGATCGTCTATTTTTCCAGCCGATCGGAAAACACGCATCGCTTTGTGCTGCGTTTGGGAATGCGTTCAAAGCGTATTCCGTTGGAAAGCTACGAAGACAATGCTGGCCTGTTGCGGGTCAACGAGCCTTTTGTGCTCGTAACGCCAACCTATGGCGGCGGCGGCGCGAAAGGCGCTGTTCCCAAACCGGTCATCCGCTTTCTCAATGATGCGGATAACCGATCCCTCATTCGCGGCGTCATTGCCGCTGGAAACAGCAATTTCGGAGAGGCCTTTGGCCTCGCAGGCAACATCATTTCTGCCAAGTGTCAGGTTCCCTATCTCTATCGTTTCGAGTTGCTGGGAACCGACGAAGATCTTGGCAATGTTAAAGACGGGATGGAACGATTTTGGACACGGCAGACACAACCTTGACCCGTGAGCGCGAGACGGTCGCCTCATCGGAAAAGCAGGAGCCATCTGCGGCAACGGGTGCTGCATCGGGTAGCAAGCCACAGAAGCTTGCTGAGACCTCGCTTGATTATCACGCGCTCAATGCGATGCTGAACCTGTATGATGACGAGGGAAAGATTCAGCTGCATCGCGATCGGCAGGCGGCACAGCAATATTTCCTGCAGCACGTCAACCAGAACACGGTTTTCTTCCACAATCTGCGTGAGAAGCTCGATTATCTGGTCGATGAAGGCTATTACGAACAGGAAGTACTGGATCAGTATTCCTTCAATTTCGTGCGCGATCTTTTCGATCATGCCTATGATAAGAAATTCCGTTTTCCGACCTTCCTCGGCGCGTTCAAATATTACACCAGCTATACGCTGAAAACCTTCGACGGTAAGCGCTATCTCGAACGCTACGAAGACCGTGTTTGCATGGTGGCGCTTGCGCTTGCGCGTGGTAATGAACAGCACGCACGCGAAATGGTCGATGAAATCATTGCGGGCCGTTATCAACCGGCAACACCAACCTTCCTCAATGCAGGCAAAAAGCAGCGTGGCGAACTGGTCTCGTGTTTCCTGTTGCGCGTTGAAGACAACATGGAATCGATTGGTCGCTCCATCAATTCCGCCTTGCAGCTTTCAAAGCGCGGCGGTGGTGTGGCACTGAGCCTGACCAATATTCGTGAATCCGGTGCACCGATCAAACAGATCCAGAACCAGTCTTCCGGCATCATTCCGGTGATGAAGCTGCTTGAGGATTCGTTCTCCTATGCCAACCAGCTTGGTGCGCGTCAGGGGGCGGGCGCGGTTTATCTGCATGCCCATCACCCCGATATCATGCGCTTCCTCGATACCAAACGCGAAAATGCGGACGAAAAAATCCGTATCAAGACGCTGTCGCTTGGCGTTGTGATCCCGGACATCACGTTCGAACTCGCTAAAAACGACGAGGATATGTATCTCTTCTCGCCTTATGACGTCGAGCGCGTCTATGGCGTGCCGATGACCGAGATTTCGGTCACCGAAAAATACCGCGAATTGGTTGATGACGGCCGTATCCGTAAGAAGAAGATCAACGCACGTGACTTCTTCCAGGTGCTGGCGGAAATTCAGTTTGAATCCGGCTATCCTTACATCATGTTTGAGGACACGGTGAACCGCGCCAATCCGATTGATGGCCGCATCACCATGAGCAATCTCTGTTCTGAAATTCTGCAGGTGAGTGAAGCCAGCATCTTCAATGATGATCTGTCTTATGAATATCTTGGCAAAGATATTTCCTGTAATCTCGGCTCGCTCAACATTGCAGCAGCCATGGATAGCCCGGATTTCGGAAAGACCATCGAAACCTCCATTCGAGCGCTGACGGCCGTTGCAGACATGAGCCATATCGGCTCCGTTCCTTCGGTTGCGCGTGGCAATGATGAAAGCCATGCTATCGGCCTCGGTCAGATGAACCTGCACGGCTATCTCGCTCGCGAACGAATTTTCTACGGTTCGGAAGAAGGCGTCGATTTCACCAATATCTATTTCTACACGGTGGCCTATCACGCAGTTCGCGCGTCCAATCTTATCGCTGTTGAACAGAAAAGTTCGTTCAAGGGCTTTGAGAAATCGAAATATGCGACGGGTGAATATTTCGACAAGTATACCGATCAGGCCTGGCAGCCTGCAACGGAGAAGGTTCGCGAGATTTTCGAGAATGCCGGAATTGCGATCCCGACGCAGCAAGACTGGCAGGAACTGAGAAAGGCCGTCATGGAAGGCGGACTTTATAATCAGAACTTGCAGGCCGTGCCGCCAACAGGCTCGATCTCCTACATCAATCATTCGACCTCTTCGATCCATCCGATTGTTTCCAAGATCGAGATCCGTAAAGAGGGCAAGATTGGCCGCGTCTATTACCCGGCCGCCTTCATGACGAATGATAATCTTGAATATTATCAGGATGCTTACGAGATTGGCCCGGAGAAGATCATCGACACTTATGCAGCGGCAACGCAGCATGTCGATCAGGGGCTGTCGCTTACACTTTTCTTCCGCGATACCGCCACCACGCGCGATATCAATAAGGCGCAGATCTACGCCTGGAAGAAGGGCATCAAGACGATTTATTACATCCGACTGCGCCAGATGGCGCTTGAAGGCACGCAGGTAGAAGGCTGCGTTTCCTGCGCCCTCTAGGATCGCGGATATTCAGGCTCTGGCGAACTGCAAATGGCATTGTTCTGCGAGCCGGTGCTCCGGGTACTTTTATGTACGCTGCGCTCCGGCTCTCGAACCCCACCATTTACTGTACGTCTTAGCCAGAATCTCACGCCGATCCAAATCAAGGTAGAGACAAATGAATATGCAGTTTAAAAACAACAATGCGAAAAAGCCGGCTGTCGTGCGGGCCATCAACTGGAATAGGGTCGAAGACGACAAAGACCTTGAAGTCTGGAACCGTTTGACCGGCAATTTCTGGCTGCCGGAAAAGGTGCCGCTTTCCAATGACATTCAGTCGTGGGAAACGCTGAAAGCTGAAGAGAAGCAGCTCACCATCCGCGTGTTCACAGGCCTGACGCTTCTGGATACGATCCAGAGTGCTGTTGGCGCTGTCAAACTGATGGATGACGCCTCGACCCCACATGAAGAAGCGGTTCTGTCTAACATTTCCTTCATGGAAGCGGTTCATGCGCGTTCTTATTCGTCGATCTTCTCGACGCTATGCTTGACGCCTGACGTGGACGATGCCTATCGGTGGTCGGAAGAAAACGAATTCCTGCAAAAGAAGTCGCAGCTGATCCTCGACAATTACAATGCTGAAGATCCGCTCAAGAAGAAGATTGCCAGCGTGTTTCTGGAAAGCTTCCTGTTCTATTCCGGCTTTTATCTGCCAATGTACTGGTCGAGCCGCGCCAAGCTTACCAACACGGCCGACCTCATCCGCCTTATTATCCGCGATGAGGCTGTTCACGGCTATTATATCGGCTACAAATATCAGCGCGCGCTTGAGAAGCTTGATGAAGTCAAAAAGCAGGAGATCAAGGATTTTGCCTTCGACCTAATGCTGGAGCTTTACGACAATGAGGTGCGTTATACCGAAGCGCTATATGATGGCGTTGGTCTCACCGAAGATGTCAAAAAGTTCCTCCACTACAATGCAAACAAAGCATTGATGAATCTCGGCTATGAATCTCTGTTCCCTGCAGAAGCCTGCAAGGTAAACCCGGCTATCCTCTCGGCGCTTTCGCCGAATGCCGACGAGAACCACGACTTCTTCTCCGGCTCCGGTTCCTCTTATGTGATCGGCAAAGCAGTCGCGACGGAAGACGAAGACTGGGACTTCTGATAAAAAAAGCGCGCTGTGAGAACAGCGCGCTTTTGCTTTTTGTTTGTGTCCCGCTTAACTCTTCGGGCTCAAATCCATAGAGAACCACTTCTCGGACATTTTCGAGAGTGTCCCATCGGCCTGCATTTCGCCAATGGCCTTATCGAGCTTGGCTTTCAATTCCGGTTCGTCTTTTCTTAGTCCGAGGCAGACGTTCGTTGCCTGAATGCCGCCGACGAGAAGTGGTCCGGTAATCTTCAGCACACCATTGCTTTTTTCCGCGCGATCACGTGCGAAAACAACATTGTCATACTGACCATCGATGCGGCCCGACTGCAGGTCGAGCTTGATTTGTTCCGATCCCTTATAGGTTCGGACTTGGACCGCATCGCCGAAGTTTTCTTCTACAAACTGCAACTGGCTGGTGGAAAGTGAAGCGCCGATCGTCTTGCCTTTTAGCGCTTCTTTGATATCAGCAATAGCCTTTTTACCTTCTTCGGTATCAGTAGAGAGGCTTTCACCTGTGTGAGGCAGATTGGCCAATGGTCCTTCGGCCGGAACCAGGAAAGTATTGGGTGTGATTACATATGGGGCGGAGAAGTCGATTGCTTTGCGACGCTCAGGGTTGGGGCCCATCGTCAGGACCACATCAAACTTGCCAGCGAGAAGTGACGGAATCTGGCTGTCCCAATCCTGCGCTACGATCTTGCAATCAAGTTCAGCACGCTTGCAGACTTCCTTGATAACATCCAGATCAAGCCCCTGAAGCTCACCACCAGGAGTGGTGAGGTTGAATGGCGGAAAGGCACCTTCCACGCCAACTGTGACTGTCTTCCAGTCTTTCGCAAGCACGCTTCCGCTGTAGAGGACGGAGAGGGTGCATAGACTTATAGCGGCGATTTTCTTGAACATAGTTCCCTCGTTCTTATGATTGTTTCGGGATGGAGTCTTGTTAGGATTGAGTTTCCACGCCCTTCTTCAAAATCAAGTGTGTACCCACTTGCGAGGGATGAAAAGCGGAATTTGGTTCATATATATGAATTTTGTTCTGAATACTGAAAGGCAACATGCGTTGATCAAAAAGCGGAAAATCCCGACCTGAAACTCAGGTCGGGCTCGAAAAATTATCGAAAAAAGTTTAATATTTTCAGCCGTTTAGCTTTGCAAAGCGCGCGATGTCCGCATGCGTGGCAAACCAAATATCCTGATGTTGCTTTATGTGGCCGATCAGTTCTTTCAAAATCCAGATCCGTGACCGATGACCAATGATATCCGGGTGCATCGTCAGCTGGAAAATCCCGCCCTCGTCATAAGCAGCATCAAATTCGCGAATGAAAATCTGGAGAATATCATGTGGCGCAATCTGTGGACGCAAACCGCCCCAACGATCCATAACCAGATAGGCAGCATCATCACGAATCCACTCGACCGGCAGTTCAGTCACGCCGCTCGGCTCGCCATTCAGCAAAAGCTCATAACAATCGACGTCTGCCATGAGCGAAGAATCGTAAAGTAGGCCCATTTCGGCGGTAATGTGCAGAGTATTGTCACTAAAATCCCATGATGGCGTTCTGATGCCCACGGGTCGAATTCCCGTGATCTTTTCTAGCGCATCAGCAGAACGATGTTGCAGGTCGCGCTCGGTATCTCCATCAAGCAAAGTATTTCGTTCGTGAATCCAGCCGTGAAGGGCAATTTCATGGCCCTCATCAATTAAGGCGCGCTGCTCGTCAGGATAATGGATCGCCGAAACTGCTGGCACAAAGAATGTCGCGGGGATGTTGTTGTTGCGCAGCAATGCACGAATGCGCGGAATGCCTTGCCTTGGACCGAATTGTCCTTGTGAAAGAGCAGAAATCGATTTGCCGCCATCACGCAATTCGAAAGTGTCATGGTCGGAATCGAACGACAGGCCAACTGCACACTTAGCACCATTGGCCCAAGCCGCCGGCTTGAAGCTACGACCAGCACGAGCACGGTTCATGATGGTCTGCAGCCGCTCTTCTGGCCAGGTCCATGTTGGAACGGGTGTATCAGTTGTCATGTTGTCGGTCCTCCACTGACCGATAAGGTCTGGCCTGTGATCCAGCTTGCATAGGGCGAAGCGAGAAAGAGCACGGCATTGGAAATATCTTCTGGTAGTCCGATACGACGCAGCGGAATTTCATTGATCATCGCAGCCTGGCCATCGTCGCCATAAGACGCCCACTGTCGCTCATAATCGGGACTTGTGCGCAGGAAGCCGGGAGCCACCGCATTGACATTGATCCCGAATGGGCCGAGTTCGTGACCAAGCTGGCGTGCGAGGCTTATAAGGGCGGCTTTTGCACTGGCATATGCTTGAATGCCGGTCAGGCTAACGCCAAGCCCCGCACCACTTGAAATGAATACCATTTTGCCCGTGCCACGGGCTTTCATAGAGGAAACGACCGCTTTGCCGACAAGAAATGCGCCACGCACATTAATATCGTAAATACGATCCCAGTCGTCAGCCGGTACTTCCTCAAGGGGGCGTTTTTTCTGCCCAAGAACCCCACCTGCCACATGCACGAAAATATCGAAACCGCCGTCTTTTTCAGCTTCCGCTGTCAATTCGGCAATTGCTGCTTCGTCAGTGACATCAAGATGGGCGGTACGGATTGACCCACCGCGTGCCGGACGTGCTTCACTAACGAGTTTCGCCAGTTCCTCATCAAGAACATCCGTTGCAGTAACCGATGCACCATCTTCGGCGAACGCCTCACATATGGCACGCCCAATTCCCCTCGCGGCTCCGGTGACCAGGACTCGCTTCTCTTTGAAATGTATATCCATTTTACTGCTTAACTGTTGTGGCTGGTGCTGGTTTATGTCCAAGGCGAGCGCTCAACTCGGCTGCATGCTTGATCACTGCGTCGATCATACGTTGCCGGCAAGCAGTGAACCGCGATGAAATCGTTGCCATATTCAACGTGGCAATTACCTCTCCGCTGGCATCAAAAACCGGTGCAGCAACACCTGAACCGCCGATGACCGCTTCTTCGTCACAAATCGCGTAGCCGTTTTCTCGGGCAGCATCGATGATGCGGCGGATCTGCACGCGGTCAATTACTGTTTTGTCGGTGAGCGGTATGATGCGTTCTTTGGCGAGGTAGCTTGCTGTCTTTTCAGGTTGCCAATGCGCGAGAAGGATACGGCCCATTGCAGTGCAGTAGGCGGGGTCCGAGCCTGTGAGATCAGAATCGAAGCGCACCACCTGATGGCTCGCACTCTTGGCCAGAAGCTTGACGCGACCATCCTTACGGCGCGCGCCGAGAAATACCGTCTCGCCTTCGGTATCGCGCATGGCATCCATGATCGGTTGTGCTGTTGCGATCAGATAGGCGTCGCTACCGCTGCACCAGCCGGGGCCGTTCCGGAAAGCATCATGAATCTTATAGGACTCGGTGTCGTCGCGGACGACATAAGCCCGCGCAACCAAGGTTGCGAGCAGATTGAAAGTGCTGCTCTTTGGATAGCCCAGTTCGGTAACAATCGCTTTCAATGTGACCGGTTTGTGAGCGCGAGCAAGGAATTCGAGAATTTCGAGAACCCTGACTGCCGATTTAACTTCGCCGTTGTTTTCAATGTTCATATATGTGAACCAAATTCCTATTGTGGAATAATGTGACAGACATACGATCACAAGGCAACACAAAAGGAGCACGTTTTGAAATGAAGACTGAAGATAGAGTTGCCATCGTCACGGGGGGCGCGCGAGGAATTGGCAAGGCATGTGCTCTCGATCTGGCGCGAGCTGGTTATCATGTGACACTGGTCGATCTACTCGAGGCGGAGCTCGCTGATACGGCAGCTGAGATCGAAGCTCTGGGCGTGCGTGCGCTTCAATGTGTTGCTGATGTCTCTAGCCATAAGCGGGCAGGTGAAATTGTCGCCCAGGCAATTGAAACCTTTGGGCGCGTCGACTTCCTGCTCAACAATGCCGGGCGTTCCGCTCCTGTCGGCATTCTTGAGATAACTGAAGACGAGTTTGACCGTGCAATCGCGATCAATCTGAAAAGCTGCTTCAATTACATTCAGCATACTGCACCACATATGCTGAAGCAGGGTGGCGGCCGGATTGTTTCAATGTCGTCGCTCAACGCCTATTCGGGCGGTGTAACGGCGGCGGTCAGCAAGTTCGCTTATGCGGCAGCAAAAGCCGGTATCCTTGGCATGACTCGTTCCCTTGCCAAGGAACTGGGTCCAAACATTGCGGTCAACGCCATCTGTCCTGGTGTCATTCGCACTGAGATCGACACGAATGTCACTGAACGCGCGGATGAAGTTATCAAGGGAATTGCATTGGGACGGCTAGGTTGTGCCGACGATGTGGCACGCTTGGTAACTTTCCTTGCGACATCGGAGCCGTGCTTCATCACTGGGCAGGCTTTCACGGTCGATGGCTTTCAATTCAATGTTTGAGCTGTCTTGCAGTAGACATGGATGAAGATGAGCTCAAACGCTCATAAGCCAGTTGGAGGCTGCATCGGCCTTAATCGATGCAGCCTCCGCTGCGGCCTGAATGGCCTTCGTGTTCTAAAGCGTATCGTTACCTATCCGCATAATGGCTTATCAAACCGGAAACTCTTGCTGGCCATAATGTCACTTCTGATATGTCTTTTGAGCAATTTCACTTATATCTGTTGCCACCAGTTTAGAGTACCTCTAGGTACCGCTCGGGAGGAGCGTTCTCTTCTGTGGCAGCAGTCAGATCGAACTGTTTCGGCCACAAAAGCCGATAAAAAAGAAGCCGAGGCCTTGGTCTTCTCGATTGTCCTAGACCTGCTTCTTCCGACTGAAATGTTGAAAATTGAGCCGAGAGCGTGGACCTCAAGTTGAAGAACCATCACGACATCTGGGATATTGTTGACGCAAAGAGCGCGGCCTATTTCGAACTGAGCGATACGGTTTGGGATAACCCAGAAACCAATTACGAAGAATACAAGTCGAGCGACGCTCATGCAGCGCAGCTGGAAGCCGAAGGCTTCCGCGTGCAACGTGGTATTGCAGGTCTGCCAACCGCTGTGATGGGCGAGGCTGGTGAAGAAGGTCCGATCATAGCCATTCTGGGCGAGTTCGATGCGCTTCCCGGGTTGAGCCAGCTCGCCGGTGTAGCGGAAGAGCAGCCGATTGAAGCGGGCGGCAACGGGCATGGCTGTGGCCACAACCTGCTCGGTTCCGGTTCACTTCTGGCTGCTGCCGCTGTGAAGGAATATCTTGAGGCCAATGGCATCAAAGGGCGTGTCCGTTATTATGGCTGCCCTGCCGAAGAGGGCGGATCAGCCAAGGGCTTCATGGTACGTGAAGGCTTGTTTGACGATGTTGATATTGCGTTCTGCTGGCATCCGGCGCCTTTTTCTGGCGTAAACGATCCGGTTTCCCTGGCTTGCAACGAAATCAATTTCAACTTCACCGGCCGCGCAGCTCATGCAGCATCCGCGCCGCATCTTGGGCGCAGTGCGCTTGATGCCGTCGAGCTGATGAATGTCGGCGTGAATTATATGCGCGAGCACATGCCGTCATCGGCACGCATCCACTATGCAGTCACCGATACGGGTGGTTTTGCCCCAAATGTAGTGCAGGCAAAGGCGAGCGTGCGCTATTTGATCCGCGCGCTGGACTTGCCGCAAATGCAGGTTCTGCTGGAACGGGTCAAGAAGATTGCCGATGGTGCGGCTCTGATGACCGAAACAACGGTCAAGAGCAATATCGTCAGTGGTGATGCCAATCTGATTGGCAATCCGGCGCTGGAACAGCTGATGCAACGCGAACTCGATCGCCTTGGTCCGCCGGTTTTTGATGAACAGGACCGCGAAACTGCAAAGCGTTTTCAGGCAACACTGACCAAAGAAGACATCTCCGATGCCTTCCGCCGCTTCGGTGTCCAACCAAACGCTGAAATTGCGCTTTGCGCAGACAACTATGAGCCTTATAAGGGCGATAACTCGCTCGTTGGCTCCACGGATGTGGGTAGCGTAAGCTGGGTTGTTCCAACTGTGCAGATGCGCGGTGCAACCTGTGCAATCGGCACGCCGCTTCATTCATGGCAGATGGTCGCGCAGGGTAAACTGCCTGCAGCGCACAAAGGCATGGCTCATGCGGCGAAGATTATGGGAAGTACGGCTATAGAGCTGTTCCGCAATCCGGAGCAGATCGCGAGAGCCAAAGAAGATCATGAGAAGAAGCTCAATGGGGCAATTTTTGTGAATCCGATCCCGGACAGTGTTCAACCAGCTTTGCCTGCGTCTGAAAAGTGAAGTCGTAAGCCTGAAGCAAGAAGCTTATATTCAATAATTTAGATCGACGTTTGTGCATCCAGTTGGGCGATCTAAAGAAATACCCGGAAAGCAATATGACATTGATTTCGCAATCCCCCACATGGTCTGACGCATCATGAAGGCGTTTCTCGATATTCTGAGCTTCGGGCCGGACGGCTGGGGCTATGTGCTGATGATGGCCGCCTTGGTGAGCGTTTCGCTCGCAGTCCTCGGCTTTCTTCTTGGAGCAATCATCGGCGTTTTTGCTGCCTGGGCGAAGATTTCCGGTGGTCTTGCGTTGCGCGGAATTGCGGATGGTTACACAACCATCATTCGCGGCATTCCCGACCTTCTTGTGATCTATCTGTTCTATTTCGGCGGCAGTGCTGCGGTAACGGCGATCGGTCGCTTTTTTGGTGCGCAGGGCTTTATCGGCTTTCCCGCATTCCTCGCTGGTGTGCTTGCAATCGGCATTTCCTGCGGGGCGCATCACACGGAAGTTCTCCGCGGTGCATTCCGTGCGGTTTCCAAGGGCGAGCTTGAAGCGGCCTCTGCCTGTGGCATGGGACAGACGCTCAAGTTTCGTCGCATCATCGCGCCGCTGGCACTTCGCCATGCGTTGCCTGGCCTTGGCAATGTCTGGCAGGTTGCCCTTAAAGAATCCGCTCTGATCTCTGTTGTCGGCGTTGTCGACATTCTACGTCAGGCACAGATTGGCGCCGGCTCAACTGGCCTGCCGTTCAACTTCTTCCTCATCGCTGGTGCGCTGTATCTGCTGATCTCGTCGGTTTCCGGCACCATACTGCAAGCAGCTGAACGCCACTTTTCGCGTGGCGTCCGGAGGGCAAAATGAATCTTCAATTTTATTCTGAAGCCTTCTTTCAGATGATCAGCGGCGTGCCGCTGACCCTTCAGCTTGCAGCAAGCTCGATTGTCTTTGGCGCTATTCTGGCCTTGCTTTTTGCTATGATGCGTCTGTCGGGCATCGCTGTTCTTGACTGGATTGCTCGGCTTTACGTATTCGTATTTCGCGGCACGCCGCTCCTGGTGCAGATCTTCATCATCTATTACGGCCTCAGCCAGTTTCCGGTCATCCGCTACTCATTCCTCTGGCCGGTCCTGCGTGAACCTTACTGGTGTGCGATTATTGCTCTGACGCTGAACAATGCAGCCTATGCCAGTGAAATCATCCGCGGCGGTCTTCTCTCGGTTCCAAATGGACAGATCGAAGCTGCAAAAGCCTGTGGTATGTCACGCTTCACCTGCTTCCGCCGTGTCGTCATGCCGCTGGCAATCCGCCAGGCACTGCCCGGCTATGGCAATGAAATGATCTCCATGGTCAAGGCGACGTCGCTGGCTTCTATCATCACCTTGATGGAAGTGACAGGCATCGCCGCCAAGCTGATCGCTGAATCCTATCGCGCGATTGAAGTGTTCGTTATTGCGGGCGCCATCTATCTTGCAATCAACTTCGTTCTGACACGCGTGCTCATGTTCGCGGAATACAAGCTTACGCCTTATCTGCGTCAGCCCGTCGTTAAGATCACCACCGAAGGAAAAACATCGTGAGTAAAGTTGAGTCTCAAACAGCCCCGGTGGCGACAAATCTGGCCTTGAAAGTTGAAAATCTGCGCAAGAGCTTCGGCGCCAATGAAGTGCTCAAGGGCATTTCTTTGGAAGCGCGCGAGGGCGAAGTAATTTCAATCCTCGGCTCTTCGGGTTCGGGGAAATCCACCTTCCTGCGCTGTATCAATCTGCTGGAAATCCCAACTTCGGGGAAAGTCACCGTTTCCGGCGAGACTATTCGCATGGCGAAGAACTCCAAAGGTGAAGCCTATCCGGCTGACAAGAGACAGGTTTCGCGCATCCGTTCCGAGCTTGGTATGGTTTTCCAGAGCTTCAATCTCTGGTCTCATAAGACCATTCTCGAGAATATCATTGAGGCGCCGATCTATGTTCAGGGCCGTTCGCGCGCTGAATGCGTGGAAGAGGCGGAAGCACTTCTCGCCAAGGTTGGGATCGCTGATAAGCGCGATTTTTATCCGGCTCATCTTTCCGGCGGCCAGCAGCAGCGAGCAGCAATTGCCCGTGCGCTCGCCATGAAGCCAAAGGTCATGCTGTTCGACGAGCCAACATCGGCGCTCGATCCAGAACTCGTTGGCGAAGTGCTGCGCGTTATGCGCGGTCTTGCGGAAGAAGGCCGCACCATGCTGGTTGTTACGCACGAAATGGGTTTTGCCCGCGATGTATCCAATCGCGTGGTCTTCGTTCACCAGGGCTTGGTCGAAGAAGATGGTGCGCCTGAAGAGGTATTCGGAAACTCCAAATCCGAACGTTTCCGCAAGTTTATCAGCCACGAAAATGCTGCCTGATTATTTCAAACTACGCTGATTTATGCCAAAAGGCGCGTCAGCAACTAACTGCGTAAGGTTTAAGTCAAATGAAGACCACGGGATTGTTCAAAGCCCTGTTCGTTTCAGCGCTAGTTCTCACAACCGCGTCTGCAAATGCAGAGGGAAAAAAATGGGACAAGATCACTATTGCTACGGAGGGCGCTTTCCGTCCGTATAACTTCACCAAGCCGGACGGCACGCTGGACGGGTATGAAGTTGATCTCTACAAAGACCTTTGTGCTCGCATGAAGGTTGAATGCACGATGGTAGCGCAACCTTTCGACGGTATCATTCCGGCACTGAATGCTGGAAAATTTGACGCTATCATGGCTGGTCTGACTGCTACGCCAAAACGCGAAGAAACCATCGACTTTACCGTTTCCTACGGGTTGACGCCGCAGACTTTCGCCACGCTTAAGGACAGTCCTTTTGCTAAGCTGCCCCACACCGGCGAAACGCTTTATCTCGCCAAGGATGAAGAAGCGAACCAGAAGGCAATCGATGAGGTCGCGGCCGAAATCAAAGGTCGCACGGTTGGCGTTCAGACTGCTTCACTCGGCCTTTCGTTGCTGGACAAGTACTTCAAGGATTCAACCGATATCCGTGAATACAAGACCACTGATCAGCATGACCTCGACCTCAAGTCGGGCCGTGTCGATCTGGTCGTTGCCTCATTGGCTTACCTCTCCGATGCCGCCAAGAAGCCAGGCAATGAAGACATCGTCATGACCGGCCCGTACTTCAAGGGTGGCATTCTGGGTCGCGGCGTTGCTGTTGGTATCCGCAAGAATGAGCCTGAACTGCAGAAGATGTTCAATGAAGCCATTGAGGCTGCCAAGGCTGATGGTACGATCAAGAAGCTTTCCGAAAAGTGGTTTGGCTTCGACGTAACCCCATAATCGGGATTTAATAGATCACTTACACGCCGCGCATTGAATGGCGTGTAAGTGTTGCAAATCCGGTGACATCCATTGATCGATTTTAGTGTGATGCCACATTTTTGGTCTCGCGGAGGCAGCAGACGAAGCCGCCATTCTTTCCGCGATCGCCACGCGCGACGGCGAGCGCGAGTCGCTATTCGATCAAATAGCGAAGGTACCCACTCAATTTTGCAGAGCCTTTGGTCGGCATGGGCGGTGTGTTCTTCAGACGTACCTCCGCGCCATGAGCAGAGTTCATAAGCGACTGCTCTGGAGATGTGGTGAATCTCTTTCGCATACTTCAGCGGCACTATCCGCAATTCATGGATAGGATGACTTTCCAAATTACCAGCCGACAGGAGTTTGACCGACTAAAGGCAAGTGAGGCAACTATTCCGGCTACAAGGCCGCGCGGGCAGAAATGGGCAACATGGCAAAAAGCCTTGAGCGCGATCCCCAGATGGAATCCCTGCTCGAAGATCGCAAGAAACAACTCGGCATCGACATGGATTTCGACTCAGGCTGAGGTTGGGGCGGCAACTTCCCTCAGTCATGGCCTTGGCAGAGGCCGAGGCATCGCATTTTAGAGCGAAGAACTTTCCTATTTGCCGCCGTTTTTACCGCCACAGCCCTACGCTGCCTAAATATCAGTTGTACAACGAAAAATCATTGTTCTGTCTGGTCTCTGCAATCGTCAGAAACAACCAGCATGGGGCAACGCAGCCATGCGTCAACCAGACCGTATCGTCCGTTTGAAGACCGTTCTCTCCCGCACCGGGCTGTCCTGGTCCGCCATCTATAGCAAGATCGCCGAAGGCACTTTCCCCAACCATATCAAGATCAGCACCAACGGCGCTGGCTGGAAAGAATCCGACATCAATGGCTGGATCGCCAGCCGTTCCCCCGGCAGGCCGCCCAAGCATGACCTCACCACATGGACCGTGACCGACGACTGGCCCGACCCGTTCCGGTTACACAAGCCGAGATAGAGGTGTTCGAGCGATGGTTCGGCGATTTGTTCGATGAACTATTCGGCCTCGACAGTGAATTGCCTGACGCCGGAGCTGAGATTGATCTTGAAAACGGTACTAAATAATGATACTGGATACTCCATGAAAAAGCGTCACAGAGCCACGCTGGAACTGATCTTCGCCCGCCCCGTCAACGGTTCGATCCGCTGGGCCGATCTAGAGGCGCTGTTTGCAAGTCTCGGGGCGGAAGTCAGTGAGCGGGACGGTTCGCGCGTTGGCGTGTTCCTGTTCGGTGAAGTGCGCGTCTTTCATTGTCCGCTTCCGTCGCCGGATACGGACAAAGGTGCGGTTGCCAGCATCCGAAAATGGCTGGACGGACACGGAGTAAAGCCATGAATAATGTCGTTGAAATCAATGGCGAGAAGGCAGTTATCGCTTTCGATCCCGAGATTCAGATGCTGCGCGGCGAGTTTGTCGGCCTCAATGGCGGAGCCGACTTCTATGCCGAAAGCGTCCACGATCTGATCGAGGAAGGCCGCAAGTCGTTGGCCGTCTATCTCGAAATGTGCCGGGAGAAGGATATTGAGCCGCGCCGGAAGTTCTCCGGAAAGTTCAATGTCCGCCTCACGCCTGACGATCATGCCGCCGCAGTCATTGCCGCAGCAGCATCGGGCAAGAGCCTGAATGAATGGATCGTCGGGACCATCAGGGAGGCAGCAGAGTAGCGAACCCGTTCGGAACACAACGGGCTTTGAAAGGAAGCAGACTATGACCGCTTCTACCGTGCCGCTACGCGCCGACCTCTATTTGCGTGTTTCGACGGCGCGGCAGGCCGAGCATGAGTTCAACAAGCGCTCCAAAACCGAGGAGTTGAAGCCGGTCAGCGAGATCGTAACGGTTCCGGTCCCCCCTCCATTATCGACAAAGATACGTTTGAGGTGGTTCAGAAGCTGCTCAAGACTCCTAATCCCAAGGTCATGCCCACCCGCGTCATCCGCGGCCCAACCATGCTGACCGGCCTAATCCATTACGCCAAGTGCGACGGGCCATGACCATCCGCACCGGCAAGGGCAGGCGGTATCGCTATTATGCTTGCTCAATGAAGGCACGGCAGGGGACGACCGCCTGCGAAGGCATGGCCGTGCCGATGGAAACGTTGGACGATCTTGTCGTCAATCACCTTAAGAAACAGCTTCTTACGCCCGAGCGGCTGGAAACCGTGCTTGCCTCCGCGCTCCACCGCAGCCGAAGAACATGCTGAGCGCCGCCGAGCATATCGCCGAGTTGAACAAGCGCTCAGCCGAATCGCAATTGCGCCTCAAACGGCTTTATGACGCCATCGAGGCGGGCGTTGCCGATCTGGACGATCCGGCGCTGAAAGACCGTATTGGCGGCCTCAAAGCCATCCGCGATCAGGCCAAGACCGATGCCGACCGGGCCAGGCCATGCTTCAAAATTAGGTGCAAAAGGCGGTGACGCCGCAGATGCTGCGCAAGTTCGCCGCAGCCACCTGCGAGCGTATCCGGCTGGAAAGCGGCGGCTATCGCCGCGACCATCTGAGCGCGCTCGCACAGCGTGTCGAGGTCGCAGACAGTGAAGTTCGCATCATGGGATCGAAGTCCCGGCTGTCCCGGAGGGACTGCATCAACTATTGATTTCATTAATTAATTTCTAGGTTAGCCAATTCGCCATTTTCTCTTTGTTCCGTATCATTATGCCTAACTTTCCCTGCGCCACAGCTTCACAATCTGCCAAGTTCATTACAACAACTATTCTATGTCGTGTGTATTTTTACACATTATTTTACTACACACCTTTACACACTATCGTTTGGTGTGTATAAGTGTGCTACAAAGAAGGGAAAAGGATGGCACCAAAACGCAGACCAATGAAGCCGAGAGAAATTGTTCAGATGCTAAATGCCGATGGCTGGACAATCAAAAGAAAGGGGCCGGGAGATCATGTTCAATACACCCACCCGAGCAAAAGCGGCAAAGTTACAGTCGACATGGGCACAACCGAATTCCCGCCTAAGACTTTAAAGAACATTTACAAAATCGCTGGGTGGGGCTGGTAAGTCCCACCCGCCTTACAAAAGGAGCGCATGACGTGCCCGTTACATACGCATTAATCCATCAAGAAAACGGCCAGTTCGGGATTTCGTTTCCTGACTTCCCCGGATGCATTTCGGGTGGCAAAAACGAAGAAGAAGCAATTCGCCGAGGAACAGAAGCCCTTAATTTTCACGTCGAGGGCATGATTGAGGATGGTGACGCTATTCCGATGCTGCGCAATGCGAAGGAGCTTCGCGCAGATCCGGAGCTTGCCGAGGAATTAGAAGACGGCATACTAACTTTGGTTAGTTTCGAGATGCCGGGGAAAATCCTTCGCATAAATATTACAATAGATGAGCACCTGCTATCAGCGATCGACAAAGATGCAAAGGCACACAATCAAAGTCGGTCTGCGTATATTGCTGATGCTGCCAGAAACAAAATTCGCGGCGCAGCATAAAAAAAAGGCTCTGGTTCACACCAGAGCCTTTCTTTATTTGCCATTTTTGATCTTGTAGTAGATCTGGACAAGAAGCCAGATGATGCCAAGGCTGGATAACCCGAGAGATGAAGCTTTTTCGAGGTGCGGAAGCCACATGGATTAGCGGCGGCAACCGTTGCGACCGCCGCCTTTACTCGATCTGCAACCTGATCTCTCATTTCCAGCAACCCCGCCTCTTGCAGTTTTCGTCATTCCCTTCAACGCTCTCTGCCCCGGCCCGGTCTGCCTTGATTAAGGCGACTAGCCCAGCTGGAGAAAGATTATTCTGACGAAACCCCGCGCAGCTCGTCGCATTGCTCGACTGGCAAGCCACGACGAGGAAGGGCAAGCCTGCAAAAAATATAGTCCGATAGGCGGCGAAGCTTTGCATCGTCCTTTGTCCTTTCACGCTATGCTTTTATATCGTCTCGCAGTCGCTCAGTAATCGCTTGCTGTCTGCCTTCCCGCTTACCAATCAGATAGCCACCGCCAGCGGCCAAGCTCGCCGCAACTACGGCGGCAAGAAGATATTTCAGCCATGTTGGGAATTTTGCCCATACCAGCCCCATCAGCTGAATTCCGACTGGAGTTCTTTGACAGCCTTGAACAGATCCGAACGGCGCTTGATGCCGTAGATCGCAAAGCCGACAATCGCCACACTGAAAAAGATCTGCACGCGCCAATCCAAACCGCCAAGGAAAGAACCTATACCGCTAACCGCTGACATGATGGCAACCCCGGCCCAAGTCCAAACCGTCTTGCTACGCGATGGCCTTTTACTAAGCTCACCCAGATCTGCGACCACAGGTTTTCGTTCAGTGACAATATCCGGCTCTGAAAGCCACAGCGCGACAGGCCGGAATTGAGGATTTCCCCGATTATACAGTTTCTTCCGCATTGCTGTATAGCGCCATCAATAAGGCACCTGACGGCTGCGAGATTGGCTTTGAAGGCGACGAAGCTGTCATAAATATCAGAGCCGGAAGGTCGCATTTGCAGCTGCCCTTGCTGCCAGCAACAGACTTTCCGCAAATGAAAGCTGAGGGCTTTACCCATGAATTTGACTTACCGGCGAGTCGTTTATCGCGGGTAGTCGCGATATACACATCCTTGCAGTACGCTACACACAAAATATACGCAAAGTGACCAGCTTACCGCATACACATATAGCCGACGATAGACGAAGGAATGACGCGTTAACCCTTGTATTGCAAGGGTTTTGCATAGCTGTGGATTTGTCTGGAAAGCCAAGTGGCGGAGAGGGTGGCTGCAATATAGGGGGATGTTTGTCAAAAAATATAATAAAAACAATGGATTGCTTTCGATTGAATTGGGTGTTTTGTAGCAGGATTTGTATTGAGTTTTTTGGTGAGATCGCGCTGTTCAAAATTAATAAAGATGGTTATATAAAACCACGTTTAATATAAATGAGTTTCTTTCATTTTTAATTCGGAGGGGCAAATGAAGCGATTTGGCGTTACGGTTTTAGGGGCAATAGTTGCGAGTTCAGTTTCAGGCCCAGCATTTTCAGCAGAATTAGACAAAGCTATTCGCGGAACTTGGAAGGGGCCTCATGTTGAGAGTTGCCAAGCTTTACGTGATCAAACGGCAGATGATTATATTATTTTCGGAAAAAAAGGCTTCGAACGGCATGAAGGTAAATGCGTAATTACGAAGTATTCTCGAGAAGCAAAAACCCACTCGCTTAAATTCCTATGCGAGACAGAGGGGGAGACAGTTCGCGGTGATATGAAGGTCACTGTCCTAAATGCTGATAGAATCTCCATTGCAGGGGCAGGTCAATATGAACGCTGCAAGTAAGCTTCTTTGGTCGTTTGGATTGATGTTATATGGTAGCGTGGTCTCAGGTGCGGCGCATGCTCAGTTTTTTTCAAGCAGCGGTCGTTCGGGTCTTGAGTCCGAATTCTTTCTTCAAAAAATTGAGAGTACAGGATTAGAAGACAATCATATTGCAAAGGTAATCTCATACAATAATCGTGCGCAACAAGAGATCAGAGAATACGTTGTTAATTGCAATCCTTATATGCCTCAGGTCTTGGATAGTGATGATGAAAGTCATCCGATTGATATAAAGAACGACCCTAGCAGCGCAGAACAAACAATATGGGAGCTCTGGCACGCTGTTTGCAATAAGGAATTTGCCAGAATTTCGAAGAGACCACCTCTTCAGGAAAATCTCGCAATGGTCGATATAATGACAGAACCAGAGTTTAACGGAACTCCTTATTCTTTGCATTATCAGGCGCTAGATTATTCAAAAAATCTGTCGAATATGGTGAAGGTGGATGCTTATGTCGGAAAAAAGAAGCTTTTCGACACAGCCTATAGTCATTGTGATGAAGACAGCGGGACCGTTTATTGGAAGGGTCAAAAACTTTTGATCGGCGCAAATGACGCTGTTGAGCACGATTTAAATTCGAACATAAAAGACGAAAAACTCATAGCCCTTTCAAAAACTATATGGAATGGGGCGTGTAACGCTGCTTCGACTAATGCTACCAGACGTGACCATACACCAAATGAAGCTTCGTTGAAGCAAGTCATTAATCCTGAGATAACGGCAAACAAAACTGAAATCACACCCAAATCGAAGTTAGTCAAAACCCCAAAAGACGCTGAGAAAGCTATTACAGAAGCTTATGAAGCATACATGCTTTCAAAATTTTTGTGCGAGTATCACAATGCGGGAGAAAGAAAGATTGCATCGCTGAAATCCAAGTTGAAGCAATTAGATGATGTCGCAAAGATTCAGAAAATCAACGTCGAGATGCTTTGGCAGAAGGCGACAAATTCTTTTCAGAAGAGTGCAAACTACCAGCTCATGCAAGCATACAAGGCGCTTCCGATACCGAAAGCCGTATGAAGTTTTCAAATGGTTGCGAGCAGGTAACCGGAATTCTGGCAGGAGGAATCGACAGCTATCTGGCTGAGAGCGGTGGCAATACCCTCTCGGGAATTGAAAAGGACTTTTAAGACTGCTCCCGCTCCCGGAATCCCTTTCGACCGGGCGGGAGCGTGCTTCTGTCGTAATTCATTCCTTCCACATCTTCGAAAAAATCACGAACCCGACATTGCAGGCCAATGGATATTTTTTCCAAGGTCTTTACTGTCGGGTTTTTTGCGCCACGCTCAAGATGGCCGACATAGGCGCGCTCAACACCTGAAGTTAGCGCCAGTTCATCCTGTGAGATTCCACGAGCCACGCGGATACGTCTCAGATTGATTGCGATTTGTTCCTGAATATCCATTGGCGCACAAAAACACCTTTGATTTCTAATCACCACGTTATAAAAAACGTGGTGTTAAAAGACGTCTTTTAACAGAGCATAACGAAGATGGATTTTTTCCAATTTTATAAAGGGTGAGGGTACCATGGTGGAAACAGTCAACGCGCTGGTGAAGGTACGCAATACGGATAAACAGGCCGTCGATGAATTCATCCGGGAAAGATTTGCAGCCGTTTTCTCGAAATCCACAGCCAAATCGAAAGGTGAAAACAGTGTTGCTTATCGTGGTGGCTCAATCGTGCGTCCCTATGGTTTCAAGGCTGTTTCAACAGTTCAATCATCAACAGATGACGCTCAGATCGTAAAACTCTGGGGAAGGGCAACAATGGCTCCTATGGCATATGCCGTGCTTGCACTGATCATCGGGAGCATTCTTGGCCTGATTGCTGATCCCGTTGAATACTGGTTTTGTGGACTACTGCTTGCGATGCTTTTCGTGGCGATGGCAAAAGAACGTAAATCAACGGCCAAGAAAATTCATCAGGTACTGGATGAGGTAAAAATTCGGTTTTCTTGACAGCAATCTTACCTGCTGACCCAGACGCACGTAATTGCCCTTCTAATCTCTTCCTCTTGAATCTAATTGGAACACCTACTACTCCAGATTTTATGATCTGGAGTGACTCAAAAAGTTATATCAAGAGTTTTTTCGAAGCGATAGCAATCATAATTTTGCGTATCACAGGCCAAGCCACTCTGATATCAGTTTACCAATTGGTAACCAAACTTTGGCAAAATTTTATAAAGGCTCAACGAAACCGCGAAGCCAATTGTCACATCAATCTTGCCGAATTGCGTGGTCATATGCTTAAGTTTATCGGAACCAAAACGGTAGATACCCCTGTGAAAGAAATACGCTTTCGATATATGAATTGGCGAGGTGAAAGTTCAATTAGAGCCGTTATCCCTATCCAAATTTGGTTTGGAAGTACGGAATGGCACCCTGAAGATCAATGGTTTCTCAAGGCTACAGATTTAGAGAAAGGCGCCGAGCGGGATTTCGCTTTGCTCGATATCAATTTTCACGACGTCGATGGTTAGGAAAAATAAGCACCCAAACTAAGAATAAGAGGTGTGATATTCTTTGCATGCTGCACCATACCGTCAACAGCATTGAACCCATTTTCGATTTTCTGTAACGTAGAAACAACTTTTCCAATGCTATCTTTATTAGGGTTTGATTTTGCTACCTGCACTGCATGGTCAAGTTCAGCTCGTGCGGATTGCGAGACGGGCATCTCGTGTGTTTCTCTTGATACATCTTCGAGTATTTGTAATACATTATTGTAGTTATATTCAGTAATTGATATATTATCACTACTGGATACGTCTCCAGCTTGAGAGAACGCCCCGACCATTTTTCCATTGTTTACGAAACTGTTGTTTGTCACGTTATAAGTACTCCTGTTTGCATCTAAGAATCCAGATTCTTCCTTTATATCAATCTGCCGGAGTTCTGTGTAAAGCGCAGTCCCGCCAGCCGCTGCTGCAAGTCGAAAACGTTTCTTTTCGTTATTACGTGCTTCCCTGTAATGATCAATGCAAATTTCTTTGTATCTGAGCGATTTGTGAGAGTTAACTGCAAAATGATCAAGAAGATAAGACTGTACGTCATCGTCATGCTCATCATGAAACCAGTTATCTGTTAAATTAGGCAAAGAATCAAAATAAATATCGCGAAGACCAATTGATAAACCGATTCTGGCTTCAACTTCGCGATCTTTGCTTCCGCATTCAATTAACTCTGTTCTGAGCGTTGACTCGTCTGGTTCTTCTGCCATAAGCCGATAGACATATGATCGAATATTGGGCGGCTGTCGTTCTAAGTCCTTAAAATCTATTCCGATGTCCTTCGCGCCAAGCTTTGAATTTTCCGCCGCTGCCCAAACGGAATATTGCGAAACAAGCGGTTCATCGTGAGCGCCCAATAGCTTAACTACCGAAGAGTTAGAGTATTTTGGGTGGAAGAGAAATTCAGGCGCGCGCTCAAGTCCAATTGCAACCAACCCAAGCTTTAGTAGCGTTGGCTCAGAATTCTCAAAATTAATATTTACCTTGCTCAGGTCTACTTTACGGGGATCGATTGTTTGCAATGCAGATAGCGCGATTATTTCTGGTGAACATATCGCTTTCGATGTTATTAAATCATAGGCTGCATGACCATCAAATTTAAACAGGTTCGCAATTGCAGCAGATAATACTTGCGGTTCGTCGGGGTAATCAAGCAAGGCCCGAAATACCGCAGTACGGCTAACCTGAGGATTGCCGACATGGGTTAATGCAGCGAGTGCCCAACGACGCACTTTTTCGTCTGACGATGATGAATTCAAAATACCTAATATGGTGTTCTCTATTAAACCTCTATCATCTGTTCTAAATACACTGCCATTTCTATAAAACTTGCAAATCATCTGCAATGCACGTCTTTTGCGTTCAAGAGAGCCCAGCGCTATTTCGGCACTGAGATAACTTGCTTGCCTTTCGTGTATCGTACCACGGCGTTTAGTAGCCATGTAAACTCGATTGTCCGAGACCATAGCCTAATATCATTTGAGACCAAGGATCAAAATCTTCCCAATTGTTGGGAGCGATATTTAGATCAAGCCAACGTAAGTCGGTTAATGATAGTTTCGAAGCTGACGGCTCAAACCAATTCGGTGCTTCTATTTCGACATAAGCCAATAAACTTGCACGTTTTTGGTGCTTGTCGAACGACAAGAATCGTATTTTACGAGCAAACTTTTCATCTATATCGGTGGTTAGGGTACGTACGAAATCTAAGTCTATAGCAGCTGAGTAAAAGGCGCGATCTGTGATCCCAAAATGATCATAATCGAAGAAAGTCCGATCTGAATCGGATACAAGTGTCGAGAACGTGACTGAGCGCTTGTTTGCAAAGTCGTCGCGATCATCCCTATAGCGTCCGGTACGATAGGAGAGTATTTTCCCGGGCTTTGTTAGCGACGATGCTGCCCAGATTAATATATCGTCATCATCTAACTTTTTTCGATCAACGTATCTATATTGGCCTTTCAAAAAAATATCATTTAACAAATCTCCCGATACATACTTGGATGAAAACAGTGTCTCAGGTATATCCCTTCGACTGATCGTTAATGCTGGCCCCCTGAATAAATCGCGGGTACGCCTTCGCGCAACGATGGAACGTTTGAATTCATTCGGTACAGTATCGTCAACAATAAACTCACGAAGAAAAAAAACTCCGGGCTTTGTTCTAAAGAACAAGCTGCTCTCTCTGAAGCGCAGTATGTCTTCGCTAAGACGCGCCTGAAGCGTTTTATGCTGTGTTGGTCCAAAGAGATGGTGAGGAACGATGCCGCTCGCATAAGCTTCCCGCAAAATTGCACGCGCCGACAAAGGCCTTTTTTCAGACCTTAACACGTAAGCTGCTATTTCAAGGTACGAACTCAATTCGATATCGCCGAGCATTGATGGAGTTTATTTAATACTATAGCCCCGTGAGGCTCGAAGAATAGCGATTTTAGGAAAAATGTTGTGGAGATAAGCTTTTTCACAAGATCGCGGTGATCGGGGATAAGAAATTTGCTGCAAGCTTTAGGTATACCTCAAGCGAACCCGTCTAATGCTGGTTCGATAAATTCAATTTACAACCCAAAAAGAACTGAATATAAAAGAACCACTTAAAACGAACTTTTGAGTGGTTCTATGTTTTTACGTGCCTATCTAAGAGCTTCTACCAAGGATCAAGATGCTAGTCGCGCGAAAGACGATCTGATTGAGTTTGGCAAAGAGCGTGGTTTGAAGATCGCGGCTTTCTATGTGGAAAATGAAAGTGGAGCTTCGCTTGATCGACCGGAACTGTTCCGTCTACTTTCTGACAGTCAGCCCGGCGATATCCTACTTATTGAACAGGTTGATCGGTTGAGCCGCTTAAACTCAGCCGATTGGGAAAAGCTGAAGGCAGAGATTAGAATAAAACAAATCCGGGTTGTGGCGCTCGATCTTCCTACTTCATGGTCAATGGCTTCCGATGATACGGATGAGTTTACGCTTCGGATGTTTGAGGCGATAAACAGTATGCTTTTGGACATGATCGCCGCTATCGCACGAAAAGATTATGATGATCGTAGACGGCGGCAGAAACAAGGTATCGCTAAAGCGAAGGCTGACGGAAAGTATAAAGGCAGACCGGAAAATACTGCTCGGAATGCAGCGCTGCGGAAAATGCTCGAGAGTGGCCAAAGTTGGAGCAGCATTATATTGGCCACAGGCTGTAGCCGTTCGACACTTTCAAAACTCAAGCACCGCTAGTGGGCTTTTGTCATTTAGATAAACTAAATCGGATCAAGGAAAGCGCTTTTAACGTGTGAAATGTAATTGTTACTCTATTTCAGAGAGTAGTTATGTGCCATTTTTGAAATCAATTCATATGGGGCATGAAATGAAAATTACCAAATTCACTATCGAAAATTTCAAGGGAATTTCTAACACGACCATTCGTCTTCAAGATGACGTGCCGGGAAGCATCGTTACTCTTGTAGGTTTAAATGAGAGTGGAAAGACTACGATACTGGAAGCTATTTCTAATTTTGTCACGGAAGATAAGGGAATAACAGGCCTAGTTGGTACTGTTAGTAAAAGGTCTGATCCAAAAGATTTTATACCGAAAGACAGGAAAGCTGCCTTTACTGGAAATGTTGTAGTTAAGGCATCTGTAGAAATAGATGATAACGATATTGATCGCTTAGCATTGGAAATTCTAGAAAAACAAAATTTAGTATTGGATAAAAATACAATATCTAGAAATTTTACTGTTGAACGCAGCAATAAATTTGAAGACTCAAACTACGTTAGCTCAACCGCTCTCTGGTCTATTAAGTTTAATTTGAAAACTCCGAAAGCAAAAAAGTTTAAAACATATAACGCTCTTGATGATACACCTGTAGAAGAAAGAGTTGTCTGGCAGGCCTGCATAGAATATTTAAAAAGAAGGATGCCAAAAATTGTTTACTTCCCAACGTTTCTATTTGATTTTCCTGATCGAATCTATCTCAGAGGTGATGACGCGGAACTTAATGCTTACTACAAGCAGGTTATTCAAGACGTTCTGGATAGCCAAGGGGAAGGGTTAGACATACAGAAGCACATTCTCGATCGCATTGACAAAATACGCGATGAGAACCCAATTACTAATGGGTTTTTAACCGCTTTTTTCCAGCGCGATGAAAGAAAGCAAATAGAAGCCGTGCTTCAAAAAGCATCTCATGAAATTGGACGCGTAATATTCGGTTCTTGGAATCAAATTCTGGGGCATAATATTGCAAATAAGCGAGTTCAGATAGACTTTCAGTTAGACGCAAATAAGGATTTTTCACCATACTTGGAACTTTCAATTTTAGACGGGCAATCGAAATTCAGTTTATCGGAAAGATCACTTGGATTTCGATGGTTCTTCTCTTTTCTATTATTTACCGAATTCAGAAGAAACAGAAAAGAAGCCAGCGCCACTCTGTTTCTATTCGATGAGCCAGCAGCCAACTTGCATTCAAAAGCTCAAATAAAGCTTTTGGAAAGCTTCGCACGTATAGCTAATGAAAA
This sequence comes from Ochrobactrum sp. BTU1, assembly GCA_018798825.1. Taxonomy (NCBI): domain Bacteria; kingdom Pseudomonadati; phylum Pseudomonadota; class Alphaproteobacteria; order Hyphomicrobiales; family Brucellaceae; genus Ochrobactrum; species Ochrobactrum sp. BTU1. The sequence goes on along the minus strand of CP076355.1, from coordinate 1,512,478 downwards.
CACCGGAATAATATATTCTACACACTCTCATTACATGATTAACCCGCTTTGGTTGGAGAAGGCATATATTATTGAGAATAAGGCTACGAACTATGAAAGTGATGTTGAGTTAGATGCGTTTGATATAAAAAAAACGGACATCAAAGCCACACATTATCGTACTTTCGTAGGAAAGCGACCATCTCAAACAACATATTTTCAACCGGTTTTAGATGCGCTAGAGGTTTCATTCAGTCCTTTAGTGGCTTCTTCTAGGGCACTAATAGTAGAGGGCAAAAATGACTTTTATCCACTAGTCTACTTTAGGAGTCGTTACCCGAGTAAAAAGATACCAAAGATTTTTCCGGCCAACGGTGCAGATAGCATCGCGCCTTTGATTAGTCTCTTCAGAGGATGGGGCGTAGATTTCCGTATTTTGCTAGATGGTGATAAGGCGGGCGTAGACGCAAAAAAGAGATATATACGAGATTACTTTCTATCTGATCAAGAAATTGTAACTCTAGGAGATATATCGGAAAATTTCATAGGTAAATCTTTCGAAAGCATTTATGAGAGTGACGTAAATGATTCAATCAAGTCTTGGCTTCAAAAGGGAAATATTGACAAAAGAGATTATCCAATTTTCTTCATGGAGCAATTAAGATTGAATGACAAAAAAGTATTTGAGGAAACTGAGAAATCTTTCGAATGTATATTTAAATGGATTGAAGAAGAATTCCCAGTTGACTAATTATGTAGTAAAATTATTGAAATAAGTCTGCTAAACAGATTTATAATCGTAATTTTTATTGCAGCCTAAAGAAAGTGCGCCGGGAAATTATCCCGGAGCATTTTTACTGTGTTGTCAAAGGCGGTTGGAAACCGAATTGAAGCCGTAGCCCAATTGGCGAGCAATCAAAGACTTTCTAGATGAATACGATCTGCGTTGGTTCGTTGATCTTTGCGCACGTCTTTTATGCTTTTGTCGCATTAAACGAAGATATGTGGACATTTTCGGAAACGCTCGATCTGTTAGAACTTGCGGGATCACTTCTGCTTTTGACCAGTTTTTAGGCTTTGGGTAGCTGGCAGCAAGTTCAGGGAATTTTTCTTCCCGACTCATTCCGCTGTAATGAAGCATTGAAACCCGCTCTTTTCCTTGCTGTGACACCAATACTTTGAGACGAGCGACATCGCTGTCCGCGTACAATTCCCTGATGACAAATACGATTTTGTAGGTGAAGAAAACTGGCAAAGCGTGGATCGACGCCTTTAACCATGTAATTCCCAATGTTTTTGACGGTGTGCGGGTTTACGTCTTCAATTTTGATGGTTCTTGGTCCAACAAATCTTTGATAGCGCTGTAACCATCGAACGAGCTTTTTTTCAAATATTTCAATCAAATTTGGTTCGAGATTTATCAACCAGTGCACATGCTCATTTAATTGAGGCATTTCGAAAACCCATGCTGCACATGGCGGTTTATGATCCAATCCATTTTTCTTATAATATGATTGTAACCATCTGTTTTTAGCTCTATTAATCTTACTAAATATTTGTTGAGCAGTTAAATCAGTATGTCTTAGATCAAAATTTATCGTAACAAAATAATTTAAACTTCTTCCATCGTGTTTTGCATAATCTATAGATCGCAATAGATATAATGCACTTCGAACGTTAATTGATACGCTCGAATGACGCCTATAATAAAAACTCAATTTTTAATTTCTTTCTCCCCATTTTGTAAAAATGGCCTTATCTGTAAACATATACTAATATAGAAAATTAATTCTCCCACGGTATTCGATTGATCTCCTTATTGGCCTTTTCATAAGCATCAATAATGAAATCCAACTCAATATCTAAACCAAATTTGTTAGCCATATTTCCGAGGAATTTTAAATCATCAATGTATTCTTTCGTCGTAATCAATTTAAATATTTCTTTCTTTACAAATTATAATTCATCTTTCGAAGTTTGTTTGTTAATTCGAAGTCTGACTTGGATAAGAAGGCAGACTTCTGATTTGAACCAGTAAGATTATTAATTAGGGTTTGCGCTCAAACATTTCGCACTTCACACTCAATCAGGTTCTAATATCCTCAGTTAATGGCTCAAGCGTTTCACGCAGCTTTTTCAACGTGTACCCATTACCGTAGTTCGTGCCCATGCCCGGGGATTTGTGTCCCATGATATAGTCCTGAATTTCCCCCGGTACGCTATGCTCTCTCATGCGATCCTTAAAACAGTGGCGGATGCTGTAAGCAGTTTGTCCGTCATACTCAAAGAGATTATTCTCTTTAAGAAACTTGTTGATCGCAGCAGATGCATTGGTTGGGCCGTTTGCCGTACGATAACGGGCAAACCCCATCGGGCAATTCTTGAAAGCTTCAAGTGCAAGACCCACGAGCGGAATTCTTCGCTCTCGATAAGGAGTCTTTAGTTTGCGATATTTGTTATCTCGTAGAATAATATGAGGGGTTTCGTGATTCAGACGAATATCTGTATTGGGGTCTAATCCACACAGCTCTTTGAAGTTGCACCCAGTGTCAATCATTGCGTATAGAATGTTTCTTATATCACCATTCATTTTATCGAGCGCTTTTTTCCCAATCCACTCGCTATCTATGTAATCTATATTCATTGCTAATCTTTTTTTGTCCTCTTTCTTGAAGCTTAATTTTGAAAATACGCATTTTACATCCAAATCCTTTTCCAAGTAATATTCATTTAATAAAACGCGAAGATGTTTCATATATTTTGAAGCGGTATTCGGGGTTGTTTGTCCATTTAATATTTTATCTTTTAGGTGCTCATGAAATGATTTTGCATCTTTTTTATTCAAATCTTTTACTTTTTTATTTTCACCCAAGTACTCTGTAATTTTTTTACATGCATTATTAAGAGGATCAATAACCCTACTATATTCGCGAGTGTTATCTGATTTCAATTCATGCCGGTGAGCGTGTGCGTAAATCCTAGGAAGGTCTAAAATTCTTGTTTCATCATCATTTCTACATAGAAAGCTTTTTACGATCCCTTTGTTTACATATTTTTTTGACTTTAGCGCGCGCGCTGCTTCTCTCACTGCAATTCGATTATTGACAAGTTCTTCGATATCTCGAAGTTCACGACCTTGTGCTTTGGCGCGTATTTGAGACTGGGAAAATGTGTTCGTATCCGAAGGAACATAATCTTCGTCTTTCATGGCTTTCAAATCATCTTCAGCTGCTGCTTTCGCCCTCGTATACTGAGACAGAGCTATAGATTCGTCACGTGTATTCAACGATAGTATGATTTCTGAAGGAAAACCAGGTTTTCTTAGTCTTAAAGGAACAACCTTACGATAATAAAAAATACCATTCCTACAGTATAGTCCCTTGATTGGGACTTTAGTCTTCTTCATTATTATTTCTTTCTATTTACATTGGCGTTGATTCGAAATTAAATATCGAAATCTAAATATATAAAATCAAACAATTATTTTCACCCAAAAGTACAACTATGGCTGTATCAATTTGAGAGAATAATCCCGTCTATAAGGTGGGCAAACATGCCTTTCCAAATGACGAACATCAGATTTTAAGTTTTTTGTTGAGATAGTCGTGGGATTCGAACCCACGGTGGAGTTACCCCCACGCCGCATTTCGAGTGCGGTGGTCTCTAAGAGCGACTTTTGCGACCCGCGATTTCGATCGATACACCTGACTTTTCGTATCGGGAGCCGGGCGGCGCTTTTCTGGCGGGAAGCCTTGGTGCACGGCAAGTTTTTGAATTGATTTTATGTATTATCCAACGCACAACCGTTTCATATGGATTTGTACGCCGTCGGGCGTTGAGTTGAGAAAGAAGCTGCTGCGTTGACGGACGATATTGCCCATACCGAGTTGATCGCCGTTTTAAGTGCCGTCACGGGTGAGCAGCCACGCGTTATGACGGTGCGTCAAGGGCAGGCTCTGCCGTCCGGGCCATTTGAGACTGAGCATCGTTCGTTGCAGTCAGGCCTGCGTGCCTGGGTGCAAGCGGAAACCGCTCACCCGGTGGGCTATCTTGAGCAGCTTTATACTTTTGCTGATCGTGACCGTCACAAGCTTGGCGAGCGGACAATTTCAATCAGTTATCTTGGGCTGGTGCGTGAAGGTGATGCGACGTCTCATCAGGCCAGCTGGCGAGGCTGGTATGATTATCTGCCATGGGAGGACCATCGGCAGGGTGTGCCTGAGATAGTCGGGCATCTGAGCAATGGTCTTCGCGTCTGGGCGCATCTGGCTGCTTCTGCGGAACTGACGGCACAGCGCTTGCGGCGAATAGGTTTTTCTTTCGGGCTTAATGGCGAGCGCTGGAACGAAGATCTGGTGCTTCAGCGCTATGAGCTTCTGTATGAAGCGGGCCTCGTCAGCGAAGCTGAAAAAGGCGATGAGGAAAACGGAAGGCATATGTTCGCTGATCACAGGCGGATTCTTGCAACCGCTATCGCGCGGTTGCGTGCCAAGATCAAATATCGCCCTGTCGTATTCGAACTTATGCCCGATAATTTCACGCTTCTGCAGCTTCAGCGTACTGTGGAAGCTCTCGCCGGATTGCGACTGCATAAACAGAATTTCCGTCGCCTGATCGAACAGCAGGACCTTGTCGAAGAGACTGGCGAAAGCGATAGCGAGACTGGAGGTCGCCCGGCCAAACTCTTCCGTTTCCGCTATTCGATTGTCGAGGAACGTGCACTTTCTGAGCGCCATGTTGCAGGAACTAAGCTCCCTCTCTCGCGTGATTGACAATATACTCGAATCGAGTATAACTTCGGATCTATAAAATACTCACATTGAGTATAACAGATAGTTCCGCTGTGTTGGAGCTTATGCGCTGCTCGGGAGGCCGCCATGAACGAGTTTGTTTCTGTTTCAAAACTTTATGATCGCGTCGCGTCGGTCCTGCCCAGGGTCGAATGGATGCGTTTTGAAGAAGATGTTGCGGCCATCCTTGAACTTAAGCGCAAACGCAATGCCGTTATTCTCGCGCATAATTATCAGACGCCGGAAATCTTCCATTGCGTGGCCGATATTGTCGGCGATAGTCTGGCTCTTGCCCGCAAGGCGATTGATGTTGAAGCCGATGTGATCGTGCTGGCAGGCGTGCATTTCATGGCGGAGACAGCCAAGCTGCTCAATCCCAAAAAGACTGTTCTGATCCCGGATATGGGTGCTGGATGCTCACTGGCAGATTCCATTACACCGGAGGATGTTGCGCTTTTACGTGAGGCACATCCAGGGGTGCCAATCATCACCTATGTCAACACATCAGCAGCTGTTAAGGCTGCATCCGATATCTGCTGCACGTCGGGGAATGCAAAAAAGATCGTCGAGTCGCTTGGCGTGCCGCGCGTGCTAATGATCCCTGATGAGTATCTTGCACAGAATATTGCGCGTGAAACCAATGTTGAAATTCTAGCTTGGCATGGCCATTGTGAGGTGCATGAACGCTTCACGCCAGACGATATCCGAGAACTGCGTGAAAGCCATCCCGGCGTGATGGTGTTGGCACATCCGGAATGCCCACCTGAGGTGGTCGAGGCTGCTGATTTTGCTGGTTCGACGGCTGTAATGTCGGACTTTGTCGGTGAAAAAAAGCCGCAACGCGTAGTGCTTCTGACCGAATGCTCCATGAGTGACAATGTGGCTGTCGACCATCCAGATGTTGAATTTATCCGGCCCTGCAATCTCTGTCCTCATATGAAGCGGATCACGCTCGGCAATATACGTGATGCGCTGGAAAACAATCGCCATGAAGTCACGATTGATCCCACGATTGCTGAACCTGCACGCCGCGCTGTCGAGCGGATGCTAGCGGTATGAGTATCGCTCCTGTAATCGTGATCGGCAGCGGCCTTGCAGGCCTGATGACCGCGCTTTCACTTGCGCCTTACCCGGTGTTGCTGGTGACTGCGGGACCCCTTGGCTTGGCTGGGTCCAGCCCGTTGGCGCAGGGTGGTATTGCAGTGGCCCTTGGTGAAGATGATAGCGCAGCTCTGCATATTGCCGATACGCTGGCGGCAGGCGACGGTCTTTGCGATACGCGCGTGGCAACGCACATTATTGAGGCGGCGCCCCAAGCGATTGCGTCGCTTGAACGCTACGGCGTATTTTTCGACCGCAGGTCAGATGGGGCTTATTCTCTGGGGTTGGAGGCTGCCCATGGAAGGCATCGCATTGTCCATGTCGATGGGGATGCGACAGGTGCAGGTATCATGCGCGCACTCATTGCCAGAATTCTCGCCACGCCATCGATCACCGTGCGAGAGAATAAAAAGGCGCAGCGTCTTATCACGCATGAACAGCGGATCTGCGGAGTGGAGCTCGAAGGAGAGGGGCCAGTCGCAGGCTGTGCGGTTGTATTGGCCACAGGTGGCGCGGGCGGTTTGTATGAGGCAACGACCACGCCGCCTGATAATCTTGGGCAAGGGGCGGCTCTTGCCGGTCGTGCGGGTGCTATTTTGGCAGATATGGAATTCGTGCAGTTTCATCCGACCGCGTTGGCTGTTCCATCGCAGCGATTGTCTCTGATCAGCGAGGCGGTACGCGGTGAGGGTGCAATCCTCATCGATGATCGCGGTCACCGTTTTATGCAGAACGTGCATGGACAAGAGCTTGCTCCACGCGACGTTGTTGCGCGTGCGATTGGAGAACAGCTTGCACATGGCAGGAACGTTTTTCTTGATGCAAGAGCTTCTCTGGGCAATCGCTTTGCATCGCGGTTTCCGGCTATTGATGCGCTCTTGAGGCGGCATGGTATTGATCCATCTTGCGATCTTATTCCGGTGAAGCCTGCCGCCCATTATCATATGGGCGGGGTGGCGTCCGACCCTGATGGTCGCACCAGTCTGCCGGGGTTGTGGGCCGTGGGGGAAGCCGCTTGTACCGGACTTCACGGTGCAAACCGCCTCGCAAGCAATTCGCTTCTAGAAGCGGCTGTCATGGGTTTGCGGGTGGGTCGTGCCATCGCTAAAGAGCCGAAAGTGTCAGTACCATTGCTTGCATCAACGACAGCACCGCTATCAAGCGATGCTTCCGCCGTTCGCCCAATTGTCTCGCGTGCACTTGGTCTGTTACGCAGCGGACATGAACTGCGCACGGCGATTGCCCCGTTGCTTAGGCTTGCGAACACAAATGATGCGGCGGCTGTGGCGTTGGTGATGAGTGTTGCTGCATTCGAGCGCAAGGAGTCTCGCGGTAGTCATGCACGCACGGATTACCACAGCAAGCATGAGCGGGCTCAGCGCAGCTTTCACACCTTCGAACAGGCTTTTGCGCTCGCACGCGAAATTGCAACATCCCAACCATTATCGAGGATCGCATGATGGACCTCCCGCGCCTTTCGCCTTTGATTGTCGAACCTTTGGTACGCGCGACCCTTCTTGAAGACCTTGGATTGGCAGGTGATATCACGAGCAATGCAGTCGTGCCTGCCGATCATCGCTCGACAATGGTCTTCAGCCTCCGGCAGCCGGGCGTGATCGCTGGATTGGACGTGGCTGAAACTGCTTTTCGATTGGTTGACCCTGCAATTGTTTTTGATCGGTTGAGCAGCGATGGGACTTCGCACCAGCCTGGCACAGAGGTCGCTCGCGTTTCAGGTTCTTCGCGCAGTATCCTTGCCGCCGAACGCACGGCGCTCAATTTTCTGGGCCATCTTTCAGGTGTAGCGACAGCAACAGCCAATCTGGTCAAAGCTGTTTCGGGGACGAAAGCTGCAATCGTTTGTACCCGCAAGACCATGCCCGGGCTGCGTGCTTTCCAAAAATATGCAGTGCGGGCAGGAGGCGGCATGAACCACCGCTTTGCGCTTTATGATGCAGTGCTCATCAAGGATAATCATATCGCAGTTGCAGGTGGTGTTGGCGAAGCAATCTCCCGCGCCAAGATCAATGCCGGTCATATGGTCAAGATTGAAGTGGAAGTCGACACACTGGAGCAGTTGCTTGAGGCAATGGCGATGGGTGTGGATGCGGTATTGCTCGATAATATGTCACCCGCGCAATTGCGCGAGGCAGTGAGCATTATCGATGGCCGGGCGATTGCCGAGGCTTCAGGTGGGATTACGCCTGAAACTGTCGCTGCCGTTGCTGCTAGCGGTGTCGATCTGATCTCAATAGGCTGGACCACGCATAGTGCGCCCAACCTCGATATAGGTCTCGATTTCAGCTTCGCGTAAGCGGCAAAGCCTATTCGCTCAAGTGATGAGCGAATGTGTCACCGGTATAGTCGGTGCGGAGAAGGCCTGCTTCGCTCAACCTTGGCATCAACTCGTCAAGGGTGAGACGCATGGATGAGGTTGAACCGCCGGGGGCGGTGATGAAACCATCAATAGCACTTGCATCAGACCATTTTTGAATTGCTTCTACGGCGTCATCGACCGTGCCAATGATCTGCCAATGGGCGGCGCTGATCACTTCCGGCCTGCGTAGCAGGTCTTGAAGGCTGAGTGTTTCTTTGTGCAAAAGGCGCTGCAGCAATCCCGCGTGGGTTTTGCTGCGTACTTTTTCTGGTGGTGGAGGCATGTCCGACGGGCGGATCAGGCGATCTTCTGGCCAATCGGTTAGATCAAGGCCGGTCATATCCCGAATATAGGCAATCTTGCGCGTGCGCTCGCCGCGCGCGTGGGTATAGGAGAAAAGCTCTTCCGCCTCTTTACGCGTTGGTGCAAGATAGAGGCTGAGGCCCGGAAGCAGGCGCACATCGTCGGAATTCCGGCCGTGAGATTGCGCCAGAGAGCGCAGGTCATTACGCAGACTAATCGCTGCATCAATATCTGGTGTTGCCGAGAAAATCGCATCGGCGACAGATGCTGCGAAACTGCGTCCGGCTGGTGAAGCGCCCGCCTGAACCAGTGGGATCGGGACATTCTCCAGCGAAGGAACATTGAGGGGGCCTTTGACTTTAAACAAAGCACCCGCATGATTAATTGGTTTGATACGTGCCGTGTCAGCATAGTTGCCGCTAGTCCGGTCACGCTTGAGAGCGTCACCAGGGAAGCTTTGCCAGAGCGCTTGCACGACATCGGTAAACTCTGCTGCTCGCGCATAGCGCTCGTCGGATGTCGGCATTTCATCAAGACCGAAATTCACATTGCCATCAAGGGCGGTCACGATGTTCCATCCTGCACGCCCGTTGCTTAGATGATGCAATGACAGAACCTGCCGTGCGACGGCATAGGGTGGCATGAAGGTGGTAGAAATCGTGGTGAGTAGACCGATTTTGGAAGTTTCGCGCGCAAGCGTTGCCATCAGCAATGTGGCATCCAGACTAGCGAATCCGGGCGTGGTTTCCATGATCTGGCTGTTGAGAAATAGATTATCGGGACGAAACACAAAGTCGAGCTTTGCAGCCTCCGCGCGTTGCGCAATGTCGACGTAAAAGTCTGAGCCGAAAACACCTTCAATATCGCTGTTGTCATGCCGCCAGCCATCATTGCTGAGCCAGGTGGGAGCAAGCGACATGCCAATGTGGAGCGTTTTGCGAGATGTCATAAAGAAATCCAGTCAGTGTTTCAGCAGAAAACCGCGAGCCGAAAGCTCGCGGTTTGATTGATTGACGCAAGTGGTCAGAAGCTGCCCTTGATGCCGATGCCGAAAGTGCGTGGCATTGTCATGCTGGCCTGTGTCGTTGCTCCGCTTAGGCCACGCGTTGCTTGCTTGGCGGTCGGTACACGTTCGTTGAAGATATTCTTCACAAATCCGTAGAGCTGGAATTTTTCGTTAAAGTCGTAGCTTACGCGGGCATTGGCGATTGTGTAAGCGTCGATCCAGTAGGATGAGGTGTTCGCGACATCGGAATAGTAGCTGTCGATATAGCGCACATCACCAGAAACATTGAATTTTTCGGTTACATTCCAGCTTGCTCCGAAGTTCAGCATGTAGCCCGGCGATTTTGCAAACTCATTATCCGCATAATCGGGATTGCTCGAAATCTCATCAATTTTCGTGCGCATGATACCTGCGCCTGCCTTGAGGGTCAGATTGTCGAGGATCTGGTAATCAGCGCCGAGTTCAAGTCCATAGGCATGTGCCTTCTCCGCGTTGATGGTATATGACTGTGTTATCCCGGGAGAAATGACAACAGGAATATTGTACTGGGCATTCTTGAAGTCCATGTAGAACACGTTGCCGTTTATAACGAGCTTATTGTCCAAGAATGCGGCGCGGGTGAACAGTTCGTAGTTCCATAGTGTTTCCTCGTCGAACTTGTTCCATTTGCTCGTCGCAGGGTTGGATGTGTTCATATAAAGCGAAACACCGCCCGGATTGTAGCCGCGGCTTATAAGGCCACCGACGGTAAGCTCAGGGGTGATGGCATAGGCCAGCGATACTTTAGGCAGGAAAGCAGAGAAGGATTCATCAAAATCAATCGCGTCCAGTGCATAGACTGAAACACCATCGCGCTGAATTTTGTCGTACTGGAAGCGCGCGCCTCCAGTCAATGTCCATTGCTCATTCATACGCCAGCTTAGTTCGCCAAACAGGCCAACATTTGTTTTCTTGTCGTCGAACTCAGAGATATAATTGTTTACAGCGACCTTATTGGCAGCATTCACCAGATCGAGAAGCTCGTCGGTTTTTGTATGTGCAAAATAAACACCAGCGACACCGCTCAGGACGTCCTCCTGATCTCCAAAGGTGAGGCGTGTCTCATTCGAGATATTTGTCTGGTCGATATTGGCGTCACCATTATGTGCGACCCCCACTCTGCGCTTGACCGAAGAGTCTGAGAACTGTGTCTGGTTGTGGAGCTTGAAGCCATTCTCAAATTCATAACTGACATCCAAGATGCCAGTATTGGTACGCTGATCCCAAGAGGGTAAAGTTGCGCCACTGTAGTCGAGATCATAGTAAAGCGGTGTCGCCGCTTCATAGGTCGGGCGATTGCTCTTGTTGAACGAGTAGGTGAGCTTTGCCTCTAGGCCTGGGATTTCAGCAGGCTGCCAGAGCAACTTCGAACGAATGTTCAGCGACTGGAAATCCTGATCGGTTCCAGAAGAGTAGAAGCCCGGATTGACATAATCAATGAAAGTGTCGCGCCCCGAGTAATCGATAGCCAAACGGCCTGCGAGCTCGTCTTTGTAGAGCGGGCTGTTCAGCATAATCGAGGTGCGCTTGGATTTATAGCTGCCGATCTCGACCTGATATGCGCCTTCCTGCTCAAATGTCGGGTCTTTGGTATTGACCACAATCGCACCGGCAATCGCATTCGCGCCCTGAGATGTGGTCTGCGGCCCGCGGAAGACTTCGATGCTGTCGAGATCCCAGATGGAAGTGGAGCCGAAGATAAACTCGTTATAATTCAGATAGTGGCCGTCAAGATTGATTGTTGCGCGGGGGACTGTGCCGGAGAAGAAGGCTGTCGCGCCATTGTTTGGGCCCTGCGTGTCCTGACCGCGAATAACGGGTGCGCCCACGGTGTCGGTATAGACAACGTTGGGTGTTCCGCGGACCGCTTCCGATACAGAGGTGTCGCCCGTCTTTTCCTTACTGATTTCCTTTGCGGTAATCACGGTCACGGATGAGGCAGTGTTCTTGATATCACGCGCTACTTTTTCGCCGGTGATGACGAGCGTGTCGAGCACCAGTCCTTTGGAGCCTCCAGATGCCTCAGCATCTTGTGCAAAGGTTGATGAGCTTGAGATCGCTGCCAACGTCAACGCGCTGACGCCATAAAAAAAGTTGCGGGAGGAGCGGGTAATCATGAGTCGCCTCAAAACATGAGTGAGTAAGTCATGTTCTGTTATGCTTCCAAAATAGATTCCGCAATAAGGAATGCATACCGCAATCCAGTATGATTGCAAGCATGTTCAGCCTGTTGCCAAATCGCAACAGGTTCTGCAGTTGGACGGACAACGCCAGATTTTGAGTGTAGCCTTCGTCGGCTTAGCTATCTGGAAAGGCATGACTTTATGTGCCCATCGGGCTAAAGAAAGTGGTGAATCTATCGGGAGGCAGGACATTTGGAAGATCAGGGTCAATCCGCGGGTGAGGAGATGGAGGTCGTTAGCGACAAACGGTCTGGCACGATACAGTCTGTTTCAATTGCTGCCCGATTTCTGAAGATTCTCGCCAATGCCGAGAATGAACTGCCTCTGGGAGAGGTGGCGAAACGTGCTGGAACCGGCGGCTCGACAGCGCATCGCTATCTGCAAAGCCTTGTAAAGGAAGGTCTTGCGAAGCAGGATCCGGTCAGTGGTTTTTATGACCTTGGTCCAACGGCACTGAGCATCGGCATCGGCGCGCTTCGGCGGGTTGATGCGGTGGAGATCGCTGCACAACACATGAAAGCTTTATCGCAAACTCATGCGATGAGTGGTGGTGTGGCGATCTGGACTGACAGAGGGCCGACGCTGGTTCGCTGGTATCGCAGCGCCTATTTCTCCGTTAACCCGCTAGCGCTTGGCGATACATTGCCGATCGACAATACAGCCTGCGGTCATATTTTTCAGTCCTATCTTCCAACGGCCACTGTCGATCGGGCGCGCAAGGTACAACCTGCACATTTTCGCGGAACGCCGCCATCTAAAGCCCTGCTTGAAAAGGTACGAAAAGATCGTTGGTCTGAGATGACCAGCCATCTCTTGTCAAATGTGACGGGTCAGGCTTCGCCTGTGCTCGATGCTCAAGGCGAGATTGTCTGCGTGATGACAACTGTTGCCGATCTTGGCCAGTTGCGCACGGATGAAGAGCGTCGTGCGCTTTTTTATGAAGCATGCATTGTCAATGAATCAACAGGTGGCCTCATCGTTGATACCAAGTTGGAAATGCCGAAGAGCTAAAGCGTTTCGGAAACCGGGTATGATGCGTCATGCTTCCGTTGTTCTATTTTGCAGGCTCTATATGGGCAGTGCTGCTCTTTGGGACGATCAGCGGCGTCCCCGATATCGGGTCTGGAATGATAAGCGAAGAGAGCCCGAATGCATCTTTGACCAGTTGTTCGGTGACGATGTCAGAAGGCTTGCCCTGCGCTATGATCGCGCCCTCGCGCATGGCAATCATGTTGGTCGCATAACGACAGGCGTGGTTCAGTTCATGGAGCACAGCGACGATTGTTCGTCCCTGTCGGTTAAGCTGCGCTAGCAGATCAAGCAGTTCAATCTGGTGTGCGATGTCGAGATAGGTTGTCGGCTCATCCAAGAGCAGGATTGGTGTTTCCTGTGCCAGGACAAGCGCTATCCATACGCGCTGACGCTGGCCGCCGGAGAGTTCATCGACAAGTCTTCCTGCTAATGGGGTGACGCGGGTCGCTTCCATTGCCTGCGCCACAGCCAGCTCATCAGCTTCCGACCATTGCCTTAAGAATGACTGATGCGGGTAACGGCCGCGCGCCACCAAGTCTGCAACGGTGATGCCTTCCGGTGCAGTCGAACTTTGTGGCAGCAACCCCAGTCGTCGGGCGGTCTCTTTTGCAGGCAAGCTTGAAATATCGCCGCCGTCGAGAATAATCTTCCCCTGACTGGGCTTGAGCAATCGCGACAATGCTCTGAGAAGAGTGGATTTCCCACAGGCATTCGGGCCCACAATCACGGTGAATGACGCATCTGGAATAGATACCGATAGATCGGTTGCAACCGTTCTCTCGTCGTATTTCAGGGTCACGGCTTCAGCGTGAAGGCGGTGTGTCATTGTGGCTCCTCGGTGGGGCTTCAGCAGGGTAGGATTGTCGTCCCGTATTGCATTGTAGAATGCGTTCTGCAATATGGAGTAGCGCGATCATGTTTTATGAAGCGTCTTCTCCATCCAATTGCATCACGCGGCAACGAAGTATCAGCTATGGCACTTAGTAAGAATGTTCTCAAGTTTCTGGTAATGCTCGCGTTGCTGGTTTTGACGTTCGAATTCGCGCTTGCGCAAGATTTAGGATGGCCCCGCACCATCGAACATCATTCGGGCGCGCTGACGCTGAAATCCAAGCCCGTGCGGATTGTTTCGACTGCACCGAGCCTGACCGGTATTCTGTTGGCTATCAATGCGCCGTTGGTCGCCAGTGCGGCAACCACGCCGAGCCCTTTGACCGATGAAAAGGGCTTCTTCTCGCAATGGGCCAAGGTGGCGGATGAGCGAGGCGTAGAGGTTCTCTACTCCAATCTGGAATTCGATATTGAGGCAATTATCGCAGCCGAGCCTGATCTTGTTGTTGTTTCAGCGACGGGTGCGGACAGCGTTCTGCCCCAGTATGCAGAGCTTGTCGCGCAAGGCATCCCGACCATGGTGGTCAATTACTCCAATCAGAGCTGGCAGGATATTGCGAAGCAACTCGGTAAGGCCGCAGGCCTTGAGAATGATGTCGTCGCAAGCGTTGCACGCTTTGATGATTATGCTGCGAAGGCTGCAGCGGAGATCAAAGTGCCTGTCGATCCGGTGACGATTGTCGGTTATAATATTGGAAACAGCTACTCGATCGGCAAACAAACGAGTGCACAAGCACAATTGCTGGAAGCGCTTGGGTTTAAAGTCGCTGGTTTGCCGGATGCTCTTACAAAACAAGTCACACGCAGCTCCGATTTCGATTTCATTTCGCATGAGAATCTTTCTGCTGCGGTAACCGGCAAGAGTGTGTTTCTCCTGCGTGGCCTTGATGGCGATGTACGCTCATTTTTAAGCGACCCGGTACTTGCTAATCTTGATGCCGTGAAAGGCAGTCGGGTCTATTCGCTTGGGCCGACATCCTTCCGCATCGACTATTATTCTGGCATTCAGATGATCGATATGGTCGTTCCGCATTTCCGCAAATGATCTCCAGCTTGTTTCAACAAACGAGAAGTCGTGGGTTCTCTTCCATCTCGGAGAGGCAACGCCGCTTTTGGGGGCTGATTGCGGGACTTGTGGTGCTGCTACTTGCCGTCTTCGCAAGCCTCGTGCTCGGTTCGCGTTCGATCTCGCTTGCCGATACCGTGCAGGCGCTCTGGCTGCCGGATCTTCAAAATAATGAGCATCTGATCATCCGCGAATTGCGGGTTCCGCGCACCATTATTGCCATTCTGGTCGGGCTGGCGCTAGGCGTTGCAGGTGCCGTGATGCAGGCTGTGACCCGCAATCCACTGGCCGAGCCGGGATTGCTGGGTATCAATGCAGGGGCTGCTGTTTCCGTCATCCTTGGGATCGTGGCATTCAACCTGACAAGTGTCTCACAATATGTCTGGTTTGCCTTTGTTGGCGCTGGCCTTGCCGGGGTAGCAGTTTTCCTGCTGGGGCAGGAAAGGCGCGCGGGGACGAACCCCGTTCGTCTGGTGCTGGCTGGGGCTGGAATATCCGTCGTTCTGGCTTCTGTTACCGGCATTCTCATCATCAATGCGCCAACATCTGTTTTGGATCAGTTTCGTCACTGGTCGGCGGGCTCCGTCGAGGGGAGGGGATACGATGTCATTGTGGTGCTTGCTGTTTCGATCGCTGCCGGATTGATTGCAGCGTTCTCGATTGCCGGACGCTTGAATGCGCTTGCTCTGGGCAAAGAACTGGGTGCCGCACTGGGCGTGGACGTCTATCGAACCTGGTTCCTGTCCTGCCTCTCTGTTATGCTTCTTGCTGGTGCTGCAACAGCGGGTGCTGGACCGATAGGATTTGTGGGGCTGGTGGCTCCGCATCTTGCACGGATTGTGGTGGGGCCAAACTATCGCTGGATTTTGCCGTATTCAGCGCTGTTCGCGGCAATTCTATTGCTCGGCGCAGACATTATCGGGCGCGTGATCGCAGCGCCTTCAGAGGTTGCGGCAGGCATCATTTCGATGTTGCTTGGCGGACCATTTTTCATTTTCGTTGTTCGCAGATTCCGGTTGTCGAAACTATGAATGCTCAACCTCGATCCGTCCTGCGCTTTGGTTCATTTTCCATTCAATGGCGAATGAGAACATTGGTCGTTTGTATTGTGCTGATTGTGCTTGCCTGCGCTATGGGTGTCATGCATCTGGGTACAGGCAGCATGAGTTTTACCTCCAATGATATTCTCAAAAGCATCACGGGCCATGGACTTAACCCAACGGCCGACCGGATAGTTTTCCGAGTGCGTCTTCCTCGTTTGATAACCGCACTTTTCGTCGGTGCTTCATTGGGTATGGCGGGATCAATTTTCCAATCCATCTCCCGCAATGCGCTTGGATCGCCCGACATCATAGGATTTACAACCGGGGCTGCTACGGGCGCTATCGTAGAAATAATTCTTTTCAATTCCGGGCCATTTGAAACTGCACTGGCGGCGGTTTTATCCGGCATTGGCACGGCCCTGATCGTATTTCTGCTCGCAATGAAGGGTCGGACGACGGGTGGCTACCGGCTCATCCTGGTGGGGATTGGTGTGGGTGCTGTTCTGTCAGGTTTAAATACGGTGATGCTTGTCGCAGGGGACCTTGATCAGGCGGCATCGGCACAGCTCTGGCTTGCCGGCTCGTTGAACACGCGAACCTGGTCTCATGCGGTGCCTGCCATCATCGGCTTTGTGGCGATACTGCCGGTTGCAATTTATCATGCCCAGCGGATCGATCTGATCGAAATGGGGGACGATGCCGCACGCCAGCTGGGTGTCGCAACTGAATCGACGCGGCTTGTCATGGTTTTGGCAGCTGTTGGACTAACTTCAATTGCAACAGCTGCGGCTGGACCGATAGCCTTTATCGCACTTGCCGCCCCGCAACTGGTACGTCGGCTGACGCGTGGATCGGGCGTGCCGCTTGTTTCGAGCGCGCTTATGGGCGCGACATTGCTCATAGGGGCTGATCTCGTCAGCCAGCATTTTCCGCTCAATGTGAAAATGCCGATTGGCTTGACGACGGGCCTGCTTGGCGGTGTCTATCTCTTGTGGCTGCTAGCAAGCAATCGTCGTACGCTTTAGAGCGCATTGCGAAAACTGTTCTAACACAGACGTGGAGACGCACTTTTGAGCTGTTCGGCTTTGAAGGTTTCTGGCGTAAAAAAGCAAAAATCCCGGACGAAGCCGGGATTTTGTTGCCTTTACTTAACGGAAAACTGGAGCGGGCGAAGGGATTCGAACCCTCGACCCCAACCTTGGCAAGGTTGTGCTCTACCCCTGAGCTACACCCGCTCGCGCCAGTCGTTTCCGTCAGGCAGGCGCTATATGGCCCAACGCTTTTGATATTGCAACAGGGAAAATGTTCTTTCCTGAAAAGAAATCGCAGAAATGATATAAGATATTGATATTAATGATAAAAATTATTCATTGCCTCGTTGTGAATAAGATACTTATCGTTGGCAATTGAGATTCCGACTCGGCAAATCAGTGTGAATCAGCGGTATTTGAGAGTGCATTTTGTCATTCTCGATAAACCGTGGTGCTTCGGGCCTGTAGGGAAGCAATCGCTCTACGGATGGCAAAAATACGGCTATTGCGTCTTTGGTCTGCGTGATTAAGTTTATAGCAACGCTTCTATAATGGTCTTTTGCAAAGACCATGCATTAAGGGAACAGAATCTTATGCCCATGACATCGGCCGAGCTGCATGAATATCTGAAAAACCTCGATATCGAGGTGAAGACGGTGGAACACCCACCTCTGTTCACGGTCGCCGATTCACAAAGCCTGCGTGGCGAAATCGCCGGAGGTCACACCAAGAATCTGTTCCTGAAGGACAAAAAAGACAATTTCTTTCTGGTGACCGTGGATGAAGAAGCTGTTGTTGATCTCAAGTCGATTCATCAGATTATTGGTGCTTCGAGCCGTGTTTCCTTCGGCAAGCCAGAGAAGCTGATGGAGTATCTTGGTGTCGTGCCTGGTGGCGTTACGGTCTTTGGCGCGGTAAACGATACAGGCCACAAAGTTCAGATCGTCCTTGACGCAAGTTTGATGGAAAACGACGTCATCAATGGGCATCCCCTGACCAACGAGGCCACCACATCGATCAAGCGGGATGATCTGATGCGTTTTCTCGCCGCGACAGGACATGAAGTACGCATTCTTGCTGTTTCAGAGGATGCGAAGGTGTTTTCATAGGTATAGACTGGCAAGTGACGCTTGATGGGCCATGGTGGCTTGAAATTCGTTGCTGCAGATACAAACTGAGATATCGAAACCGGCCTGCTGCTTCACTATATGCAAGCTGGAAGACATAAGGAATATCCGATGACGAGCCAGAACAATCCCTATTCGAACTCAGCTGAGCAAATGACCCGCAATGTGTCTTTTGGCACGTCGGCTTCGACTGCCGGTGGTGCTTCTCTAGGCGGCAAGGATCTTATTAAGGATACAACGACCGCAGCCTTTCAGGCGGATGTTATCGCGGAATCGCGCAATCAGCCGGTGCTTGTTGATTTCTGGGCGCCATGGTGCGGCCCTTGCAAACAGCTCACGCCAATCATCGAAAACGCAGTTCGTGAAGCAGGCGGCGCAGTCAAGCTCGTTAAGATGAATATCGATGACCATCCGTCGATCGCGGGTCAGCTCGGCATCCAGTCTATCCCGGCTGTGATTGCCTTCGTGAACGGCCAGCCTGCCGACGGCTTTATGGGTGCTTTGCCGGAATCCAAGGTGAAGGAATTCATCGCAAAAATTGGTGGACCAAGCGATCAGGAAGCGGCAATTGCCGAAGCAGTGACCGCGGCCAAGGAACTGGTTGAAGCTGGTGACTTTGTGCAGTCGGCGCAGATTTTCTCGTCAATCCTGCAGGTGGCCCCTGATAATGTCGATGCTGTTGTTGGTCTGGCGACTTGCCTGCTTGAATCAGGTGATGCCGATAAGGCGCGCGAAATTCTGGCAAGCCTGCCTGCTGACAAGCAGGATGCAGCGCCGGTTCGCGCACTTGAAGCCCGGCTGGCTCTTGCCGATCAGGTGAAGCTCATTGGTGATCCGGTGGAGCTGGAGCGCCGTATTCAGGCTGATCCGAACGATTTTCAGGCGCGTTATGATCTTGCGCAGGTGCGAAATGCTCAGGGACGCCGTGTTGAAGCGGCTGATGAGCTGTTGGCCGTGATGAAGGCTGATCGCAGCTGGAACGATGATGGCGCGCGCAAGCAGCTTCTTCAGTTCTTCGAGGCATGGGGCAACACAGATCCGGCGACACTGGGTGCGCGGCGTAAGCTGTCGTCGCTCTTATTCTCTTAATAGGCTTCATGACAGGGAACGATTGAAGCCACTTCATCTCGCTGTTTTCATGCATTTACAAATGCGAAGCCGCTTCACAACTTTGCTGGAAATGCTCGGAAGGAGAAAGTCATGCAGGTGGGCAACGCGCGATATCGGACAGCTTCGGATATTCCGGAACTTGTTCCGGTATTTCCGCTCAAAGGGGCCCTTCTTTTGCCAGGTGGTCAGTTGCCACTGAACATTTTTGAGCCACGCTATCTCGAAATGGTCGATGACGCGATTTCTAATAAGCGAATTATCGCGATCATTCAGCCTCGCATTGAAGATACAGGTGAGGATGACGAAAGCGAGACGTTCGATGAAACCGCTCGACCGCAATTGAGCAGGGTTGGATGTCTCGGACGGATCACCACTTATTCTGAGACTGGCGACGGCCGTGTGCTTATCACATTGCAGGGCATCTGCCGGTTCCGGGTTTTGGAGGAAGTCAATTCCCGAAGGCCTTATCGCCAATGCAAGATTGCGCCATTCCTAACTGACCTTGAAGCTGCGCGCGACATGGGCGAGATCGACCGGGAAGCGCTGTTGCGCGCTTTCAAGGATTATCTGGACGTACACAATTTAGAAGCCGACTGGGATAGTATTTCGCGGGCTGCAAATGACACACTGGTCAATGCGCTTTCAATGATGTCGCCTTTCGGCCCTGCTGAAAAGCAGGCGCTTCTGGAAGCTGCAGATTTAAGAACACGAGCTGCGACCTTGATCGCGATTACTGAAATGGTTCTGGCGAAAGCCAAGGACGATTATGGTTCGCGTTTGCAATGACCGCTGGGGAAACAATAATGGCAATTGATGAAAGTACCGGCAATCTCGACGTGAAACTGCTTGAGCTGCTGGTTTGCCCACTAACCAAGGGACCGCTTCAATATGATGCGGAGCATAACGAGTTGATCTCGCAAAAGGCGAGGCTTGCCTATCCGGTCCGCGGTGGCATTCCGATCATGCTGCCATCGGAAGCACGTCCTCTGGAATAGAGAATATAAGCCTTGGGCAGATTTGAAGTTTGAGCGAATCTGCCCGATAACCCGGTTATATAATTTCTACATGTCCTCTGTTCTTTTTCATAAGTTTCGCGTTGAGGGTTGTTGCTTGCCGCGCGACTGGGTTCTATAACCCTCGCGGAACTTGAAAGCGCGTTATGGGAAATTGATTTCCCAGCCGCTATTGTGCGAGAAAAAACAGAGGCTTGGCATTATGGCATCCAGAAAACTCCTTCTCCTGCCCGGCGATGGCATCGGTCCCGAAGCAATGGCTGAGGTCCGCAAAATCATCGCTTTCCTCAATTCGGGCCTCAATCTTGCGTTTGAAACCGACGAAGGTCTGGTCGGCGGGTCGGCATATGATGCGCATGGTCAGGCAATTTCCGATGCGGATATGGAAAAGGCGCTTGCTGCTGATGCCGTGCTTTTCGGCGCGGTTGGCGGCCCGAAGTGGGACAGTGTGCCTTATGAAGTGCGTCCAGAAGCAGGCCTTCTGCGTCTGCGCAAAGATCTGGCCCTTTATGCGAACCTGCGTCCAGCAATCTGCTATCCGGCACTGGCGCACTCTTCCTCGCTGAAGCCGGAAGTGATCGAGGGCCTCGACATCCTGATCCTGCGCGAGCTGACCGGCGGTGTTTATTTCGGCGAGCCGAAGGAAATCATCGATCTCGGCAATGGCCAGAAGCGTGGTATCGATACGCAAGTCTACGACACCTATGAAATCGAACGCATTGCCGATGTGGCCTTTGAACTCGCGCGCACCCGCCGCAACAAGGTCACCTCCATGGAAAAGCGCAATGTGATGAAGTCGGGCGTCTTGTGGAATCAGGTCGTTACCGCGCGCCACAAGGAGAAGCATTCGAGTGTTGAACTTGAGCATATGCTGGCTGATGCTGGCGGTATGCAGCTCGTTCGTTGGCCGAAGCAGTTCGACGTAATTGTCACCGACAACCTGTTTGGCGACATGCTTTCCGACGTCGCGGCGATGCTGACCGGTTCGCTCGGCATGTTGCCATCCGCCTCGCTCGGTGCAGCGGATGCAAAGACCGGCAAGCGCAAGGCGCTTTACGAGCCAGTGCATGGTTCGGCACCAGACATTGCTGGTCAGGGCATTGCCAATCCGATTGCCATGATCGCTTCGCTTGCTATGTGCCTGCGTTATTCGTTCAACCTGATCGATGAAGCCGATCGTCTGGAGGCGGCGATTGCCGGTGTCCTCGATGATGGTCTGCGCACCGCCGACATCTGGTCGGAAGGTACCAATAAGGTCGGCACGACCGAAATGGGTGATGCGATTCTTGCAAAATTCAAGGCGCTTTCGGCTTAATCGCTGTTGCACCAGAAAGATAAGCCGCCATGTGAATGCATGGCGGCTTTTTTATTTTCACAATTCAATCGAATTGAATTGTGAAGTCAGCAAAAACTGCCCCGATCAGCAAGAATATGAAGAAGTACTGAAAGCCTTTACGCTTGATGCGCATTGCCAAAAGGATTGCAATCGTCTCAATCGCGAAGACAACAAAGTCAGCGATTTCAAGCTTTTCTCCGTTGATGGAAATGCTTGGCCCCGCACTGCGCATTAGCTCTACGAGGTTGAGGAATATAAGCAGTGACAGGAGCCAGATTTTTCGTGACAGAAAGTATCTCTCGTAGTCACCATACTCCGTGATGTCATCTGGAGTTAAAGTGACGCACATGAAAAACAATCCAAATACATACAGAAGATCAAGAACATATGTATATATATTGTATGTCTTTGTACTGCTCTCAGAAAGATAATCCCACCAAAACTGAATTATCCAGAGAAAAACTACAATAATCCAGCCGATATGCATGTAGGAAATCTTATGCTTATTGGGATGCTGGACGAACCGGGAAGCGAAAATGAGAAGCCGTGACAGGCACAGACTGATCCCCATCCCGTTGATAATTCTCATATGAGAGAAAGCATCGGCAGCGCTGATGGCTGTTTCGACCCCTGAAGCCAATTTTTCACCTGATTGTTAAGTTTGTCACCAGTACATACCGAATAAATAGCGTTCCAGTTATTGGGAATGAATAGAAATATTCTTTTATGGTAAAGGGGTATGGTTGGTTTGCATCAGCGAAATGTTGGAAAATAAACGCCCGATTTCCGGCTGCAAATTGAAGCCGAAGCGCTAATATGATTGTCATGTTGAACACACTTCCCGATATGAACACGTTGTATGATGCCTTGATCGCTCGCGATTCCGCTTATGAGGGAAGGGTGTATGTGGGCGTAGTTTCGACCGGCATCTTCTGTCGGCTGAGCTGCCCTGCAAGAAAGCCTCTGAAAGAGAATTGTCGATTTTTTGCTTCGATTCCTGAATGTATTGCTGATGGTTTCCGGCCATGCAAAAGGTGTTGCCCGTTGCAGCCTGCAGCTGAGGCCGATGTTTCAGTGGATCGCCTGCTGAGGGCGTTGGAAGCACAGCCTCAACGGCGCTGGCGCGAAGACGATGTCACTGAGATGGGTTTTGATCCTTCGACGGTGCGGCGCAGTTTCAGAAGGCATTTTGGAATCACCTTCCTTGAAATGGCGAGGCAGGAACGGTTGCGACAGGGTTTCCAAACACTTGTGCAGGGCGAGCGTGTCATCGACGCACAAATTGATGCGGGTTTTGAATCCCCTGACGCGTTCCGCAATGCCTTCGCCCGTATCCTCGGTCTGGCCCCGGCACAGTTGCAAAAGGACGGTTTGCTGCGGGCAGATTGGATCAAGACGCCGCTCGGTACGATGATTGCTGTGTGCGATCAATCTGCACTCCATCTGCTGGAGTTCTCCGACAGAAAGGCATTACCGCAAGAGCTAAAAAAGCTATACAAGGCCAGTCACGGCGCAATTGGCATCGGGCGTTATCCGGCGCATGATGTGCTCGAACATGAGCTTGATGCATTTTTCGCAGGGCGATCTGCTAAGTTCACTATTCCTCTGGTGATGCATGGGAGCGCATTTACACGCGAAGTGTGGCGAGTGTTGCAGCATATCGGAGCCGGTCAGACACGAAGCTATAGCGAGATTGCGAGGGCCGTAGAAAAGCCGCTTGCTGTGCGTGCTGTGGCACGCGCCAACGGTGCCAACCAGATTGCCATCATTGTTCCGTGCCATCGGGTGATTGGTGCGGATGGTTCACTGACGGGTTATGGCGGAGGTCTGTGGCGCAAGCAGAAGCTTATCGAGATCGAGGCGCAATATCGTTGAGTGCGTCGAAAAAAAACGCCGCCTGGTGAGGCGGCGTCTTCATTTAATTTAAGCTCAATTACTCGACCTTGTTGAGATCGACATTCTTGGTTTCCTTGACAAAGATGAGACCAATAACGAGCGTGATTGTTGCAATTACGATCGGATACCAAAGTCCGTAGTAGATATCACCCTTTGCAGCACTCATCGCGAAGACCGTCGCTGGCAGAAGGCCACCGAACCAGCCGTTACCAATGTGATATGGCAGTGACATGCCGGTGTAGCGGATGCGGGTCGGGAACATTTCAACCAGGATCGCGGCGATTGGGCCATAAACCATCGTCACATAGATGACGAGAATGGTAAGAATGGCGATCGTCATAAACCAGTTGATCTGCGAAGGATCGGCGACCATCTTGAATGCTCCCGCATTCGGGATGGTGTAGACAGCCTGTTCTGGCTGCGCTGCAGCATCGGCTTCAGCCTGCGTGATGATCTTGTTCTTCACAAGATCTGCACTTGACATTGTAGCCTTCTCACCCGTGCGAACAGCTTCTGCGCTCAGTTCCAGTTCCGGATTGGCTGCGATGAATGCATCGAGTTTAGAATCCGCGACTTTTGCTGGGCTACGAACGAGCGGCCAACCAGCCTTTTGCAAGGCCAGGTTGATGTCATGCGTGAGCGCGGCCTGCTTTGCAGTTGCTTCTGCACCGGCTGCATTAGCATCGAACGAAGTTACAGTGGATTCACCGATCTTGACCGTTGCAGGCTGTCCGGCGGGACCGATCACGACGTCATATGGTACAGCACTGCGTGACAGGAAGCTCGTTGCAATATCGCAGGAGCTAGTGAATTTCGAGGTTCCGGTCGCGTTAAACTGGAAGTTACAGTCACCAGGAGCAGCGGTGACAGTTGCACGGATCGTCTGTTCTGCTTGGGCTAGCGCAGGGTTTGCGGCCTGGGTGAGAGCCTTGAACAGCGGGAAATATGTGACCGCCGCGAGCAGTAGGCCCGCCATGATGATTGGCTTGCGGCCGATTTTATCGGATAGCCAGCCGAAAATTACGAAGAAGCTGGTGCCGATCAGAAGCGCGGCCGCCACCATGATGTTTGCGGTCTGATTTTCGACCTTGAGAACGTTCTGCAAGAAGAAAAGCGCGTAGAACTGACCGCAATACCAGACAACCGCCTGACCCATGGTGAGCCCGAAGAGAGCGATGAGGGCGATCTTTGCATTTTTCCACTGACCGAAAGCTTCAGACAGCGGTGCCTTGGATGTTTTTCCTTCTTCCTTCATCTTCTTAAAGGCCGGGGATTCGCTCATCTGCATACGAATCCAGACCGAGATACCCAGAAGAACAATTGAAACCAGAAACGGAATACGCCAGCCCCAAGCAGCAAAAGACTCCGTCGTCATTACGTTTTGAATGCTCAGAATGACCATGAGCGAAAGGAACAATCCCAAAGTTGCGGTCGTCTGGATCCACGAGGTGTAAAATCCGCGGCGGCCATTCGGCGCGTGTTCAGCAACATAGGTTGCTGCGCCACCATATTCGCCACCAAGCGCCAAACCCTGCAGCATGCGCAGGATGATTAGAATCGCTGGCGCAACAATACCGAGCGTCGCCGATCCAGGCAGGATGCCGACGAGGAACGTCGATGCGCCCATGATGACGATAGTTACAAGGAATGTATATTTACGTCCGACCAGATCACCGATACGTCCGAAGACGAGCGCGCCAAACGGTCGTACAAGAAAGCCCGCCGCGAAAGCCAGCAATACAAATATATTACGGGTCGTTTCGGGATACTCATTGAAGAACGCAGCTCCGATAAAGGCTGCGAGTGTTCCGTAGAGATAAAAGTCGTACCATTCAAATACAGTACCGAGCGAAGAAGCGAAAATTACCTTCTTTTCTTCGCGCGTCATTTTAGGCGCGCCGGCAGCGGCGCTCGATTGAACTGACATTGATTCCTCCCAACAGCATTTTTGCTGATGTGTGTGAACGTTCTCCTCCAACTTCCACACACTTTTTCCACGCAAGCATGATGAACTGAATCGTTTAATCCGTTTATTATCTTTTAGTATGAGAAGCGAAGCGCGCTCTGCCGGTTGAGAAACTTATTTGCTTACGTGGTGCCAGAGTTCTTTACGAGCCTCCTCGGAGGGTTTGGCGCGTTCTTGGATGCCCAGATGCCACAACATTAGAATCTTTATCCAAATCGCCCCTTAACAAGGCTTTTCTCATCGAATTTGGTTTTTTTCTCATTCATTGGGTGCTAAGTCGCTCTCGCGATCAATTCCGACCCAAAATATCGCAGTGACGACATTTGCAGATTGATTTATGTCGCTGAGCGAGTATTGAGCCCAGAGCCTGAAAGCCCCAAACATGACTGCACGTCTTTCATTCGCGCGCGAGCGTATCAACGTTCTTCTTCTCGAAGGCATCAACCAGTCTGCTGTCGATTATTTTAAGTCGTCTGGCTATACTAACGTCGTGCATTTGCCTAAGGCACTCGACAAAGCTGAACTGATTGAGGCAATTTCTTCCGCGCATATCGTGGGCATCCGTTCGCGCACGCAGCTTACTGATGAAGTGTTTGAAGCAGCGCAGCGCTTGATTGCAGTCGGCTGCTTTTCGGTAGGTACCAATCAGGTTGATCTGAAAGCTGCCCGCAAACGTGGTATTCCGGTTTTTAATGCACCGTTTTCCAATACGCGTTCTGTTGCTGAACTGGTGATTGGCGAGATCATCATGCTGATGCGCCGGATTTTCCCGCGCTCTAATGCAGCTCATGTTGGTGGCTGGGATAAGAGTGCGACCGGCAGCCGCGAAGTCCGTGGCAAGACGCTGGGCATCGTAGGCTACGGCAATATTGGCTCGCAGGTCGGAAATCTTGCTGAAAGTCTCGGCATGACCGTCCGTTACTTCGATATGACCGACAAACTGCAATATGGTAATGTCATCCCGACGGAAACCCTTGATGAACTGCTCGAAATCTCCGATGTGATCAGTCTTCATGTGCCATCGAATAAATCGACAGCCAAGATGATCACTGAAGCCAAGCTGCGTAAGATGAAGAAAGGCGCTTTCTTGATCAATAATGCGCGCGGCTCGGTCGTTGACCTGGAGGCGCTGGCGAAGGTTCTTAAAGAAGGTCATCTTGCCGGCGCGGCAATTGATGTGTTTCCGGTTGAGCCTGCTTCCAACAAGGATCCGTTCGTTTCGCCATTGCAGGGATTGGAAAACGTCATCTTAACGCCGCATATCGGCGGTTCGACCGAAGAAGCGCAGGAGCGCATCGGTATGGAAGTCAGCCGCAAGCTGGTTGAATATTCCGATGTCGGTTCGACGTTGGGAGCTGTCAATTTCCCGCAGGTTCAGCTGCCTGCACGTCCAAGCGGTACGCGCTTCATGCATGTGCACGAGAACCGTCCCGGTATCCTCAACAGCCTCGTCAATATCTTCTCATCGCACAACATCAACATCGTCAGTCAGTTTCTGCAGACCGATGGTGAAGTCGGTTACGTGGTGATCGAAGGCGACGCGATGGAAGAGCATGCCGAAGATGTATTGCAGGCAATGCGTGAAATTCCGGGTACGGTTCGGACGCGTCTGCTTTACTAATTTGAGCATCATTTTTGAAAGGCCTGCGCCGGATTTGGGACGCGGGCCTTTGTCATTTTTGTGGTCGAGGCGTAATAAGCGGCATCGTTCCGGCATATTTGAGCAGTTTTGTTGCGCTCATGGCTGCAAACACATTGACTCTTTTTTCAAAGGGCTTAAAAGCGCAATCGGAAAAGGAGACAAACCCGTGAACGCTTCTCGCGCATCACATAGCCTGTGTGGACTGAATGGCCTCATCGCCATTGACAGCCCTATGGCGTCCGTTTCCAAAACTACCATGGCCACTTGCATTAAAACGACCACCAAAACGGTCTGACCCCTTGGCCTGCTCGCCCTCTCTCCCCGGGTCCGGCCCAGGGAAAAGGCCCGCTGGTCGCGGGTTTTTATGGAAGCGGAGAGGACAGGAGAAGGTAAATGGGTTTCAAGATTGCAGTCGTCGGCGCCACCGGTAATGTCGGGCGCGAAATGCTCAATATCCTCGAAGAACGTGGCTTTCCGGCTGATGAAGTCGTAGCGCTGGCTTCACGCCGCAGCCAGGGCACCGAAGTATCCTATGGCGACAAGACGCTGAAGGTGAAGGCACTCGATCAGTACGATTTCTCTGATACCGACATTTGCCTCATGTCCGCTGGTGGCAATATTTCCAAGGAATGGTCGCCAAAGATCGGTGCGCAGGGTTGCGTTGTAATCGATAATTCGTCTGCATGGCGCTATGATGCCAATGTGCCCCTCATTGTTCCGGAAGTGAATCCTGATGCGATTGAAAGCTTCCGTAAGAAGAACATCATTGCCAACCCGAACTGCTCGACTGCGCAGCTTGTCGTGGCTCTGAAGCCTCTGCACGATGCAGCCAAGATCAAGCGCGTTGTCGTTTCGACTTACCAGTCCGTTTCGGGCGCCGGCAAGGAAGGCATGGACGAACTGTTCCAGCAATCGCGCGCAGTTTTTGTTGCGGATCCAGTTACGGCTCAGAAATTCACCAAGCGCATTGCGTTTAACGTGATCCCGCATATCGATGTCTTCATGGAAGACGGCTACACCAAGGAAGAATGGAAGATGGTGGCCGAAACCAAGAAGATGCTTGATCCAAAGATCAAGCTTACGGCAACGGCTGTTCGTGTACCCGTGTTCATCGGTCACTCGGAAGCGGTCAATATTGAGTTTGAAAATCCGATTTCGGCTGAAGAAGCGCGCGAAATTCTACGCGAAGCGCCGGGATGTCAGGTTGTCGATAAGCACGAAGACGGCGGCTACATCACGCCGTATGAATCGGCTGGCGAAGATGCAACCTACATCAGCCGTATCCGTGAAGATATCACGGTTGAAAACGGTCTGGCACTTTGGGTTGTTTCCGACAATCTACGCAAGGGCGCTGCTCTCAACACGATTCAGATCGCAGAACTGCTTGTTGCTCGCGGCCTGATTACGCCAAAGGCATTAGCTGCTTAATCGAGATTGCAGTTTGAAAAACAAAAGCGCCGGGAAACCGGCGTTTTTTTATAGTGCATCCAGAAAATTATGACGGTGTTCTGGCGAGCTGCGCACTGAAGATCTAACCTGAGATACTGGCTTTGAGATTGTTGCGGACATCGAGCAGCTGTGCTCGAAGATCCTGCAAGTTGCTGATGGGCTGACCGAGCGCGCAGAAGACCTGCTCAGGAATGCTTTCGGCCTCTATGCGCAAAGCCCGGCCTGCATCGGTCAGCGTAATACGGACTTGCCGCTCATCCTGTGGGTCTCTGCGACGCGCAATATGGCCTGCTGCTTCTAGTCTTTTCAAGAGCGGTGTGAGGGTGCCGGAATCGAGATTGAGTTTCGCGCCGATTTCAGAAACCGTGCGGTTATCCTGTTCCCACAAAACAATCATGACCAGAAACTGCGGATAGGTGAGTTCCAGTTTGCTGAGGATCGGTTGATAGGCGCGGGTCAGCGCATTCGCGGTCGAATAGATCGCGAAACAAACCATATCCGAAAGATTGAGATGGGATCCCTTTGGGTCTTCTTTCATAGCGTAAGCTCCTTGGCAGAACTTTACATGAGGTGCAATTGAATTGCGCATCACTTATATGTGTAAAAACATTTCGCAAAAGTAGATTGCGCACAATTTAAAATTTTGCAATTTTGGTTGTGGAGATAAGCGAACACTCACCGACGGAGATTTTAAAATGGCAATTCTTTACACGACCCAGTCCACAGCAACCGGCGGCCGCACGGGCAGCGCCAAGACCGCTGATGGGCGTTTAAGTGTTGTTCTCGACACCCCGAAGGAACTCGGTGGTTCGGGTGGCGAAGGCACCAATCCTGAGCAGCTTTTTGCATCCGGTTATGCAGCTTGCTTCCTTGGCGCATTGAAATTCGTGGCAGCCAAGGAAAAGGTTTCGATTTCCGCTGATAGCACGGTGACTGCAACCGTTGGTATTGGCCTACGTGAAGATGGTGCAGGTTTTGGTCTGGATGTGGCTCTGGCAGTTGCTCTGCCGGGTGTTGAAAAAGCCAAAGCAGAAGAGCTGGTCAATGCAGCGCACATTGTTTGTCCCTATTCACATGCAACACGCGGTAATATTGACGTCCGCTTGAGCGTGGCATAAGCCAAACAGCGAAAGGCGCCCAAACGGGCGCCTTTATCATTTTTCATTGAGGCGGAATATTCAACGCTTTCAATGCCGTCTCAACCTGGCTACGCGTTTTTCCTCCCAATGGAAGAATCGGCCGTGGCGGTTCGATCTTTGAAATACCCAGCAGATCGGCGATCAGGTACATTACGCGGAAGCTGCCATGGGCTTTAAACAGGTTCCAGAGTGGCTCAAATGCAGCGTTGATACGCTCGGCGTCTTCCCGTGCGCCGCTTTGGGCAGCACGCACCAGTGCTGCGAACTGCTTCGGTAGAAGACCCGCAGATACACTGTAGAAAGCATCAGCGCCTGCGAGCAGAGCGTCCTTTGCTCCCCAATCGCCACTATAGCCAATGGCGAAGTCATCGGGCGTTGTAGCGCGCAACTTCGCAATCTCTGCCGCATAATCATCCTCGGCAGGCAGAGGCATTTTGATTGCCTTGATGTTTTTGAGGTCTGCTAGGCGCGTAATCAGTTCATCGGTGAAAATGAAACGAGTGGTGCCGGGATTGTTGTAGATACACAAAGGCAGATCGGTCGCGCTTGCTACAGCTTTGAAATGCTCAAAGCCTTCTTCCTGTGTGAGCGGAGTATAGGAGACGGGCGCGAGCAAAAGCGCATCAGCGCCAGCATCCGCCGCATCACGGGCAAGCGCTTGCGCTTCGTCGGTACGCAATGCGCCGACGCCTACGATCAGCGGCACCTTGCCGCCGATGTGTTGCACCGCAGTCCTGACCGTATGTCGACGTTGTTCTCGTGTGAGGAAGGCGTAGCCGCCGGTGCTTCCCAACAGGCCAACCGAGTCCGCGCCTGCGTCGTGGACGCGGGTGAGAAAAGAGTTGAGCGCGTCCTCAATAAGATTGCCTGCTGCGTCGATTGGGGTGAGGGGGAAGGCGGAGAGGCCTTTGAAAATCTTCATTGCGATACTCGTTTCTCAGATAGGTTCAGCGTGACAGAAGCAGGCGAATGCCAGCGACGGCAAAGACGGCTGAAAGAACGCCTTCGATCCAGCGGCGAGCGCGTCGATACATGCGCACCATGGGCGCGGTCGAGAATACAACGGCGTAGCCGCAGAAGATGGTGATGCTCAGCGTTATACAGCCGCCTAGGAATGCGGTCAGCTGTGGCCAAGACGAGTTTGTGCCAAGGCCAAGCGTTACCAGTGCGATCCATGACAGGATCGACTTGGGATTGGAAAGATGCAGCAGCAAGCCACGTCGGTAAAGCTCTCCGCCTGATAGGAAAGCATCTCCGCTAGTTGCGCGAGCAGCGATCTTTTCGTCCGATGTCATGGCAGCGCGTGCCGCTTTAAAGGCCAGGTACAGGAGGTACAGCCCGCCGAAAATCTTGAGAACAATCAGCGCCTCAGCAAAACGTGTGAGGATCGCTGAAACACCGGTCGCAGCCATCAGACCCCAGAAGATGGAGCCTGTCACGACGCCTGCGGCAAACATCAATCCCGCTTTTCGGCCTTGCTTCATGGCAACGCCCATGATGCGCATATTGCTGGGGCCAGGACTTCCGGCAGCAATAACATAGGTCGTGTAAACGAGGAGAAGCTGGTAGGCCGCCGGAGAAAGGCTCATGATCGTCACTCAGTTTGAACTGAGGTAATCAATAGCATTCTGCGCATGCAATATCTGTATGCGATTGTATCGAAATCTACTGGAAAACTGCCGAAATTGTCACTGTTTTGGTCGAAAAAGCAAAAGTTTGCCGCTCATCGCAAATCCGTAATTCTAATCTGCCTGAGCTTCCAGCGCTTCCATATCGTCATCCGAAAGGCCAAAATGATGGCCGATTTCATGAATGAGAACATGAGTGATGATGTCGCCAAGCGTTTCTTCGTGTTCGGACCAGTAATCCAGAATTGCGCGGCGGAAGAGCGTGATGCGATTGGGGCCTTCGCCGGTTTGCAGGCTGAAGCGTTCACCAATACCAGTGCCCTCGAATAGGCCTAACAGGTCGAACGGCGTTTCCAATCCCATGTCTTCGACAATCTGTTCTTCGGGAAAGTCAGAGATCTGGATAATAATATCGCCGCACAGCGTCCTGAACTCTTGAGGCAGATGCGCAAGAGCTTCGATCGCGATGGATTCAATTTCGTCTAGCGAGGGCGACAAACGTGCCGCCCAATCACCGCTTTGATCTTCTCGGGCCATTTCAGCCAATCGTGTCCTATTCACTTGTTCAGGCCACCACGCGTCGACCAGAGACGTTTAATGCAATGACCATTATGCCCAAGGACGCTGTTGGGCGTTCTTTGCTTCAAATGTGTCAATGTTTGTTACCTTTTCCATGGTCAGGCCGATGTCATCGAGACCATTGAGCAGGCAATGACGCTTGAAATCATCGAGGTCGAAGGAAATTGAGCCGCCATCCGGGCCATGGATTTCCTTGGCTTCCAAATCAATGGTGAGCGTGGCATTCGCACCGCGCGATGCATCGTCCATCAGCTTGTCGAGTTCTTCCTGGCTGACCTTGATCGGCAGAATGCCGTTCTTGAAGCAGTTGTTGTAGAAGATATCGGCGAACGAGGTCGAAATTACGCAACGAATGCCGAAATCGAGCAGAGCCCAAGGTGCGTGTTCACGCGAGGAGCCGCAGCCGAAATTGTCGCCAGCAACCAGAATCTGGGCGTTGCGATAGCCCGGCTTGTTGAGCACGAAATCCGCATTTTCGGTTCCGTCTTCATTAAAGCGCATTTCGGCAAAAAGCCCCTTGCTCAGACCCGTGCGTTTGATCGTCTTCAGATAATCCTTCGGGATAATCATGTCCGTATCGATATTGACGATCGGCAGGGGGGCCGCGACGCCCGTGAGCTTGGTGAACTTGTCCATGTTCCTGACCTGTCGGTTGGGTATTTTAAATTTGCAGTCTGATTTACATCAGCACCGCACAGAGTCAATGTTTCAGGCCGCAACTGCCTAATAGGTCGCAACCCTTTCGGCAGATTAGCAGCGCTTCCGGCCTGTTTTGAGGCGAGCCGGAAACGACTATTGTGTTTTACGCATGAATATGTCTGAAATTCGCACCAGAAATTCGCAATCATGCGCCGAAGCGAAGCTAGACGAAATTATTGCACATTAAGTGCAATGCCGCCGGTCTCGCTGCCCGTCAACCTGCGAGATTTCCCGTCTGCACCAAGAACAACTGTGAAGCGTCTGCGCAGCATCGAGAGGTTTGGCGAAACTACGACATCAATCGCAGGATCGAACTGCAGGGTGATCCGCCAGAGATCAGGTTTGATTGTCTCTTCAACACCGATGATGCGAGCGTTGAAGGCAGTTGAATGGAACATGCCTGAAACGCGTTGGCCGACACGGTATGGGGCAGCACTGTCTTCGGCGCGTAGGGTTCCGACGTGCACGCCATGGGCTGCAAGGGTGTTCCAGTCGCGGGTGCCGGACTGGCGAGCAACTAGATCCAGCGCCTTTCCGTGGCTGATATGAATGCCCTCTTCACCCAGTGCCTGCCGCAAACGGCGAGCCTGATGTTTAAAATCAGATGTATTGTGCCCAGCAAGGATGGCTGTTGTCATGGTTTTGCTCCTGCATGTGAGCGGCATTTTCGTAAACGGGTGCCCGCATTGCCGTTTCTGCCCTCACCGGAACAGGAACGCGTATTTAGAATGCTTTACCATGGCCTTCAGGCTGCGAGCGGCGGGTGCATTCCAACCGAAGAATTGAAAATAAGCAGAGCTAGTGCGGATTTCAAGTCTAGAGAATTGAAGGCGCCGCAACGCTCACCCTAGCAACACCCGCGTCGGCCAGATCAATTATGCTAACAACACCAAAATACTATATGTGCTTGACCTTAGGGCTTAAATAATCAAAGTCGGTTCAACGTTTTTATGTCTTATGACTAGCAGCGATGGGTGGAATATGCTTCGAATTTTTCTCTTTGGCTTGACATTAGCACTGACGAGTTTGCCAGCTTCTTCGGAAAACAAGCCGGGCTTCAATCCGCATGAAGGAGTTTTTACAAGCAATGAAGGCATGGAGCTCAAGGCTGATGTGACGCACAAAAGTGGCGATCAATATGCCGTATCTCTAACTACAAGCGTCCCAATGGTCGATAATCAGCCAGGCTGCGGTGGCGGCGTTTCCGGGGATGTTACTATTAAAGACAAAAAAGCGATATTCAAAATCCAGAGCGAAGGCTTTGATCCGAACGAAGCCGAGTCTGCGCGGAACCCGCGCTATTGCGAGATCAAGATGAATTTCGTTGGTGAATATAAACTCGAGATCGAAGAGGTTGGCGGATGCACCTATTACCACGGTGCATCATGTGAGTTTACCGGAACGCTCGAACACGAAGCGAGCGGAATTTAAAAAACTTTGTCGGGCGAGCGCTTGTCTGCTGATGCAGAACGGTGCACAAATTGCGCATGAAAACAATTGCTCGCCCACGTCGTTCCGTCTTGTTCGTACCCGCATCCAATAGTCGTGCGCTCGAAAAGTCGCTGACGCTTGCAGCGGATTGTGTGATCTACGATCTCGAAGATTCCGTAGCTCCTGAGACAAAAATTGCAGCGCGAGACGCTCTGTCCGCATATTTTTCCGAGCATCCAAAGGTTGGATTCGAGCGGGTGGTGCGGGTGAATTCTTCCGATACGCAATGGGGTAAAGGCGACGTTGCTGCCGCAGCCAATATGGGGGCGGACGCGGTGTTGCTGCCCAAGGTCGAGCGGCCGCAGGATGTGATTGACGCCGCCAATCGGCTTGACCGCCACGATGCGGACCCTGATACGCGTGTCTGGGCGATGATCGAAACTCCACGCGGTATCCTCAATGCGGATGAAATTGCTGTACTTGGCCATCGTTCGGCGGCAAGGCTCGGCTGTTTTGTGGTGGGTCCAAATGATATTGCGCGTGCCACCGGTGTTCGTCCGCAAGTCGGGAGGCCTTATCTGATCCCATGGCTGATGCAGATCATTCTGGCCGCCCGCGCTGGCGGTATTGATGTGCTGGATGGGGTTTTCAATGACTTTCGGGATAGTGTGGGCTTTGAAGCGGAATGCTTACAGGCAGCTCTGATGGGCTTTGATGGCAAGACGCTTATTCACCCTTCGCAAATTGAGCCAGCAAATCGTGTCTTCTCACCGTCCGATGAAGATGTGGCCCATGCCCGCGCGGTGATTTCAGTGTTTGCGCAGCCCGAGAATGCTCAAAAGGGCGTAGTGTCGCTCAATGGACAGATGGTTGAGCGTCTGCATCTCGAAATAGCCGAGCGCGTTCTCGCAAAATCCAGTTTTACATCTTAACCAAGGAAGCATGACTATGAAGCTCTATCGTTTCATCACCGGCCCGGATGATTCCGCGTTCTGTCACCGAGTTACCGCGGCACTTAACAAGGGTTGGCAGCTTTATGGCTCCCCGACCTACGCGTTCAATGCGGCAACTGGCGTTCTGCATTGCGGTCAGCCTGTTGTGAAGGAAGTCGACGGCGTCGACTACACACCAGACATCAAGCTCGGCGAATATTGATGGCTGTCCGCCGCATCATATCCAACATAGCAGCCGATGATCTCTCGGCAGCGAAGCGATTTTACGCGGATGTACTGGAACTTGATGTGGTGATGGACCATGGCTGGATTGTCACCTATGCCGCAGATGCACAAGCAAGGGTGCAGATCAGCTTTGCTACTGAAGGTGGTTCGGGCACGCAGGTGCCCGATCTCTCCATAGAAGTCGATGATACTGATGCGGTGCTTGAGCGAATGATTGCCGCTGGCTTTCAAGTTGAATATGGGCCCATTGACGAGGATTGGGGTGTTCGACGCTTCTTTGTGCGTGATCCCTATGGACGGCTTGTAAATATTCTCAGCCATGAGAATTGAAAAAGGCCGGTTTCCCGGCCCCATCCATTGAGATGCGCTTAATTTAACCCACGTTTCTCAATCATTGCATCCGGCGTTGGCATCTTACCGCGGAAGGCTTTGTAAAGCTCTTCTGGATCACGGCTGCCGCCGGCAGAATAGATATATTGCTTTAGCTTCGCTGCCAGTTCCGGGTTAAACGCATCTCCCGTCTCCTCAAATGCCGAGAATGCATCGGCATCGAGCACTTCCGACCACATGTAGGAATAATAGCCGGCGGAGTAGCCGTCCCCGGAGAAGACATGGGTGAAGTGTGGCGTGCGATGGCGCATGATAATCGCATCGGGCATCGACAGTTTTTTTAGTGTTTCCGCCTCAAAGGCCAGCGGATCGCTGATTGTTTGCGTGCCCGTATGGAACGCCATATCGACAAGCGCGGATGAGGTGAATTCCACTGTGTTGAAGCCTGCATTGAAAGAACGTGCGGCAAGCACCTTTTCTAAAAGCGCCTTTGGCATTGCTTCTCCAGTGCGGTAGTGAACGGCATATTTTTCAAGCACAGCAGGGACGGTCAGCCAATGCTCGTAGAGCTGGGATGGCAGTTCAACAAAGTCACGCGAAACAGCGGTGCCGGAAACAGCAGGCCATGTCACATCCGACAAAAGCCCATGCAACGCATGACCAAATTCGTGGAACAGTGTGCGGGCATCATCAAGCGAAAGAAGCGCGGGCTCACCGGCCTTTGGCTTTGCAAAATTCATCACGTTGTAGATGAATGGCTTCTGCCCGGAATTAAGCTTGTGGCTCGATTGCAGCGAACTCATCCATGCACCAGAGCGCTTAGATGTGCGGGCGAAATAGTCACCTAAGAATAGCCCCCGTTCGCTGCCGTCAGCGTTCAATACCCGAAACACCCTTACATCGGGATGCCATGCGGCGATCCCTTTCTTTTCCTCGAAACGGATGCCGAAAAGGCGGCTTGCAACATCGAAGCTCGCTTCGATGATGTTTTCGAGTTGCAGATATGGCTTGAGTTCAGCCTCATCAAAGGCAAAGCGTTCGGCACGAAGCTTTTCAGCATAAAAACGCCAGTCCCAGGGCGCTACTTTGTGGTTATGGCCGTCGGCTGCGATCAGACGTTCAAGTTCGCTTTCTTCTTCATGGGCCTTAGCGCGCGCCTTGTCCCAGACCGGCTCCAGCAGGTCCATGACAGCCTTAGGCGTCTTGGCCATGGTGTCGTCGAGCTTGTATGCGGCAAAATTGGCATAGCCCAGCAGGTGAGCCTTGCGCTCGCGTAGTTCCACCATTTCCCGCACGATTTCGCGGTTGTCGGTCTCGCCACCATTTTCGCCGCGCTTTCCCCAGGCGTTGAAAGCTTGTTCGCGCAGTTCCCGATTCTCCGAAAAGGTCAAGAATGGTTCGACAATCGAGCGTGATAGCGTCACCGCCCATGCGTCCGGCTGACCACGCTCGGCTGCAGCACTTTGCATGGCATTTTTGAGGAAATCCGGAAGACCCGCAAGATCGGCCTCATTGGTGATGAACAAAACCCAGCTCGATTCATCCTTCAGAACATTCTGCCCGAAGCGTGCGCCAAGGCCAGCAAGCTTTTCATTGATGCCTGCGAGTTCTTTTTTGCCGGCTTCGTCAAGTTTTGCACCGGAGCGAACAAAGCCTTTCCAGGTCTTTTCCAAAACGCGTTTGGTTTCGACATCCAGATCAAGATCGTCGCGTTTCTCATAAAGTGCATCGATGCGTGCGAATAGCTTCGGGTCCATCATGATGCGCGAATAATGGCGCGACATTTTGGGTGCGATTTCACGCTCCAGCGTCTGAATAGTGTCGTTGGTGTGAGCACCTGCGCGAAGCCAGAAAATGGAGGAAACGCGATCAAGGGACTTGCCCGTCAGCTGTAAAGCTTTCAGCGTGTTTTCAACCGTCGCTTCAGCGGTCTCATGAGAGATTGTTTCCACTTCCGCAAGGTCATCAGCCAGAGCTGCATCAAAGGTGGCAGCGAAATCGCCATCCTTGAATGCTTTGAAATCCGGCAGGCCAAGCGGTCCGTTCCATTCGGTAAGCGCGTAATTGTAAGCTGGCTTTTCGGACATCAGAAAACTCCACATCAATTGAATTCCGTATGCACCAGATTTAGGAGTTCAATGACTAACGGGCAAGGGCCTATGCTTCTGTTTCGCATGACCGTATAGCGTGGCTTGACCCTATCCCCCGCAGATAATAGGGATGAAAGACAGCCGTGATCCCATGCAATGTGGGCACTTACAAATCCCTGTAAATTAGGCATTCTGACTGCGGGTTTTCGTGGTCAAGCCGAGAGCGGTAGTAGCATTCCATGAAGCTCGCGCCACATCATCGTAATGCCCAGGATGCGCAACCGGTAATGAGCGAATTGCGGGTCGGCGTTATCGGCGGTCTTCTCGCCGCACTGGGTCTTATGTCGATGGCACTTTATACGCCAGCCATGACTGAGATTGTTCGTGCCTTTGGCACGACAGAAGCCATGGTGAAGCTCACAATATCGGTCTATCTCACGGGCTTCTGCTTTTCACAGCTTGTCTGCGGGCCGCTGTCCGATGGTTTCGGGCGGAGACCGATTACCATCGCCTTCATGGTGATTTATCTCATTGCCAGCATTCTCGCCCTTTTTTCCACCACGATTGACATGCTTCTGGTTGCGCGATTTCTGCAAGGCGTTGGGGCTGCTGTCGGGGTAACGATTTCGCGCGCAATCGTGCGCGATCTTTTCACCCATGACGCATCTGCGCGGGTGATGAACCTCATTGGTATCGTTATTGCAGTTGGACCTGCTGTCGCGCCCACACTAGGCGGTGTGACGATGGAACTGTTTGGCTGGCAGGCAATTTTCGTCGTCATGGTCTGTTTGGGCATTCTAGTTGTCCTGATGGCAATTTTCATTATCAGGGAAACCGTCAGTCGCGATCTTAGCCGCATTCGACCAAAGCAATTGTTGCGTTCTTACTGCACGTTGCTGATGAGTCCTCAGTTTGTTTATGCAAGCGTTGGTGTTGGTGGCACCACCGGCGGGCTTTATACAGCGGCCACTATTTTGCCTTTTGTGCTGATGGGGCGGGTGGGCATGACGGCAACACAATTCGGTGTGGGCCTGCTTTTGCAGACGAGTTGCTATTTTGTCGGAAGCCTGTTGTTCAGGCGACTGATGAAGTTTTATCGTCCTCGCCAACTGGCTGCAGCCGGTTATGTTGCTATGGTTGTGGCAAGCATACTGATTGCGACGCTACTCCGGGTGTTCGAGCCCGCTTACTTGTTGGTGATGATGCCCATGGGGCTTTTTGCTTTTGGCGTGTCGCTGGTCATGCCGGTGATGACTTCAGCTGGCATGGCACCATTTCCGAAGATGGCAGGTGCTGCCTCGGCCATGATGGGTTTCTTTCAGATGGGTGGTGGGCTGATTGGCGGTGCAATTGCGGCGCTGATGGGGGATCCGGTGATTGCATTTGCAACGCTTATCCCGGCGCTTGGCTTTACTGCGGCTATTGCTTTTTTGCTGTGGCGGCGTTTGCCTCAGTCGACTTGAAAACCGCAATTTCAAACTCGTATGAAAAAGCTTCCACGATCACCCGCCGGGGGTTGACTTTAGCCCCTGCCGGGCGCACATGACCCACGCAGCCGCATTTTCTTTGGCTGCATTTCAACCGGAGTTTTATTCTCTTATGCCAAGCGACAGTCACAGTCGATTGTTTCAGCCGTCAAGGCAGTTCGTGATCTGATCGTTTGCGGTCAGCTTGCACGGTCTGTCTTTGACGGCGGATCGACAGAAAGGCAAGCCTATGACCGACAACAACTTCGCCTCCGAAGTACTCAATGTTGCCGACCTCCCTGCTGCAGCAATTGCTAGCCGCATCGCCGATATTCGAACGGGCGACGCGGTAGAGATCGTCAATGAACTGGATGCAGATGACGCCGTCTCTGTTATCGCCCAGCTTTCGCACGACGATGCCATCCGCCTGTTTGATCAGCCGGAACTGGAACGCACAACCGAATTTCTGGCAATCCTTCCCCCGAACATCGCCAGTCAATTGCTTGATGGTATGTCTGCCGACCGTGCGACCGATGTCTTTCAGGAACTCGAAGATGCCGATCGTGCTCGTCTGTTCCCCATTCTTGCGCCAGAAACAAAAGCCGCGCTGAAGAAGCTGATGGGCTATCCGCCGAACACGGCCGGTAGTCTGATGACGATCGAGTTCATCACGGTGCCATCCAATTGGAACGTGGGGCAAACGCTTGATCATATTCGTAAGGTCGAGCGTACCCGCGAGACAGTTTATGCGATCTATGTGGTTGATCCGCAGACCCGTGTCCTGCTGGGGGTGGTTAGTCTGCGTCGCCTTATCATACGTGAACTTGATGAGCCGATTCTCTCGCTTGCTCGCGACGACGATCCAATCACTATATCGCCAGATGAAGATCGCGAAGACGTTGCGCGCCTGTTCCGTAAGCATGATCTTCTGGCCGTTCCTGTCGTTGATGACAGCCGCCACATCATCGGCATTGTGACTGTCGATGATGTGCTGGATGCCATGACGGAAGAAGCGAGCGAAGACGCTTATCGTTTCGGCGGCATGGAGGCGCTTGACAAGCCTTACATGCGTATCGGCTTTGGCGAGATGCTGAAGAAGCGCGCTGGCTGGCTTGGTATTCTGTTTCTGGGCGAAATGCTGACAGCAAGCGCGATGCAGCATTTTGAACTCGAGTTGGAAAAGGCACTGGTTCTCACGCTGTTCATTCCACTCATCATGTCGTCTGGCGGTAATTCTGGTTCACAGGCAACCTCGCTGATTATTCGTGCGCTTGCGCTGCAGGAAGTCAAAATCAAGGACTGGTGGCGCGTTGCCCTACGCGAAGTGCCAACTGGACTTGCACTCGGCAGTTTCCTTGGCCTCATAGGTATGTTGCGCATTGCCTTGTGGCAGCAGCTCGGCATTTATGATTATGGCGAGCATTGGATTTTGGTGGGAGCTACTGTCGGCATGGCGCTCGTCTGCATCGTGACTTTTGGCTCGGTGACAGGGTCAATGCTGCCGTTTATTCTCAAGCGACTAGGGTTTGATCCGGCGAGTGCTTCGGCGCCATTTGTTGCCACATTGGTCGACGTGACGGGGCTTGTGATCTATTTCAGCGTGGCGCTGGTTATTTTGTCGGGAACCCTTTTATAGGCTCCAGCGACAAAAAACTGTCAGAAATACAGTGTAAAAACGCATTTAAATCCGGGCTTTTCGGGTTAATTGAGGGGCAGTTTCGCACTGCCCCTTTCTAAAACGCAAAAAAACCTGTAAGAGCGCCCCATTGATTTTCCGTGCATCCACCTTGGCGCGGCTCCCAACTCATATAGAAGTGATCTCCATATGGAATTGCGTAATATCGCTATTATCGCACACGTCGATCATGGCAAAACCACATTGGTCGATGAACTGCTGAAGCAGTCGGGCTCATTCCGCGACAATCAGCGCGTTGCAGAACGCATGATGGATTCGAACGACATCGAAAAGGAACGCGGGATCACCATTCTCGCGAAGGCCACTTCTGTTGTCTGGAAGAACACCCGCATCAACATCGTCGACACGCCAGGCCACGCCGACTTCGGCGGCGAAGTTGAGCGTATCCTTTCGATGGTGGACGGCGCTATCGTTCTCGTTGATGCTGCTGAAGGCCCAATGCCGCAGACGAAGTTCGTTGTTGGCAAGGCGCTGAAAGTTGGCCTGCGTCCGATCGTGGCGATCAACAAGATTGATCGTCCGGATGGCCGTCACGAAGAAGTCATCAACGAAGTTTTCGACCTCTTCGCCAATCTCGACGCAACCGACGAGCAGCTCGACTTCCCGGTTCTATACGGTTCAGGCCGTAACGGTTGGATGGCGCTGAACCCAGAAGGCCCGCAAGACGAAGGTCTGGCACCGCTGTTTGATCTTGTTCTCAAGCACGTTCCAGCGCCAAAGGTTGCTGAAGGTCCGTTCCGCATGATCGGTACGATCCTTGAAGCTGATCCTTTCCTGGGCCGCATCATCACCGGCCGCATTCATTCGGGTTCGATCAAATCTAACCAGGCCGTCAAGGTTCTTGCTCAAGATGGTTCGCTGCTTGAAAACGGCCGCATCTCAAAGATTCTTGCATTCCGTGGCATCGAGCGTCAGCCAATTGAAGAAGCACAGGCCGGCGACATCGTTGCAATTGCTGGCCTATCCAAGGGCACAGTTGCTGACACGTTCTGCGATCCTTCAGTGAGCGAACCCCTCGCAGCTCAGCCAATCGATCCGCCAACCGTGACCATGTCCTTCATCGTCAATGACAGCCCTTATGCTGGCACAGAAGGCGACAAGGTTACGAGCCGCGTTATTCGTGACCGTCTGCTGAAAGAAGCTGAAGGTAACGTCGCACTCAAGATTGAAGAATCCAACGAAAAGGATTCGTTCTTCGTTTCCGGTCGTGGCGAATTGCAGCTCGCAGTTCTCATTGAAAACATGCGCCGCGAAGGTTTTGAGCTTGGCGTCTCGCGTCCACGCGTCGTTATGAAAGACGGCGAAAATGGCGAGAAGCTTGAGCCAGTTGAAGAAGTCGTCATCGACGTTGATGAAGAATATTCGGGCACAGTTGTTCAGAAGATGTCTGAACGAAAGGCCGAGATGGTGGAACTGCGGCCTTCAGGTGGCAACCGCGTCCGTATGGTGTTCTACGCTCCGACCCGTGGTCTGATTGGCTATCAGTCGGAACTTTTGACCGATACACGCGGTACGGCGATCATGAACCGTCTGTTCCATGACTATCAGCCATACAAGGGCGAAATCTCGGGCCGTAACAACGGCGTTCTGATTTCGAACGATCAGGGTGAAGCTGTTGCTTACGCACTCTTCAACCTGGAAGATCGCGGTCCGATGATCATTGACGCTGGCGTCAAGGTTTATCAGGGCATGTTGATCGGCATTCACAGCCGCGACAACGATCTGGAAGTCAATGTACTCAAGGGCAAGAAGCTCACCAACATCCGCGCCGCCGGTAAGGATGAAGCTGTGAAGCTTACGCCTCCTATCCGCATGACGCTGGAACGCGCGCTGTCCTGGATTCAAGACGATGAACTGGTTGAAGTGACGCCAAAATCGATCCGTCTGCGCAAGCTGTATCTCGATCCAAATGAACGTAAGCGCTTTGAAAAGAGCGGCAAGGGCGCTGCCTGATTGCTTCTGACAATATGATGAAAAGAAACGGCGCCTAAAGGCGCCGTTTTTGTTTGCTTTTATTAGTTGCGTGAATTTAGCGCTCGCCGCGGCGATAGGGCTGCATCAGTGCTTGGGGAACGCGTGCGCGGCGCGCCATGACGATCAGCGCAACAATCGACATGATGTAAGGGATCATCAGGAAAACCTGATACGGAACGACCTTGCCATACGCCGTCTGTAAGCGCAGCTGGAACGCGTCAAACAACGCGAAGAGCAGAGCGCCTAAAAGCGCGCGTGCGGGCTTCCACGAGGCAAATACGACGAGTGCGATACACACCCAGCCGCGCCCTTGCATCATGGTTGGGAAGAAAGAGTTGAATGCGGAGAGTGTAAGGAACGCACCGCCTACGGCCATCAAAGCGCTGCCGAACATGATCGTGAGTATACGAACGCGGATCGGGTTGATGCCTTGCGCCTCGGCAGCATGGGGATTTTCGCCCGTCATGCGAATG
This sequence comes from Ochrobactrum sp. BTU1, assembly GCA_018798825.1. Lineage (NCBI taxonomy): Bacteria > Pseudomonadati > Pseudomonadota > Alphaproteobacteria > Hyphomicrobiales > Brucellaceae > Ochrobactrum > Ochrobactrum sp. BTU1. Next base: position 1,469,415 of record CP076355.1, on the reverse strand, counting down.
GCAAGGCCAAGTGGTGTGCGGAAAAGTACGTAACCAAGCAAGAGCGCCAGGGGAATAGCGATCCATGTGAGCGCAGTCTGGGTGCTGAGAACCTGTCCGATAAATGGAATGTCCGCCAGCCACGACGGATCGACTGGCTGAAATGGCGTGATCGTCGGTGGGGTCGAAGAAAGTGGCACCAGGAGACGAAACAGGAAGTAACTGAGGCTCGATGCAAATAGCGTTATGCCCAATCCCACTACATGTTGCGAGAGGCCGAGCGGCACCGTCAGTGCTGCATGCAGCAGCCCAAAAACGGCACCTGAAGCGGCAGCAGCAAGCACGCCTACCCACAAGTCAGCCCCGTTAAAGACTGTAAGCCACCCGATCATCGCACCAAAGGTCATGATGCCTTCAATGCCGAGATTGAGAACGCCGGCGCGTTCGCAATAAAGCGCGCCAAGCGTACCGAAAATCAGCGGTGTTGCGATGCGCAGGACCGAGACCCAGAGGCCTGCGGAAAGCAGGATATCCATCAACTCGTTCATCGGGCGATCCTGTATTGGGTGAAGAAGAGTGCAACCAGCATGGCGAGCAGTGAAAGCGAGACGGTGACATCAGCGATGAAGCTCGGAATGCCAATGGCACGGCTCATGCCGTCGGCACCGACAAACATCGCGGCCGCAAAGAGTGCAGAGAAAATAGCGCCGATGGGATTCAGATTGGCGAGCATTGCAACGATAATGCCAGAATAGCCAAAGCCCGGCGACAAGTCTGTCGTAACATAGCCTTTAACACCCATGACCTGTATCGCACCGGCGAGACCGGCCAGACCACCGGAAATGCAAGCAACTTTGACCAGCGTTTTGCCAAGGGGAACACCTGCGAAACGTGCGGCACGAGGGTTAAGCCCCGCGGCCTTTGTTTCAAGGCCAAAGACGGTCCGCTTCTGCACATATGCGATGATGAAAGCAAGGGCGATGGCAATTAGAATACCGATATGAAGCCTCATGCCCGCCATGATTTTTGGTAGCACGGCGGCATCGGATACAGGTTCGGACTGCGGCCAGCCGAAAGCTAGAGGATCTTTCATAGGCCCTTCAATCATCATCGAGACAAACAGCACGGCGACGAAATTGAGCAGCAGAGTAGTCACGACCTCATCGACGCCAAACCGCAAACGAAGGCCAAGTGGGATCAGCAGAAAGACCATGCCAGCAATCGCGCCAACGATCAGCAGTAGCGGAATAAGCAACGGGGCAGGGAGCGCCAATTGTGTGCCGCAGGCAACAATTGCCAGAGCGCCCATGTAAAACTGTCCTTCAGCGCCGATATTCCAGAGTTTGGAACGGAAAGCGACAGCGGCGGCAAGACCGGTCAGCATTAGAGGGGTTGCGCGCGTCAATGTTTCAGTGATCGAAAGCCTTGTGCCAAATGCGCCTATAGCGATCTGGCGGAAAGATTCCAGCACAGGCGCACCGGCGGCTGCAATCAACAGACCGGCGAGCAAAAAGGCAGCAAGAACAGCGATTATCGGAGCGGTTGCAACCAGAGCCATGGACCGTGTTTCGCGTCGTTCAATACGCATCAGTTGAGCCCCTTCGATTGATTGAGCACGGTCTTATCCGAAAACCACTTCAAACTTTTCGGTATCATGCCTTGCTCCATTCGCCAGCCATCATCAGGCCAAGTCTTTGTGCATTGGCCTCGCTCGCATCAATGGGTGGTGAGAGCCTTCCCTTGACGATCGCCTGAACGCGGTCAGCAAGGCCGATGATTTCGTCGAGGTCTTCCGAGATGAGAAGCACTGCAGCGCCCTGGGCACGTGCTTCCAGAATGCGGGCATGAATGGCTGCGACCGCACCTTCATCGAGGCCGCGTGTTGGCTGGGCTGCAATCAGAATACGCGGAGCCGTTTCGAGGTTGCGGCCCAGAATAAGCTTTTGCATGTTGCCGCCAGAGAGCAGGCGAATGCGGCTGTCGGGTGTGCCACCACGCACATCGAAGTCCTTGATGATGCGATCCGTAAATTCGCGCGCAGTCTTTCGATTGATCAGAATGCCCTTGGAAAACTGCGGATCGCGCACGCGTTCAAGCACGGCGTTCTCCCACAGCGTCAGGTCGCCGATTGCGCCTTCTGCATTGCGATCTTCCGGAATACGACCAACGCCGTCCGCCACAAACTGACGGGGATCAAATTTGGTCACCAATTGACCAAACATGACGAGGGAGCCGTTGGCAGGCTGGCTGAGCCCCGAAACAAGACGACCCAGCGCTGCCTGACCATTGCCGGAAACGCCGATGATGCCCAGCGTCTCGCCTGCACGCAGATGAAAGTCGAGATCAGTCAAGCGTGTCGCGCCATCCTCTGTCACGCTCACATTTTTCGCCTCGAGCAAGGTCTCGCCGGGAGTTGCGGCTGCGCGCGAAGGGCGCGAGACACGTCGGCCGACCATAAGTTCAGCCAGTTCTTCCTTCGATGTTTCGGAGGCATTACGCTCAGCGACGAGCTTACCACCGCGCAGGACCACAACGCGGTCTGAGGCTGACATGACTTCATGCAGCTTGTGCGAAATGAAGATGAGAGACAACCCCTGACGCGCCATTTCTTTCAATGTCGCAAACAGGTTCTCGGCCTCCTGGGTAGTCAGGACGGCGGTCGGCTCATCAAGGATCAGAATATCCGCATCGTTGTAAAGCGCTTTAAGGATTTCCACACGTTGCTGTTCGCCGACCGACAGATCGCCAAGCCGGGCATCGGGATCGACCTGCAGGCCAAAGCGCTTGGCGATTTCCGCGATCTTGCTGCGGGCAGCACTATGCGCTGACTTCAGCCTCCAGAGGCTTTCGGTGCCGGTGATGATGTTTTCCAGAACCGTGAGATTGGGCGCGAGAGTGAAATGTTGATGCACCATTCCAACGCCTGCATCGATTGCGGCACGGGGCTTGCCCTGCGGGATTTCTCCACCCTTGACGAAGACGCGGCCTTCATCGGGCACATAGTGGCCGAAGAGGATATTCATCAGCGTGGTTTTGCCAGCACCGTTTTCGCCCAAGAAAGCGAGGATTTCGCCGCGCTCAAGCTTCAATGAAATATTGTCATTGGCGGTCAGCGCGCCGAAACGCTTGGTGATGTTTTGCAGTTCAAGAACTGTGGTGGTCATATGTTCAACCCCGCAACGGGAAATTTGTGCTGCCAGCGATGATCCTCTTCCATCAGCTCGCCAAGGTTCAAGAGGAGATTGTCCGCTCCCATCCGTCCAATCAACTGAATTGCCAGCGGCATACCGTTTGCGTCCTCACCAAAAGGCATGGAAAGCGCCGGGAAGCCGGAAATATTGGCCAGTGCCGCGTAAGGGGCAAAGGCATTCATCTTATGCCAATGGCCGTCTACATCGTCATGATCCATTGCGTATGAACCAATTGGCTGGGGACCACGCGCGAGCATCGGGGTAATCATAACATCGAAATTGTGAAAGATCTGCCAGAGCTGATAGGCGGTATCAACGCCACCATTCATGGCGGCGTAGAGTTCGACTGCGCTCATTTTGCGCCCTCGTGATGCGACGGCACGCGTTAGACTTTCGAGCTTTGCTTCATCAATAGAGAATGCATCAATCGCTGATGCGAGATTGGCTGAAATGATCCGGTCAAACGCCGTTGCACTGGCATCGATAAGTGATGAAAGCGCGTCTGCATTGACCGTGCAAATTGTGTGGCCCTGCGTTTCAAGAAAGCGAGCAGCATCAGCAACCACTTGTTGGCTTTCTTCCGTTACCGGGTATTTGGCCAAATCACCCGAAACGATCCCAATACGCAAACTCGTAAGTTTCGTGTCTGGTGCGAATGCGACATCGGGAAGGAAGCTTTCGGTTTTTCCAGCGATCAGTGGGAATAGAGTTTTTGCATCGCGGGTCGAACGGCAAAGGGCAAATTCGCTTGCGATCCCCGCGAGATAGTTACCGAAATGCGGGCCAGCTGGCATAGCGCCACGGCTTGGCTTGAGGCCGATTAGCCCGCAGGTTGCTGCCGGAACGCGGATGGATCCGCCGGCATCGGTTGCATGCGCTATGGAGACAATGCCTGCTGCCACAGCTGCGGCAGCACCCCCAGACGAGCCGGCAGGCGACAGGCTTTCATCGAAAGGGTGACGAGCGAGAGGGCCGTCTATCGGCTCGCTTGCAAGCGCCATGCCGAATTCGGGAACAGTTGTCGTCCCGAAGAAGTTAAGACCAGCTTTGCGTAAACGCGCAGCGAGCTCTGAGTCAAGGTCTCGCGAAGCATCGGCACAGGCGCGTGAGCCAAGTCGGATGGGCAGGCCAGCACACGGTCCTCCGAGATCCTTGAATAAAGAAGGTACGCCGGAAAATGCAGCTTTGTGATCAAAAGCAGCTGCATTGCTGCGGCCTAGTTCTTCGTCGAGATATGCAATGGCGCCCAGAGGGCGCCATTTTTGTGCGGCTTCAATCGCGGCATCCATAGCCTCTCTTGCGGTCAAAACGCCTTTCGCAATCGCGTTGGCGAGCGCCGTTGCGTCCTGTTGCTTCGTATCGAGTGCCACGTCTGCCGTCCTGAAATGGGTTACTTAGGTTCAGCGGGGTTCGGTTCGATCTTGAAAGTGCCAGCCTTGATCTCGGCGCGACGCGCTTCCATCTTGGCTTCGACTTCAGCTGGTGCTGAGCCCTTGACGTAAACGATGTCGTTGCCGCCTTCCTGCATCAAGCTGAATGGCGTGTAATCTTTGCCGGTCGGCGTTCCGGCCTTAACGTCAGCAATGGCTGCATTGAGGATCGGGCGGAAATACCACATAGCATTGGCGAAGACGGTTTCCGGGTAGCGTGGCGTGTAATCGATCAACGAGCCGATTGCCTTGATACCGCGTTCTTTGGCAGCGTCTGCGGTTCCGATACGCTCGCCAAACAGAATGTCTGCACCGGCGTCGATCTGGGCAAGACCAGCTTCACGGGCCTTTGGTGGATCAAAGAATGTGCCGATGAACGAAGCATTGAACTTCGCATCCGGGCGGGTTTCTTTCACCCCATCCTGGAAAGCATTGATGAGCATGTTGACTTCCGGAATTGGCACAGCGCCAACTGAGCCAAAAGTGCCGGATTTACTCATGCCGCCTGCGAGCATGCCTGCGAGATAGGCAGCTTCAAAATTCCAGGTCCCGAAGACGCCGAAATTGTCGCCCTGTGGCTTGCCGGAGGAGCCCATGATGAATGTCGTCTGCGGATAGTCTCCTGCAACCTGGCGTGCTTCACGTTCGACTGCATAGGATTCGCCGACGATCAATTTGATGCCTTGTTCGGCATATTCGCGCATTGCGCGGGGATAATCGCTGGCGGAAACTCCCTCCGAGAAGACATATTCGATGACGCCTTCGTCATGTGCCTGCTTGAGTGCTTCATGAAGGCGCGAATTCCACGCGTTTTCAACTGGCGACGCGTGAATGCCTGCGACTTTCAGCTTTTCATCTGCTGCAAAAACGCGGGTTGAAATTGCTGTTACGCCGAATGCCGCAGACATTGCGAGAACGCTGCGGCGTGTGAGTTTGGACGTTATGGTCATGGGGACCCCTCTTGGGTGGTGTGTAGACGTGCAATTATGCGCGACTGATTGCTCTGCCTCTTTTCTCGAGGCTTATGAGCAACGTCACGTATTTCAGACGAATCTGCCGTTAATTCAAGCGGTTTTATCAGACGATTGAAATTGAGGCACTGGTTTTTCGTGGTATCTTTGTGGACATATCATCCCTGTGGTGCATAATCCGCACCATCAACGGACGACGGTCGACCTTCAAGATTGAGAGCGCTGACGCGCTGCGGAGTTTCAGCGATGATTTTGCCGCGCTTCACGACTGTCAGACGGTTGGCTTTAAGACGCAGAGCTTCCAGCGGGTCACGTGCCTGCAGCACGACGAAGTCCGCATTACAGCCTTTTTCGAGGCCGTAGCCTTCAAGGCCGAGTGCTTTTGCAGAATTGATAGTGAGAGCGTTGAAGACCTGCTTCTTGCCTTCGATCGAGGTCATCTGTGCAACATGAACAGCCATGTGGCCGACTTCGAGCATGTCACCTGAACCCATCGAATACCAAGGGTCCATAACGCAGTCATGGCCGAAGGCAACGTTGACACCAGCTGCCATCAATTCGGGCACCCGGGTCATACCGCGACGTTTCGGATAGGTGTCGGCACGGCCCTGCAGAGTGATGTTGATGAGCGGGTTTGGAATTGCGTTCATCTCAGCTTCTGCGATGAGCGGAATGAGCTTGGAGACATAGTAGTTGTCCATGGAATGCATGGAAGTGAGATGCGAGCCGGATACACGGCCCTGAAGTCCGAAACGCATCGTCTGCGCCGCTAGTGTCTCAACATGGCGCGACATTGGATCGTCGGTTTCATCGCAATGGATATCAACTGGCAGTCCGCGTTCTGCTGCGATGCGGCAGAGTTCTTCAAGGGAGGCTGCCCCATCCGACATGGTGCGTTCGAAGTGCGGGATGCCACCCACAACATCGAGGCCCATATCGAGTGAACGATTGACGAGATCAACAGCGCCCGGCGAACGAAAGTAACCATCCTGCGGGAATGCTACGAGTTGAAGGTGGAGATAAGGTTTCACCTTCTCGCGGACTTCGATCATGGCCTCAGCCGTGAGCAGGCGCGGATCGCTGACATCGACATGGCTGCGGATGGCAAGCAGGCCCTGGCTTACCGCCAGATCGCAATAACGTAAAGCGCGCTCGACCATCGCTTCAACAGTCAGCATCGGCTTTAATTCGCCCCAAAGTGCAATGCCTTCCAAGAGCGTACCGGAGCGGTTAAGGCGCGGCAGGCCAAGTGACAGGGTCGCATCCATATGGAAATGCGGATCAACGAAAGGCGGTGTCACCAGACGCTCAGATGCGTCGATTTCCTTGGCGGCCTGATGTTCACCCTTGGATGGCACGATATCGGCAATCTTGCCATCTTTGATCAGAATGTCCTGCTTTTCACGTCCGTCGGGGAGATTGGCGTTTCTCACAATCAAATCGAACATCGGCGGACCTTTCATATTTTTGGGCAGGATGGGCGGCAGGCAAGACGTGCGGCTCATTTTCATTGCCTTATACGCAACTTTGCATAGGCGCAATGCTCACGCGGGTATTAGGGGTCGTCATCCGCAACGTAAAATGCTAGGTCCCCAAAATATCGCTTTCAGGGTAACCATGTTCACCATCAGTCGTATCGAAACGATCACGCAAGAAATAAAAAAGAGCCGCTTCGTGGGTTTCGCCGCTCCCGTGGCCAACGAGCAGGCAGCGAAGGATTTCCTGGTTCAGTATTCCGATCCGTCCGCCAATCACAATTGCTGGGCATGGCGCATTGGGCAGAACTATCGCTTCAGCGACGACGGCGAACCGAGCGGCACAGCAGGCAAGCCAATTCTGCAGGCAATAGACGGGCAGCAGCTTGATAATATCGTGGTTGTGGTCACGCGCTGGTTTGGAGGCATTCTGCTGGGAAGTGGTGGATTGATGCGTGCATATGGCGGCACCGCCGCAATGTGTCTGCGTCAGGCGGAAAAGACTGAAGTGATCCCGTTGATCGGCTTTTCACTTGCCTGTGACTTTTCCGATCATGCGTTGCTGAAAGCCCGCCTCACAGCTGTGGAACATGTGATCATCGCGAATGAAAATTTCACCGCAACCGGTGTGGAAGTCACCGGTGCCATGCCGCTCGCAGTCCAAGGCGAACTGGCGCAGCTTGCTACCGATCTTACACGCGGCAAGACAATCATCAAATTTGACGACTGATCAGGAAAGCTGTGACTTCCGGAGTGCTTCTGCCGAATAGTGCTTGCGCTTGTCTTCATACATCAACAGGTCTGCCCGCTTCGCAACTGTCTCCAGCTTTTCGCCTTGCATACTGGTAGCTGCGCCCATTGAAAGCTCGATTTTGAGCTGCGAGTAGTACTGATTGTTGATGTCAACTAGACGGCGGATGTCTTCCATGACGGCGTCTGCACCACGCTCATCCACATAGGGCAGCACGACCGCAAATTCGTCTCCGCCGATACGGGCCGCATGGCCAGGCAGCTTAACAGCTTCATTTAGCACTTCACCGATGCGCCGCAGCAAGCCATCGCCGCTGGCATGGCCCAGCTGGTCATTGGCGGCTTTCAGACCGTTGAGATCGATAATGATGATAGAAACCGGTGTGTTGCCCTTGCGCTCGAGCCGATTCAACTCATCAACATAGAATGCGCGGTTATGTAGCTTGGTCAGCACATCATGCTTACCGAGATATTCGAGATATGCTTCGGCCTTCTTGCGCGCAGTTATGTCGGCAAGTGCGACCTGAACCAGCGACCAATCGTCTTCGTGGCCGGGGAGCACCGAGAACTGCAGCAAGAGGTGCCGTTCGGTACCATCAAGCGCATAATTGACCACTTCACGGCGCTGAAAATATACGCCATTCCAGAGATCAATCAGCTGCTCGCGGAAATTAGTTTCCATATCGTCTTTGAAAACGTTTGGAAGGTTTTTGAGCAGGGTCTGTTTGTCAGGTGCAAGAAACAAATCGAGCGTTTCTCTATTGATATCCAGAACGCGGATTTCGCTCATGCATTGACGCACGAACTCGGGATGAACATCAGTGAAAACGCGGAAATCGACAATGCCACGCTCGCGTATATCGTTCATCAATTGCTTTATGCGGCTGAAATCCTCAACCCAGAGCGAGACGGGGGAATGTTCGAACAGCCCTTCCGCGTGTTGCTTATGCTTATACTGCTCGCGTCGTGCTTCTTCGCGTGCCGTCACATCTTCTATAGAAAGCAGAACCCGATCCCAGCTATCTTCATGGCCTGGCAGAACCACGCCTTTAAGCTGGATGTCGAGACGTTTTCCGCTGAGTGAATAATTCACGGTATCGCTGTTGAAGGCATTGCCGCCGTTCCAGAGCTGAACCATTTCTTCAATGTGCGGATCAAGCATATCGTCGCGGAAAACACGCTCCAGATTTTCGATCAGGTGATTAACGTCGCGTGCTTCGTAAAGCGACAGGGTTTTGCGATTGACCTTTAGAACTCGGATGAGACTTGTGCAGATGCGCAACCGGGTCGTGTCTTCGTGAAGAAAAGCTCTGAAATCTGTAACGCCGAGTTTACGCCATTGCTCGAACTGCGCTCGCAACCCGCTATAGTCCTCAAGCCACAGGGAAATTGGCGCCAACTCAAAGACACTGGCACCGTCAATAAAGGCAGATTCAATATTCATTGTCGACTCTAAACCTGAGGCGTCCGTGCAATGAGCGCAGATCAAACGGGAGAATAATCGATGCCTTATATTACGCGATGACAAGTAAGACCAGCAATTATGTAGGATGACGTGTTTATTAACCAAAACTCGTAGCGATTGCTTAAAGGGCAGTTTGGTAGAGACAAGCCCATCAATAACAATTATCGATTGTATCGAAGGCCAATTATTGTTCATTTGTGCTCTCGTTTTGTTCGTTGCCAAGGGGGCTTGGTTGACGAGAGTTGTCGGGGCGGGTTTGAGGGTAATGACTAAAAATGGATGAGCGGCTAAAAAGCCAGGAAGTGCCTTTGGCCGTAGACCTCGACGGAACGCTTGTTGCGACAGATCTTCTTTGGGAAAGCGCTTTCATTCTTCTGAAGCGAAACCCTTTGCTCCTGTTTTTGTTTCCAGTCTGGTTGTGGTCCGGCAAAGCCAATTTAAAGCAGCAGATTGCGCGTCGCATTTCCATGGACGCGGGTTTGCTGCCTTATCGCCAGGATTTTCTTGAGTTTCTCCGTCGGGAGCATATGGCTGGCCGCAGGCTCGTGCTGGCTACAGCTGCAGCAGAACCTCTGGCGCGGGCGGTGGCGGCGCAACTTGGTATTTTCGAAGCAGTGCTTGCGACGAGCGGGAAGACCAACCTTTCATCGCACCGCAAGGCGCAAGCTTTGACTGAGCGGTATGGTCCGAATGGCTTTGACTATGCGGGCAATGACCGTGCTGATATCCCAGTCTTTGCGGCGGCGCGCGAGGCGGTTATCGTGGCTCCCGACCGTGCTGCGTCACGCTTTCAGAAAGCCAATCGCAGCCGGCTGTTCGAAAACAGTCCCAAGGGTATCAAACCTTATCTGAAAATGTTGCGTGTTCATCAGTGGCTGAAGAACCTGCTGGTGTTTGTGCCTGCAATCCTAGCTCACAGCATCTTTTACCCAGATGTGTTGTTGTCCTCGGTCCTGGCTTTTGTTGCTTTTTCTGCAGCGGCATCTGCGATCTATATTCTCAATGACATTATTGACCTGCCGCTTGACCGCCAACACTCTCGCAAAAAATTGCGCCCGTTTGCGAGCGGGACGCTTAGCATCCCCTTCGGGCTTAAAGTTTCAGCTTCGCTTCTGCTGATAGCAGCTGCGACGTGCATTTTCTTGCCGCCTGCGTTTGCGCTGGTCATAGGCCTTTATCTGATCGCAACGACTGCTTACTCGTTAGCGCTCAAGCGGATGTTGCTGGTCGACGTAATCTGCCTTGCTGCGCTTTACACCCTGCGACTATTGGGGGGGACAACAGCGACAGAAATTCCGCAGTCATTCTGGCTGATGGCGTTCGCTATGTTCTTCTTTCTGTCGCTCGCACTGGTGAAACGTTACGTCGAGCTACAGAGTTCGACGGTTACGGAAAAAGACCGCATTGCAGGCCGCGGTTATCGCCCTGAGGATATTGATATTGTCGGGCAAAGCGGCGTGGCCTCCGGCTTTACAGCCGTCGTGGTATTGGCGCTTTATATCAACAGTGCCGCAGTCCAGCAGCTATATACCTATCCATGGCTTATCTGGCCGCTTGTCCCGATCGTACTCTACATCATTATCCGTGTTTGGATTCTGGCGCATCGCAAGGAAATGGACGACGATCCTGTTGTGTTTCTGGCCAATGACTGGCGCAGTCAGGTGGTGATCGCAATTGGCACAGTCCTGCTGTTTGTGGCCGGGATGCGGTAATGAAACAGTCTTTCGACAGCTTTGGGCGCATCGACCGCGGCAAGCGCAACGCGATTGCGTTTGACGATGTGTTCTCCAAGCTGGAAGGCCCAGAAACTCTGCTGGCTTTTGGCAATGGGCGGTCTTATGGCGACAGCTGCCATAATGACACGGGTTTGCTTGTGCCGATGCGGACACACAATCGCATTGTGAGTTTTGATCCGCACACCGGAATTTTGGAAGCGGAATCCGGTGTGCTGTTGAGCGAAATTATACAGGCGGTTGCAAAATACGGCTATTTTCTGCCGGTCACGCCCGGTACGCGGTTTGTGACGCTTGGCGGAGCAATTGCCAATGACGTGCACGGTAAGAACCACCATTTGCGCGGAACGTTCGGCAGCCACGTCGAGAGTCTGGAGCTGCTTCGATCTGACGGCGTACACTACATCTGCTCAAGCGCTGAAAATGCTGAGCTCTTCGCTGCAACGATTGGTGGTATGGGTCTGACAGGGATTATTCTCAATGCTTGTATCCGTCTCATGCCGGTTGGATCGTTGGACGTCGAAGAACGCATCACGCCGTTTAAAAGCTTGTCTGAGTATTTCGCGATTGCAGAAGAAGCCGACCGCCACAATGAATATGCGGTGGCCTGGGTGGATCAACTGGCAACTGGCAGCTCGGAAGGGCGCGGTGTCTTGATAACCGGACATCACGCGATCAATGGCAACCGTAGCGTGAACAGTCGTGAAGCGTGGCTGGGTGTACCGTTCGATTTGCCATTTTCTGTTCTCAATAAGTTGAGCCTGACGGCCTTCAACAGTATCTATTTTCATGCAAAGCGCCGCAAGCAGGAGCCGCATCTGACGGACTCAGCAGGCTTCTTCTATCCGCTGGATGGCTTGCACAATTGGAACCGCTTTTATGGTCCAACCGGGCTATATCAGCATCAGAGCGCCATACCTTTTGATACGGCAGAGAAGACTATCCCCGCAATGCTCACATCAAGTCGTGATGCCGGACAGTCCTCCTTCCTGACAGTGCTCAAGCGCTTCGGCGATCTTCATTCTCCCGCGTTGCTGTCATTTCCAAGGCCCGGATATACGCTTACGATGGATTTCCCCAATCGCGGGCGCAAAACGCTTGATCTGCTGGACCAGCTTGACAAAATGACCGTCGAGGCAGGCGGGCGCGTTAATCCATACAAGGATCAGCGCATGAGCGCTGAAACATTCAAAGCGGGATTTCCAGAATGGCAGCAGCTTGAAGACATGCGCGACGCGCGGTTCTGCTCCGATTTCTGGCGGCGTACCGCATTAAAGAATTAAACCACGGGACAGACGATGAAATATATTCCATTCATTCTCTTCACGGTCATGACCAATGCGGCAGCACAGCTGCTGCTCAAATACGGCATGATGACGTTCAGTAGTGCCAGCTATACAGCGGATACGCTGATTTACCGGATCTTTCAGATTGTCTTTAATCCGTGGGTTTTCGCTGGATTGACTATGTTCGTGATTTCCATGGCATCGCATATGTATGTGCTCTCAAAAGTCGATTTGTCTTTTGCCTATCCTTTCCTGAGCCTTGCCTATGTCGCCGTGGCGGTTTTCGCGTGGCTTTTGTTTAAGGAAGAACTCGGCGCCTACAAGATTGCGGGCATCGCTTTCATCTGCATTGGAACAGTGCTGATTGCGCAGAGCGGCAAGACGCCGAATGCCGAACAGAACGCGGCGGTTCACGACAGTTCAGCATCATAAATTTAAGGTTGGGGCAGAGTTATGAGACATATTATTTTTGGTGGGGATGGCTTTGTAGGGCGTTATTTGGCTCCCTTGCTTCTCGCCGACGGCCATGAAGTGATTGTCGCAGACATCGTGAAAAGCGATCTTGCGCATTATGCACAGGTAACTTTCGTGCACACGGATGTGACCGACCTGGACGCAATCCGCAAGCTTGGGCTTCGCGCCGACGATATGGTTTATAATCTCTCGGCCAAAATGCTGTCACCGCTTCAGGTGCGGGCCAAACGTCACGATTTCTTTTTTCCGGTTAACTATTACGGCACGGAAAACATCATCAAGGCGATGCACGAAGCAGGTGCAAATCGCCTCGTGCATTTCACCACTGACATGGTTTATGGCCATACTTATGTCTGGCCGCAGAAGGAAGATCACCCATGCAATCCGCTTGGCGAATATGGGTTGTCGAAGCTAAAGACCGAGGAGCTGGCCGCAGAATGGCGTAAGCGCGGCATGAATATTTCGCTGTTTCGTCCACGGCTAATAATAGGGCCGGGACGCCTTGGCATTCTGGAAAAGCTGTTCAAGCTGATTGATAACAATCTGCCGGTGCCGATGATCGGCTCTGGCAAAAATCCTTATCAGTTCATTTCCGTGTTCGACTGTGCGTCTGCCTGCTATGCGGCCTTCAAGGCAGGGGTGCCGAACGAGGTTTATAATCTCGGCTCGCTCAATCCGCCGCCGGTGCGCAAACTGCTCGGCGATCTGGTCAAGCACGCGGGCTCCAAGTCCATTCTGGTTCCGACACCAGCCTGGGCGGTCAAGCGCACGCTGGATTTCCTCGACTGGGTCAACAAGCCTTTGATGGATCCGGAGCAATATCTGATTGCCGATGAAATGTGCATTCTCGATGTCTCGAAAGGCGAGCGGGAGCTCGGCTGGGTGCCGCAATATCGCGATGAAGAGATGCTGATCGCAGCCTATAGCGAATATCACAAAAAGCTTGCATCGAAGGCAGCGTGAGGACTGATCATGACCAATCAAGTTATAACGAATACCACGCCTAAGCCGAAGCTTCTGACGGTTGAAGACGCCAAGGCGCTTGACCTGCCACGCATGACAGAGCTTTTCACAGGACACCTTAATCCGGGACAGCTGCATTTTATGAAGTTGCTCGGGTTTCAAAAGGTGAAAATCGAGCGTGCCGAAGGCATGTATTATTATGACCAGAATGGCCGCAGGATTCTCGATTTCTTTGGTGGTTTTGGTTCGCTGGCGCTGGGGCACAATCACCCGCGTATTCTCGAAGCACGCCGCAAGTTTCAGGATGAAATGCGGCACGAAATCGCCATCGCTTTCATGTCGCAATATGCGGCGGCACTGGCCTATGACATTGCAGCCTGCTCGCCGGGCGATCTTGATATGGTATTCTTAGGCTCGTCCGGCTCGGAAGCGATGGAGGCTGCAATCAAGGTTGCAGAACGTGCCGCAGGACCGAAGAAGCCGAAGATCGTCTATGCCGAAAATTCTTTCCACGGCAAAACCAAGGGGGTGCTGTCGATCACCGATGGTGGACTTTATCGTGGCGAGTTCAGGCTCATCGACAATACGGTACGCGTACCGTTCGGCGATATTGATGCCATTGAAAACGCGTTTCGCGCGGACCCTGAAATTGGCGTTATTGTGCTTGAAACCGTTCAGGGTGGCGGAGGTATCATTCAGGCCGATACCGCATTTTGGCAGAAGCTGCGACAGCTCTGTGATCAGTATGGTGTTATTTGGGTCGCGGACGAAGTGCAATGCGGCTTTGGCCGTACCGGAAAGTTCTATGCCTTTGAACATTACGGTGTTATTCCGGATGTTACTGCCTTGGCCAAGTCGCTGGGTGGTGGCAAAACGGCTATGGCTGCGATGATTGCCAAGCGCGACGTCTATATGAAAGCCTATGGCACGCCCAAGACGGCGATGATCCACGCCATGGCGACTTTCGGCGGCATCGGCGAAGCTTGCATAACCTCCATTGAAACGATTAACGTGCTTTACGACGAGCATCTGATCGATAACTCGGCAGAGATTGGCGATTATCTGCTGGAGCGTCTGAACGACCTGCACACGCGTTATCCTAAACTCATCAAAGAAGTGCGCGGCAAGGGCATGATGGTTGGGCTGGAGTTCCATGACTTCTCCAACGCAATGCCAATGGTGTTGCGCCCTGTACTGGCTATGCTTGATGAAAAGCTGAAGGGTTCGTTGCCAGGCTTTATCGGTAGTCATCTGCTGCGTGATCACGGCGTACTGGTGGCTTTCACCGAGTATAATCGCAACGTTATCCGCCTTGAGCCGCCACTGATTTGTGGCCGCGTGCATGTTGATGAATTCATAGCAGCGCTTGATGAAATTCTTGGACGAGGCATTGTTGGCATCGTCAAGGATTTCGTAAAGGCGCAGATCAAGTAAGAAAAAAAAGCCGGGCGAACCCGGCTTTTATATTATTTGAGAATGCCGGGGCGTAGCAGTAAATCCCAGCAAGGGTCGATTGCGATAACATCGCGATCTTTGAGTGCGTTGGCATAGATTTGCTGCAAGGCCAGGCGGGATGTCGTCATCGGACACTTAGGTCGCAATATGCCATCGGTTGCTTCAACTGCCGCTTTTGTCTCTGGTGTCATTGCTCCGACAGTGCGGAAAGGGTCGGCACCGATCTGGATTTTCCTGGTGGCTTCTCGGTTGAGGAGCCACGGAAAGGGATCGGTGAAGTCGAGGGTCATCAGCGTTTTTAACCGGATGCTGTTTTCTGCTTCGAATTTTTTGAGCGCCTTGACTGCTTTGTCGACCGAGATAAGCCAGTAAATCTGAAAGTCGAGCTCGGAATAAAGCCGCCAGCTCGGCAGCTGCCCTTGCTGCGCCAGTGCTTCATAGGGCGCGGAATAATCCTCATAATGCTGCGGCAAGAGTTTAGCCCGCTCCATCATGTCGGCTCTGGCGGAAACCTGAGCCATGTTTTTCACCTCGGTAACGGGCGGCTGAACATATGTCGGGGCGACAGCAATTGCGCGCAATACTTTATGTCCAATGTTGCTGAGCGTGGGGACTGCGATGAATCCCGTCAGGATCACCACAGTCATTTTGATTTTATTGTCGCTCAACGGCTTGATGCGTTGCCAGATGATGAGCAAAACTGGCCACAGAAAAATGAATTCCTGGCTGCCGGTGTTTTGTGTTTCGACAAAGATCCCACCGGCAAGCGTGATTGCGAGCCAAACTGAGCCGCGATCGAAAAAGCGGGCTGGGGTGATTTTGCCGCGTGTTTCGAGCCAGAACAACACAAGAACCAGAATGCCTGCTGGCAGAATAACATCGAGCTTACCGGATATGACGGTGAGAAAACGTGGCAGCAATACTGCTTGGTTTAGCACGAGCAATTGGACGATATCTGCAAGATAGGCTGATATCATGTGGCCGTTAAGTTCCAGTCCGGCGAGCACCACGAGGGCTGCAACAATGGCCATTAGCACATTGCTCATCGAGATCCGCCCGGCAAGAAGGGCTGTAAATCCGAAGAGCCCGCCAACAAGGAAACCAGTGATTTTTGTCAGAAACAAGCAAAGCATCGTCGCGGCACAAAACAGTGCAAGCTTTCTGCCGTTTGGTATGAAAACGAGCCCCGCGAGCAGCACATAAAGCAGCAGGTTCGCCTGGCGATTATAAATGCCGAAGCCATCGAGACCGGGATAAGACGTTTCAAACTGAGCATTTGCCGGAGAGATAGCGAAAATCAGAAACGGGATCAGCAATGCAAAAGCCGTGAATCGGTTTTGCCGGTCAATACCGGCAACGACGAGGCCCATTAGTGGCGCGGCAACTACGAGTGTCGACCATTGCGCGAGCAGCATTGGCTGAGCATAAGAGAAGACGTTCAGTCCCCAAGCGAATAGATAATACCCCAGTGGCCCTGCAGGAGTGAAGAAATCAACCGATGGAATCTGCCCGGTATCTATGCGCTGAGCTGCATCGAGATAGATGTAGGTGTCCCAATACATCGGGCCGATTGGCACAACAAGCGGCAGGGCCAAAACGACTAGAAGCAAGGCAAGAACGAGCACCATCCAGAAGACCGGACCGCTTATGAAACGTGATCTTCCAGATTTTTTATTCGACGTTGAAGAGACCGAAGCTTTCAAATTCTGCCCCCGCTTCCTTGAAAATGGTCCAACTTTATATTGTTCCTAACCGCTAGACGTTTAAAAACTCCAAAACACGTCTTGCGCTTGCGATATACAATAATATGGTGCCGCGAAGAATTGAACCGGAGTTGAATGTTGCAGAGCGTCGATGTTTTGGTGATAGGCGCTGGCGCTGCTGGCATGATGTGTGCGATTGAAGCCGCGAAGCGCGGTCGTTCCGTTCTAGTGCTGGATCATGCTAAAAAGCCGGGTGACAAAATCCGTATCTCTGGGGGCGGTCGCTGTAATTTCACCAATATGCATGCAAGCCCGAAGAATTTTCTGTCGCAGAACAAGCACTTTTGCATTTCCGCATTGAGCCGCTATACGCAGCGCGACTTCATCAAACTTGTTGAGCGCTATCGGATTGCCTATCACGAAAAGACGCTGGGGCAGCTTTTCTGCGATGGTTCGGCAACGCAGATCATTGATATGTTGCTTGATGAGATGCACCGCTACGGTGCGCTTTTGCAGCTCGAAACAGCAATCGAGAATGTCGAGAAAACCGAACACGGTTTTGTCATTCGCCATTCGGGCGGCACAGTTTCAGCAAAATCGCTTGTTATTGCTACCGGTGGCAAGTCGATCCCGAAGATGGGGGCCACCGGTTTTGGCTACGAGATTGCGACGCGTTTTGGTCTTCGTCTCGTCGAGACACGTCCCGGTCTTGTGCCCTTAACGTTTGAGCCGCATCTGCTTGAAAGGCTAAAGCCGCTTGCGGGTGTTGCCGTTGATGCCGTGGTTGCGTGCAAAAAGACGAAATTTACAGAGGCAATGCTGTTCACGCATCGCGGCATCAGTGGTCCGTCTATCCTCCAGATTTCCTCTTATTGGCGGGAAGGGGATGAAATCGTCATTTCCATGCTGCCCCAAACCGATCTGTTTGAAGCACTGCGCGAACAGCGATCCAAAAATGGCAAGCAGGCCCTGCAAACTGCACTTTCTTATTTCATACCCAAGAAGCTGTCCCAGCTGATTGCCGCTGATTTTCCAGCAGGCAATCTCGCTGACCTGTCAGATGCCGTATTGCGCCGCGCTGCTGCCGCGGTCAATGACTGGCGTGTGAAACCGGCAGGCTCAGAAGGCTATCGCACGGCTGAGGTCACGTTGGGCGGTGTTGATACGCGCGATCTCGATTCCAAAACGATGGAAGCAAAGAATGCCCCCGGGCTCTATTTCATAGGCGAAGTGGTTGATGTCACCGGCTGGCTTGGCGGCTACAACTTCCAATGGGCATGGTCGTCCGGCTGGAGTGCTGGTCAGGTCGTTTAATTCTTGATCAGACTAGCATCGAGCTTTGGCGGGAATTCGAGCTCGATTTCGTTCTTACCATAGATGAAACCGCTGAGGGCCGGATCTGTTATCATTGGGATGACGCGATATTTGCCATCTGGCAGACCTGCCGGGAAGAACAGCGGATAGGAATCCTGACCGTCTTCATTATGATAGATCACATATTTTCCGTCTCGTTGTTCAATCGGATTATCGTCGATCATATGGCTTTCGCCGGGTTTGAGCGTCGGGCCTGAAATGTCATAGAGCTTGTGCGCGACGCGTGTGCCATTGTCGCCATTGAAGAGGAGAAACAGTTCTGCGTTGGAGAGGTCCATATCCGAATTGCCGGTGTTTTTCAGCGTCAGAGTGAACAGGTTGCGATAGTAGTCAGGGTTTTCCGCAATGTCTTTATAGTCGGAAAGAGCAAGAGAGGCCATTTGCGGCTTGGTTCCATCGGTGTCGTAGCGGGAGACAAGGTCATAGGCCTGCGTGAGTGAGACCCAGCCTTGAGACATACCGGTAGTGCCTTCGCGCGCGAATTTCATGAATTCGCCACTAAATGCTAAAATGCGGACTGTTTCGCCTTCAAGAAGATAAGCAGGCGTACGGGTCTGTGGGTCGGCTTTGCTATATATTTCCAGCTTAATGACCGGAACAGTCCAACTATTCTCTGTGTCATCTTGGTCCGCGATTGTTTCCAGAGTGATGTTGCCTTCACGATCATAAGTTATCATGCGGGCCGGCCTGTCGATATAAGGCCAGTGCCAGGCTTCTTCTTTTGCGCGCGATTGTTCAAGCAAATGAGGCGAAGCATCCGGATCAATCTGTAGGATATCGACACGTGTATCGTCGTCACCCTCAAAATAGCAGCTGCTTTTGATAGCATTCTGGCTTTCAATCAGCTCTACATTCCACAATCCCCTGCAGTTGAGGCGATCATTGAATGCTTCGGAAAAATGGAGCGGCACATAGGATTTGTTGTCAGCATCATAGAGAAAGATGCCAGAGCCTGTATCTGGGCTGTCGCTTGTCTTTGCCCCGATTGCGACATCGGGAAAGCCGTCGAAATTATAATCGGCGACGGTGAAAATTGGATCGCCTTCGAAATTTTTAACCCATTCTGCATCGATCATCTGAAGCTCGGAACCATCGGGCTGCACAATGAAGTAACCCTTTTCAGTTTTCTTAACCTGAGCTTCGACATCGGTGTCGGGTTTAAGTTGCAGCAATGTGCTTTGCGCGAGCGACGTGTCGCACACTCCACTTGATAGAAAAATAAACGCGAACCCAAATAGTGAAGAGCGAGATAGCTGTGTCATTTCGAATGGCTTCTATGAACGGAATAAGTCTGCTTACACGATTGCATCAGAAAGGGGCAGTATCCGCAATTCATTATGCGAGGTTTCGACAGTTCAACTGTGTCTTCCGGTCGCGCTCGATGGAACTCGCTTGTTCCGTTGATGCGATTCGCGTATCGCCTTAAGGTAACGGATGAGGATGGAGGTTCGTCCGAATGCCGCAAAGAAATTCCCCCCTCGCACCGTTCCAATACGGAACCTTTCGGGCGCTCTGGTCTGCGACACTATTTTCGAACCTTGGCGGCCTCGTGCAGACGGTCGGCGCGGGCTGGATGATGGCTACCATTGCGCGCTCCGATGATATGGTTGCGCTGGTTCAGGCCTCCACCACTCTTCCTGTGATGATTTTCTCCGTTGCGGCCGGTGCGCTTGCCGATAATTTCGATCGCCGCCGCATCATGTTGACAGCGCAGGTTCTCCTTCTTCTCGTTTCCGTGGTGCTAGCGGTTTCCGCATATCTTGGCATTTTGACGCCATGGATGTTGCTTGGCTTTACCTTTCTGATCGGCTGTGGTGGGGCCCTGCACAATCCTTCATGGCAGGCGTCGATGGGTGATATTGTCCCGCGAACCGACTTGCCTGCTGCCGTTGCGCTCAATTCCATGAGTTTCAATCTGATGCGCAGTATCGGACCGGCGATTGGTGGCGCAATCGTTGCTGCCGCTGGTGCCGCTTTTGCATTCATCTTCAACGCGTTTAGCTATTGTGCGTTGATCCTTGCGCTTTGGCGGTGGCAACCGCAGATCGCAAAATCAACATTGCCACGTGAAGCACTCGGGCCGGCAATGATCGCGGGGCTGCGCTACGTCTCCATGTCGCCCAATCTTTTGAAAGTCATGTTTCGTGGCTTTCTGTTCGGCTTGTCTGCGATCGTTATTCTTGCGCTTTTGCCGCTTGTGGCGCGTGATCTCGTTAACGGCACAGCACTAACCTATGGCATCATGCTCGGCTTTTTCGGCATTGGTGCCATTGGTGGCGCGCTTTCAAGTGCTCGTTTGCGCGAAGTCCTGGGTAATGAGTGGCTTGTCCGTAGTGCCTTTGCCGCCTTTGCCATCAGTTGTCTTTTGCTTTCGGTCAGCCGCAGCATTTGGATGAGCTGTATTTTCTTGCTTCCGGCTGGTCTGTCGTGGGTTTTAGCGTTGTCGCTTTTCAACGTGACCGTCCAGTTGTCGACCCCCCGCTGGGTGGTTGGGCGCGCGCTGGCGCTTTATCAGACCGCTACTTTTGGTGGCATGGCGGCAGGTAGCTGGCTTTGGGGAGCGGTGGCTGACGAGTTTGGCGTGCCAGGTGCTTTGCTTGCAGCAGCAGGCGTTTTACTGTTGGGGGCCCTTGTTGGGTTATTGCTGCCGCAGCCAGAATTTGAATCGCTCAATCTTGATCCGCTCAATCGTTTCAGTGAACCGAAGCTTCGTCTTGACCTTCGTTCACGGAGTGGTCCGATCATGATCATGGTGGACTACAAGATCGCTCAGGAGGACGTTAAGGCATTTTTGGCGGCAATGGCGTTGCGACGACGAATTCGCATTCGAGATGGCGCACGGCAATGGGCGTTGCTGCGCGATCTTGAAAATCCCGAGACTTGGACGGAGAGTTATCACGTTCCGACATGGGTGGAATATGTACGCCACAATCAGCGTCGAACCCAGTCGGATGCTGAAGTTTCAGAACGGCTCTTGGCATTGCATAAGGGGTCGACTCCTCCTTTGGTGCATCGCATGATCGAGCGGCAGACCGTATCCATTCACGATGATATGCCGCTCAAAGCACATCTTGATTTGCACTAGAATTCGAACTTAACGCCGTTTTCAGTGAGAGGGAGACGAAAACTGGACATTCGCGATCTGATTACGACCACTCTTTTTGCTGGTGTAAAGCTGGTGATCTGCCTGCTGCAACCAGAGTGAACCTGCCATCTCGAGGTGCGTACGTGCTGAAGCAATCCCCATGCTGACGGTAACATTCGTGCTGACTGTCGAGCCGGGGTGTGGAATGTTGAGCGACTGAATTTGAAATTGAATTTCTTGTGCGGTGGCGAGCGCAGTTTGCGGATCTGCGCCAGGTAGAACACAGGCAAATTCTTCGCCACCATACCGCGCTGTCATCCCCGACACTTTATGCACTGCACGTGTGAGTGCCGCTGCAACCATGGCAATGCATCGGTCGCCTTCAGGGTGGCCATAGGTGTCATTGAACAATTTAAAGAAATCGATATCCAGCATAATGACCGAAAGCCAAGCACCGGAAGGTGCGAGGCGGGTGATTTCCGCTGAAAGGGTCACTTCCAGTTGGCGGCGGTTGCTCAGTCCGGTGAGGGCATCGGTTACAGCCATCTGCGCTAGTTGATCACGCAAACGCTTCAGTTCGATGTGATTGGATACGCGGGCACGCAGAACCACAGGATTGATTGGTTTGGTTACGTAATCGATGGCACCCAGCGACAGGCCGCGAACTTCAGCTTCCTGATCATCAAGGCCCGTTGTGAAGATCACCGGAACGTCGGCAAGCAAGCGATCGTTCTTCAGGCGCACACAGACTTCGTAACCATCAACACCGGGCATCATGACGTCGAGCAAAATGATGTCAGGCAATACAGTTCTGGCAACTTCGATTGCCTGTTCGCCGGAAGTTGCAAAGCAAATTTCGTAATGTTCTTCCAGCACGGCATTCATGATCTCGATATTTGATACTTCATCATCGACAATCAACACGGTTGCACGGTTAGGCATTTAATCAACTCCGGTAGTCTTAAAGTACCACAACTTCATCTGCGGTCGGTCTTAAATAGCTGCTGCTTACGCCAAACATCAATCATTCGCGGCTTAACGGAAGTTAGTCGTCAAAAGCTGCATCAAGGCTTCGCAAGGCGGACTCGTAATCAAGTTTATCCAATGCAGTTTTCGCGTCACCTATTGCTGCGCCTTTTGCTCGACTGTCTGCGGTTGCTTCAAGGGTCTGCATCAAGGCATCGAAACTAGTGCGTGCCCGCATACTTCTGCGTGTCAGATGATCACGCAACGTTGCGACTTCGGCTGCTAAATCCGTCTTTTGGATGGCATCCGCCCTTTGTAGAATGGGCGCGTTCGATCGTTCCTTCAAGTTCTCGGCAGCCTTCAATGCAGGTTTCAAGGCTGAGTTGAGCGCAGATAATGTTGGCTCTAATCCGACCAACTGCTCGTTGGCAATCGCAAGCTCCACTTCAGCAGCGATGCGCGAAATTTCAGGCAATTCAAGCGAGGCCGCAACGCCCTTCAGCGTATGGGCTAAACGGCGCGCGCTTGTAAGGTCGCCCTTTGCTATCTGGTCCATCAGTGTCTGAATGACATCGACAAAATCATCGTGGAAACTGATAATGAGGCGGCGCAACAAGGCCTGCTTTCCGTTGACGCGGACAAGAGCGCGCGTCAGGTCGAAAGGCGGGAGACGTTCAGGGAGGTCAGTTTGCAGCTGTTCAGATTTTTTGTCCTGTGATGCTTGAGGGGCGGTCTTCAGTTCACGAGGTTTCATCCAGCGTTCCAAAGTCCCGATGAGAATATTTGGGTCGATGGGCTTGGCAACGTGATCATTCATTCCCGCTTCGGCACATCTGCGTCGTTCTTCTTCATAGGCGTGAGCAGTCAACGCGATGATTGGCAGGGCCTCTGCTGACCAATTGCGCCGAATATGGGTGGTTGCTTCCAGCCCATCCATCTCAGGCATTTGTACATCCATCAATATGGCAGAATAGAGTGATCCGGACCGCGCTACCTTTTCACAGGCAATACGTCCATTCTCAGCGATATCGACATCGAGACCAGCATCACTGAGCAGCTGGTAGGCGATTTCGCGATTGATCGTGTTGTCTTCTACTAATAACACGTGCGCTCCGCGCAACGGTTCTGCGATAAGTTCAGAATCGCTTGCTTGGTTGCTTGAATCTATTGAAAGCGGGAACAGCATATTCAAAGTTTGCAGGATTTGCTGCGATTCTATCGGCTTTGGCAGGTACGCTGCAATACCGGCACGAGAAGCCTGTGCTTTGAATTCGTCGCTGCCATAGGCTGTGATAAGAACAATTTCCGGCAGTTTGGTGAGTTTTGTATTCGCGTATAGGGTACTGACAGTTTCCATGCCATCCATGCCTGGCATCTTCCAATCAAGCAGAACAACATCATAAGGGTTTCCGCGCTGGAATGCTGTTTCCAAGGCGCCGATCACTTCTGTGCCCGAAGCAACCAGATCGACTTGCATGGACCAATCAGCAAATATGCTCTGCAAAATCTCGCGGGAAGCTGGATTGTCGTCTGCGACAAGGATTCGTAGCTTTTGAATATGGAGTTGAGGCTTTTCGATTATCGAATGCGTGCGGTCAACATTGCCGAGTGTTGCTGTCACGGTAAAGACACTGCCTTTGCCGGGTGTGCTCGACACCGTAATGTCGCCGCCCATTTGTTCGGCGATCTGCTTACTAATCACCAGTCCTAGGCCCGTTCCGCCAAAGCGACGCGTTGTCGAACTGTCCGCTTGGGAGAAGGAACTGAAGAGCTTTGATTGCTGATCGGCGGTCATGCCGATGCCGGTGTCGGCAACAGCTATCTGCAAACGATAGTTGCCATCCTCTGACGGCTTGCCGCTCACACGTAGCATAACTGAGCCATTTTCACTAAATTTGATGGCGTTGCTCATGAGATTAAGCAAGACTTGGCCAAGCCGCATCTCGTCGCCAACTAACCGTTCTGGGACGCCTTGATCAATGTGCAGATTAACGGTCACGTTTTTAGCCCGGGCATCGGTGCCTGTGATCTGAAGCTTGCGATCAAAGAGAGCACGCAACTCGAATGGTCGGTTCTCCAGAGTGAGCTTGCCCGCATCATTCTTGGAGAAGTCCAAAATATCGTTGATCAGGCGAAGTAGTGAGCCGCTGGCACTGTTGATCTTCGACAGGTAGTCACGCTGGCGCTCCGTCATGTCTGTGCGAAGCATCAAATGGCAAAAGCCCAGGATTGCATTAAGAGGGGTGCGGATTTCGTGACTCATATTGGCCAGGAACATCCCCTTGGCTTTGTAAGCCTGCTGAACCTGGGCCGAGTGCATTTCAATCGCTGAGTTCTTGGCCAAGATCTCATCGCGCATATTGCTAATGCTGTTCACGCAACTCACTAGCATGTCGGAAAACCATACGAGCACGGCTGCTTCAAGAGCAACGATTACGGCATGGATCATAACGCGTCGAACATCGCTTCCAGTTGGAAAGACGAGAGAGGGGAGCAGATAGTCGAGCGTAAGGTGATGGAGGGCAATTGCAACGGCTGCAATGATGGTCGCTCTTCTGTCACACCAGCCAATCGTCAGGGCCAGCATGGCAAAGAAATACATATGCATATCCATCTGCCAGATATGGCCGCGGAGCAGATAAAGCAGAATGGCGGGCTCCGCAACAAGAGCCACGGCAGATAAAAAACGGGTAGCTGGTGCAATGTCTGCACGCCACCACATCAAGTTGTAGCTTGCTGCGAGGAACGTGCCCGCCAATGCACCGCCCGTAACGGAAGCGCCGGCCCCATAAGCGATCGCGGCGAAAAGTGGTACATGCAGCCAGAACAGAACCACAAGAAAACGCGCAAAGCGTCTGCGGATATCGTCGAGTTCAATGATCATGTACTAGGCCCCGGTGACGGCAAGGTCAAAACAGCTGGAAAGTTGGGCAGGTTCAAAGACAAGCCATGCGCCTGCGTTATAAAGTGCGGAAATTGCGTCGAGGCGATCAGAATGTACAACTACGACGTTCATTCGTTCATTGAAAGAAAGTATCTGTGCGTCTGCCTCCTTGAGGAGGGTGGACACCTGCGAAGCGTCGGCCCAGGGCCGCATCAGCACTGCAAATTGACCATTCTCACCGCGTGGAAACAGAACTGCATAGACCAGCACCATCAGGCCTATCAGGAAAAGAGAGACGGCTGGCAGCATGTCTAGCATGCGCCACTGTGACTGCGCTAAATTGGAGTTCATAATGTCTTTATCCGCAATTCAACACGCCTTGGACGTATCGCTTCATAGTATATAAAAATGCGCGTGTCTTGCTGTATATATACTACTTTAAGATTGTCTTATTGCTTTACGATCAAAGCGTCGCCGAATGCCTGTTTTGACTGATTTGCAGGGTGGAAAAGCGTCGATCGACATAGATGTGCCGGACCTCGATGGGAATGCGATGTGACGGGATGCCTGAATTTGAGATCTTGACACAACTTGGCGGAACATCGGTCCAAATTGTGATGTGAGGCGGCTCGCTTCGTTGAAGGACCCCTTTTCAATACTTTCCGCTGATAGCTGCCAGTATTGCATGGCGCGATTGTTTTTGTGTTATGAACAATTTTGCTTTACGTACCTCAAGAGCGACGCTAAGGTTGTGATGTGACGCTTTGGGAGGAGTTCACGTGAAGATTGGTTTTTTCGCACATAGAAGTCGTTTTGCGACCGGTTCCGACAACGTTGTCTACGGTAGGTTCGCATGATTCTGGCACACACGCAGACCACGGTGCCACTCCTTGAAGCTGTCTCGCTGTCAAAGTCATTTGGCCCAGTTCAGGTTCTCAAAAACATTAATTTGAGCATTTATGGTGGCGAAGTTCACGCCATTATCGGCGAAAATGGCGCCGGAAAATCGACTTTGATGAAACTGCTGGCAGGGAATGAGCGTCCCACGAGCGGTGAAATTCGTATCGATGGGAAGCTAATCGCTTTTTCAAATCCCGTGGAAGCCGAAGCGCAGGGTATTGTCCTTGTGCATCAGGAAATCTTGCTCGCGCCGGATCTGACGGTCGCGCAGAATATCTATCTCGGAAGAGAACTTTCCAATGGACTTGTCGTGGATGATAGATCAATGCGCGAAGGAGCTCGGAAAGCCATTCGCGATCTGGGCGCGGACATCAATCCTGATGCAATCGTCGGTAGCCTATCGATAGCGCAGCGCCAGCTAGTGCAGATTGCGCGGGTACTGCTTGTACCGCATCGCGTGGTGATTTTCGATGAGCCGACAGCATCTTTGACACCGGTCGAAACCGAAGCGCTGCTGAAGGTTATCATGGATATCAGAGCGAAGGGTGTTGCGGTTCTTTATATCTCCCATCGTCTGCCGGAAGTGAAAGAGATTTCGGATCGCGTTACGGTTCTGCGCGATGGAACGCTCGTTGCGGCTCATATGGCAGCAGAGCTTCAGCCGAACGACATGGCTCGGCTTATGGTTGGTCGCGATGTTGCCAAGCTTTATCCAGATCGTTCAGCACAGCGTGGACAGGAACGGGTGCTAGAAGTCGAAGACTTCAGCGTCCCCGGCTACGTGAAAACAGCAAGCTTCAAGTTGAACAGGGGTGAAATCCTAGGCTTTGCGGGGCTAGTCGGGGCAGGACGAACAGAACTGATGGAAGGCATTGTCGGGCTTCGACCTGGCAAAGGACATCTGCTGCACAGGGGAAAGTCTGTAAACTTTCGCAATGCGCATGAAAGTCTTTCCGCCGGTATTGCCTATTTAAGTGAAGACCGTAAGGGCAAGGGATTGTTGCTTGCCAAGGATCTTGGCATCAATCTGACACTTGCATCTATCAGTAAATTTGTGCGTGGTTTGCAGATAGACCGTCGACGAGAGCGTGTGGCGCTTGATGATGCGATCAAAGAATTCGATATTCGCACTGGTCGCAAGGATATTCTTGCAGGACAATTGTCAGGCGGAAACCAACAAAAGCTTTTGTTGGCAAAGATGATGATGCTCAACCCGTCCATTGTGATCATCGACGAGCCAACGCGCGGCATTGATGTGGGCACCAAAGAGCAGATTTATCAATTCATCGCCAACCTAGCCGATGAGGGCAAATCGATTATCGTTGTTTCGTCTGAAATGCCTGAACTGATAGGCATATGCGATCGTATTGTGGTCATGCGCGAGGGCAGGGTCGTTGGTGAAGTGACCGGTGACCGAATGACGGAACACGACATCGTCGTTTTGGCTACAGGCGTCAGCACTGAAGAAGCAGCATAAAATAAAAAAAGGGGAGTCAATGACTGACGATGTAACTGACAAAAGCAGGGTGCCTAAGACGTCTCGAGACTGGGATCTGCGGGCAATAGCACCATTTGTTGCACTGCTTCTGCTCCTTGTTCTGGGAACAATTGCCAATCCAAATTTCATCAGCATCGATAATCTGCTGAATGTCGCGACACGCAGTGCCTTTATCGCAATCATCGCGTTGGGTGCGACTTATGTGATTTCCTCAGGAGGATTAGATCTTTCTGTTGGCGCTATGGCTGCTTTCGTGGGCAGTATCATGATCATGTTCATGAACAGTGGTGTCATCGCTGATCCCGTCATGATGTTGATCGCGGCCGTCCTTCTTGCCGTGGTGGTCGGTGCACTTTGTGGGTTAACCAACGGGTTGATTACCACGCTCGGAGGAATAGAGCCGTTCATTGCGACCCTTGGAACGATGGGGATTTACCGTGGTTTGACAACGTGGCTATCTCAGGGCGGCGCAATCACGCTGCGTAACCCTGAGATTCAGGCGCTCTATCGCCCTGCATATTTCGGTTCGGTTTTTGGTGTTCCTATCCCGGTCATCGCTATTTTCGTCACAGCAGCGATCGCAGCGTTTGTTCTTTATCGTACGCGATATGGGCGCCACGTCATCGCAGTCGGTTCCAGCGAAGACGTGGCACGCTATTCAGGGATTTCCGTCAAGCGCGTTCGCACAATTGCCTATGTGGTTCAGGGACTTTGCGTCGCTGTTGCGGTATTGCTGTACGTTCCACGACTGGGTTCAACGTCCGCAACGACGGGCATGTTATGGGAACTTCAGGCAATCACTGCGGTCGTCGTCGGCGGCACGGCATTGCGCGGGGGCGTGGGACGGGTCTGGGGCACAATTTGCGGCGCGTTCATCCTCGAAATCGTCGGCAATATCATGTTGCTCTCCAATTTCATCAGCGAGTACCTGATTGGTGCTATTCAAGGCGCAATCATCATTATCGCGATGCTGGTGCAGAGGTCGCTTTCGCGACGATGAAAATCAAGGCGTGAGGCATCGTGTTTTCGCGCCCTGAATGACAGGTTTGACGGGATTCAAGGGGCAGTCCGGTCACACATCGATATAGCCCCCTGACCATTTGGGAGGAATGAATGCGAGGAAAATTTCTAGGTGTTGCTTTTGCTGCTTTGGCGGCTGGGGCATTGGCATTTGCCGGTGGCGCGAATGCACAGGATAAAAAGGTTACGATCGGTGTATCGATCCCTGCTGCGGATCATGGCTGGACTTCCGGTGTAGTTTATCATGCCGAACGCGTTGCCAAGCTTCTGATGCAGGAGCATCCAGGTCTCAACGTGATCGTCAAGACTTCGCCGGACGCAGCCAGTCAGGCAAATGCATTGCAGGATCTTGCCGTTCAGGGGCTTGACGGTCTGGTCGTGCTGCCAACCGATCCGGATCCACTCGTCAACGCTATTAAGGAAATCAAGGATAAAGGCACTTTCGTAGCTCTCGTCGACCGTGCGCCGAGCAGCAATGACAATACGATCCGTGATCTTTATGTGGCGGGTAATAATCCGGCTCTCGGTCAGGTCGCTGGCGAATACATCAAGAAAACGACACCTGATGCGCAGGTTGTAGTTATTCGTGGTCTTCCTATTCCGATTGACCAGCAGCGTCAGGATGGATTTGACAAGGGTATCGAAGGCTCCAACGTCAAGATTCTTGATCGCCAGTATGGCAATTGGAACCGTGATGATGCGTTTCGTGTCATGCAGGACTTCCTAACAAAGTACCCGAAGATCGACGTTGTCTGGTGTCAGGATGACGACATGGCTGTGGGCGTGCTTGAAGCCATTAAACAGGCCAATCGTGAAGACATTCAATATGTCATCGGCGGCGCTGGTTCCAAGGACATGATCAAGAAGGTGATGGACGGCGATAAGCTGATGCCGGTGGATGTGCTTTATCCGCCTGCAATGGTTTCTACAGCCATGCAGTTGGCAGCTGGTCATTTCTACGATCAGATCCCGGTAAGCGGCAACTATATCCTCGACGCTACGTTGGTGACCAAGGACAATGCCGAGCAGTTCTACTTCCCGGACTCTCCTTTCTAATGTCATTTTTGCGCGCCTGCATTGGCAGGCGCGCATTTGACTTTCCCCTAAACAGTTTTGAATTTCATTCGGAGGACTTTTGATGAAGACGATCAAGGGGCCAGGGATATTTCTCGGGCAGTTTGCAGCTGATGAAGCGCCGTTCAATACATGGGACGGCATCACGAAATGGGCTGCAGAGAAGGGCTATGCCGGTGTGCAGGTTCCCACCTGGGCAAGCCAGTTGATCGATCTTAAAAAGGCGTCTGAATCCAAAGATTATTGCGACGAGTTTGCTGGCATCGCGCGCGAAAACGGCGTCGAAGTGACCGAACTTTCCACACATTTGCAGGGGCAGCTTGTTGCTGTTCATCCGACCTATGATGAAGCTTTTGATGGTTTCGCTGTGCCGGAAGTCCGTGGCAATCCAAAAGCGCGCCAGCAATGGGCGGTCGAACAGGTGAAGATGGCAATCCGCGCATCGCGCAATCTGGGCATAGGAGCACATGCAACCTTTTCAGGCGCATTGGCTTGGCCTTTCATCTACCCGTGGCCACAGCGTCCGGCCGGTCTGGTCGAGGCAGCGTTTGATGAACTCGCCCGCCGATGGCTGCCAATCCTTGACCATGCTGACGAGCATGGTGTGGATATTTGCTACGAAATTCATCCGGGCGAAGATCTGCATGATGGTGTGACGTTTGAAATGTTCCTTGAACGGGTCAAGAACCATCCGCGTGCGAACATGCTTTATGATCCGTCGCATTACGTGCTGCAATGTCTCGACTATCTCGACAATATCGACATCTACAAAGACCGCATCAAGATGTTTCACGTCAAGGATGCCGAGTTTAATCCGACCGGTCGTCAGGGTGTTTATGGTGGCTATCAGGGCTGGGTAAACCGTGCGGGCCGTTTCCGTTCTTTGGGCGATGGTCAAGTCGATTTTGGTGCCATTTTCTCCAAGATGGCGGCCAATGATTTTGATGGCTGGGCTGTTGTCGAATGGGAATGCGCGTTGAAGCATCCTGAAGACGGTGCGCGTGAGGGTGCGGAGTTTGTAAAGCACCATATCATTCGCGTCACCGACAAAGCGTTCGATGACTTTGCTGCGGGCGGCACCGATGATGCTGCCAATCGTCGTATGCTGGGATTATAGGTAGTTCAATGACCATTGAAGCAAAAACCAAAGAAGCGGCCAATCCACGCATTAGACTTGGTATGGTTGGCGGCGGTGCAGGGGCCTTTATTGGCGGAGTTCATCGCATGGCCTCACGCCTGGACAATCGCTTTGAACTGTTGGCAGGCGCACTCTCGTCATCGCCCGAACGAGCCCAAGCATCAGGGCGCGAGCTTGGGCTTTCAGAAGATCGCATTTATTCCAGCTACAAGGATATGGCGATCCGCGAAGCGCGTCTAAAGAATGGTATTGAAGCGGTCGCAATCGTTACGCCAAATCATGTGCATTATGATGCCGCCAAGGAATTTCTACGTCGCGGCATTCATGTGATCTGCGACAAGCCTCTGACCTCGACCTTGGCTGATGCAAAGAAGCTGAAGAAGGTGGCCGACGAGAGCGGTTCATTGTTTGTGCTGACGCATAATTATACCGGTTATCCGATGGTTCGGCAGGCGCGCGAAATGGTCACCAATGGGGAGCTTGGTGATTTGCGTGTGGTTCAGGTTGAATATGCGCAAGACTGGCTCACGGAAGCGGTTGAAGAAACGGGCGCAAAGGGTGCTGTGTGGCGCACTGATCCGGCGCAATCTGGTCTTGGAGGCGCAACAGGCGACATCGGCACCCATGCCTTCAATCTAGCCTCCTTTGTCACGGGTCTGACGCTTGAAAGTCTAGCGGCCGATCTCGATAGTTTCGTGTCGGGTCGTCGGTTGGATGACAATGCACATGTGATGCTTCGTTTCACCGGTGGAGCCAAGGGTATGCTCTGGTGCAGTCAAGTGGCACCGGGCAATGAGAATGCGCTGCGTTTGCGTGTCTATGGCACTAAGGGCGGCATTGAGTGGGCGCAGGAAGATCCTAACCGCCTGTGGTTCACACCGTTTGGTGAACAGAAGCGGCTGATCACCCGAGGTGGAGCAGGCGTTGGCAATGCTGCAACCCGCGTAACGCGCGTGCCGGGCGGGCATCCGGAAGGCTATCTCGAAGCCTTTGCCACGATCTACAGTGAAGCTGCAAACGCAATTCAGGCCCGACGCGACAACACCAACCCTGACAGTGCAATCATTTATCCAACCGTCGACGATGGTGTCAAAGGCGTTGCTTTCATCGATGCTTGTGTGCGCTCGTCAAATAAAAATGGCGGATGGGTAAGCCTCTGAAGCAAAAAATTTGGAAAGCGCCGCCATTTGGGCGGCGTTTTTGTTTGCGTAACGCGATCTCACTTATGGGCCGGTTCAGCCGTCGTAGAAAAGCCATCTTGATTTCATGTTTGATTGAAATGTGCCTGATAAAGCCGGCTTCTTATAGGTTGGATCCGTCAGGTGCGTGAATTCAAAGCTTTTCGAAAGCGCGTGCCATGCAGAAATTCCGCCCTGTGATTGCCAGCGGGCCACTGTGTCTTTTAACTGCACTTTACGTTCTCATATTCACAAACACGTCGTTCTGGCGTGCAATCGGCACCTATTATGCTGATTCTCCATTAAGGCTTGCTGGCATAGTCGTGGCACTGTTGCTGTTGCACACCGCGCTTTTTGTGTTGTTTTCGGCAAAATACGTCGTCAAACCGATGTTGATCCTATTTGTGATAATTGCGGCAGGTGGTTCCTACTTCACTGATACCTTCGGTACGATCATTGACAAGAATGTCGTTGAAGCAGCTCTTACAACTACGCAGGCTGAATCCGGTGCTTTGCTGACGCCGAGCTTCATTTGGCACATGATGCTTTTCGGCGTTGTACCATCGCTGTTGATTGCTTGGGTGCGGGTTAAGCACCGACGACTGCTTGGCAAGCTGATGGTGAATACGGGTGTCATTCTCACATGTCTGATCGCGGCCGTTGCCATACTTGGAACAAACTACGCGGCTTATTCATCAATGTTTCGCGAGCATGGCGCTGATATTATGCAGAAGCTCATGCCGAGCACGCCGATCACCAGCACGATCCAATATGTCTCGCATGTGTTCAAAAACCGTGACATTACAATGGAGCCATTGGGGCTCGATGCCAAGCAAACGTTGACTCAATTGCCCGCAGGCAAAAAGCTGGTAACGGTCGTTGTCGTTGGTGAAACGGCGCGGGCGCAGAATTTCAGCCTCAACGGTTATGCGCGTGAAACCAATCCTGAACTGAAAAAACGCGACGTTGTTGCCTTCACTGACACGACGAGCTGCGGAACAGAGACTTCGGTTTCAGTGCCTTGCATGTTTTCGCCTTTCACTCGTGAAGATTATTCCAATACAAAGTTCCGCGGTTCCGAAAACTTGATGGATGTGCTCCAACATGCAGGCGTACAGACGCGTTGGTATGAGAACAATACTGGCAGCAAGGGCGTTGCAGAACGCATCAAGCTGACCGATCTGCAAGGCGCGCAGGACAAGCGCTATTGCGAAGGTGGCGAATGTCTCGATCAGATATTGGTTGATAGCCTGTCCAACGAGCTGAATGAAATTTCGGGCAATGCGACCATCGTTTTACATATGACGGGTAGCCACGGCCCTGCCTATTATCGCCGATACCCGGCTGAATATGCGGTCTTTGCACCCGATTGCCGTTCAAATGATTTTGCTAAATGCTCGCAGGAAGAAATCGTCAACGCCTATGACAACTCGATCCTTTATACGGACCATATTCTGTCCGAGATTGTCGATCTTCTCAAGGCGCATGAGGAAAAGTTTGCATCCGCGATGATTTATATGTCCGATCATGGCGAGTCGCTTGGTGAGGACGGTCTTTACCTTCACGCCGCGCCCTATTTCATCGCGCCATCGCAGCAGACACACATACCGTTTATCACATGGTTTGCACCAGAATATGCGGCCGCTACAGGTCTCAATCCTGATTGCTTGCGCAAGACGACGGCTGAGCCATCATCGCATGATAATCTGTTTCATACGGTGCTTGGTATGATGGCGGTTAGAACGTCTGCTTACGACCAGAAGCTGGACCGCTTTGCCGCTTGTCGAACACCACACAACGTTGCGTCGAATTAAACTCAAAACCCCGCTCAAAAGCGGGGTTTTGTTTCTCTGTGAGATTAAACGTAACGGTTGACGACGTTTTCCAGATATTCCTGACGGCCGGATCTTGGCTTTGGATTGATGTCTTTTGCTTCGACTTCTGATGCGATCTGTTCCAGCGACATGCCGGTTCCAATCGTTTTCCCGAAATCGCCAGACCAGCCAGCATATCGCTCATCGAGCGGCTTGCTCAGAGCACCGTCCTGCAACATCAGGGCGGCGGCTTTGAGGCCGCGTGCACAGCAGTCCATGCCGCCGATATGGCCAATCAGCAAATCCTGTGGGTCAAGCGACTGACGACGCAACTTGGCATCGAAATTGGTGCCACCATTCTTCAAGCCGCCGTTGAGCAGCACCTGATAATAAGCGAGCGCCATTTCCGGTACATTGTTCGGGAACTGATCTGTATCCCAGCCAGACTGGTAGTCGTTGCGGTTCATGTCGATTGAGCCAAGAATTCCAAGGCTGCGGGCCAGTGCCAGTTCATGCTCGAATGAATGGCCTGCGAGAATTGCGTGGCCCTGCTCGATATTGACCTTCACCTCGTTTTCGAGACCGTAGCGCTTCAGGAAGCCGTAAACCGTTGCGACATCGTAATCATACTGGTGCTTTGTTGGTTCCTGTGGCTTTGGCTCGATCAGGATTGTACCCTTGAAGCCAATCTTGTGCTTGTACTCGACTACAAGGTTGAGGAATCGCCCCATATTGTCGAGCTCGCGCGTCAGGTCGGTGTTGAGCAGGGTTTCATAACCCTCGCGACCGCCCCAAAGCACATAATTGTCACCGCCAAGGCGCTTGGTTGCATCGAGGCAGGTTTTCACGGTTGCAGCTGCAAAAGCAAACACTTCCGGATCGGGATTGGTCGCAGCACCCGACATATACCGACGATGTGAGAAGAGATTGGCAGTGCCCCACAAAAGCTTGATACCGGTTTCAGCCTGCTTGCGGTCGAAAATATCCACAATGGCTTCGAGGTTCTTCGTGTTCTCAGCAAAATTATTGCCTTCTGGGCGCACGTCGGCGTCGTGGAAGCAATAGAAAGGTGCGCCGAGAAGCGAAAAGAACTCAAACGCAACATCGGCTTTTAGTTTTGCGGCTTCTAGGTCATCCTTATACCAGGGACGGTCAAATGTCCGTCCGCCGAAAGGATCTCCACCTTCCCACGCGAAGCTGTGCCAATAGGCGACTGCAAAACGTAAGTGGTCTTCCAGACGCTTGCCGAGGACGATTTCGTCCGGGTTATAGTGGCGGAATGCTAGCGGATTATCGCTATCTGGACCTTCATAACGTATTTTCTGGATGTCGCCGAAAAATCCGGTGCTCATCATGCTCCTCCAATGTTGATGCTGGTAACGCTCCGCCTCGGGCTTACTGAGCCAGAGGTTGCAGCGCGGGATAAAGTGCGTGGTAACGCTGATATGCTTCGTCGTATGATGCGGTCAGCGTGTGTTCGGGTTCAATGGTATGGGCCGTGCGCGGCGGCGTGCAGATTGCAAAAGGATCAGCGTTACTTGTAGCGATCAGGCCAAGACGTGCTGCGCCGAATGCGGCACCAAAGTCGCCTTCTTCAGGAAGAGAAATTGGAACATTCAATGCTGTGGCAATAGATTTGAGCCAATAGGCAGAGCGCGAACCACCACCAACTGCGATGAGCGATTTGATCTCGGTACCTGCCGATTGCAGCGCGGCGAGATTATCGCGGATCGCAAATGCGACGCCTTCAAGCACCGCTTGCGTCATTGCTTTGCGGTCTGTCTCATGCTCGAGCCCGTTGAACATGCCTCGAATCCGCGCGTCGTTGTATGGGGTTCGCTCGCCCGATAGATAGGGCAGAAAACTGATCTTTCCGGGGGCTTGGAGTCTATCTCCGAGCTCCGCATCAAGCGCCTGCGGGCTGGTGGACGTGATACGAGAGAACCACTCGAGTGCGCTTGCCGCGGATAGAATGACACCCATTTGATGCCACGTATTTGGAAGCGCATGGCAGAAAGCGTGGACTGCGCTTTCAGGTTTTGGTTGATAGCTGGCATTAGCGGCAAACAACACACCTGATGTGCCAAGTGAAACGAAAGCATGACCCGGTTGAACAGTACCCATGCCGCAGGCCGAAGCAGCATTATCGCCGGCGCCTCCCGCAACGACGGGGGCGTTCAAGATCCCCCAGCGTGAGGTAAGTTCTGCACGCAATCTTCCTGTGGCCTCGCTGCCCTCGGCAAGTTTGGGCATGTGGCTTTCCGTCAGACCAGTTTTCGAAAGCAATTCAGACGACCAACGGCGTGCGCCGGTATCAAGCCAGCTTGTGCCTGCCGAATCCGACATGTCTGAAACATACTCGCCGGTGAGCCAAAGCCGTAGATAATCTTTCGGTAAGAGAATCTTGCGTGTTCTAGCGAAAATCTCTGGTTCGTTGCGTGCAACCCAGACGAGTTTGGGCGCGGTAAAGCCCGGGAAAACGATGTTGCCGGTGATGGCACGGAAGGCCGGATCGGCGTCGAGTTCGGCAGCTTCTTTATAGCTGCGCGTGTCATTCCATAGAATGCACGGCCGAAGCACCTGATCGTTTTCATCAAGCAGTGTTGCACCATGCATCTGGCCGGAAAGACCTATGCCAGCAACGGTTGAAAATTCCTTTGGATGCGCTGTGCGCAAACCGTCGATAGCGGCTTCACAGGCCCTGATCCAGTCCGTGGGGTTCTGCTCACTCCAGCCTGGATGGGGGCGAGAGACATCGAGTTCACCATGGGCAGAACCGATAATATTCTGTTGACTATCGATCAGAAGCGCTTTTACGCCCGATGTTCCAAGATCAAGCCCGAGATACATATTTGCTCCAGTCGAGTTATTGTGTTCCGCGCCTCAGTCAAGCTGTGGCAGGTTGTCTTTGAGGAAGATTTCGATGCGGATATGTTCCTGCCCTTGCACGATCGCGAGGCGGTCTGCAGTCGCTTTTAAAACACGAACGGCACTGCGAATTTCGTGTCCCGCGTCCTGCGCCAGCACGGCGTGAACAAGGCCATCCTTCAGTGCTTGCGATGTGATTCCGTCTCGTTCGTGGGCAATGACCAGCGGCCGTTTATGATCTTGAAAAGCAGCGAGCGCACGGACGAGACCGCTGTTGCCGGCGCCAAGATTATAGATTCCTGCGAGGTCTCTCTGGCCCTTGAGCAGCTCAAGGGCGAGCTTTTCTACGCGCGCGCCTTCGTCAAAACCCTCGAGCACGGGAAGGATTTCTCGGTCCGGGAAATCCGTTTCCATGGCCTTTTTGAAGCCCTCGAAGCGTTCCTGGTGGTCATGGACTTTAAGCGAGCCCGCAATGACGGCAATCGGACCAATAGTACCGCTCGCAAAAAGACCCAATAGACGTGCAGAAGTTCGTCCTGCAGCACCATTATCAATACCAACATAATGAGCACGAGTTGAACGACCCAGATCGGATACCAGGGTCACAGCGTGAATACCCGCCTCGGTCAGTTTCGCGCAGGCTTCGCGGACCGGATCAGTATCGACCGCAACGAAAGCGACGCCGTCGGGCTTACGTTCGGCGCTATCATTCAACGCCTTCACGAGTGCCGCTTCATCGAATGCTGGCACAAGCACCAGATTGATCAAAACCCGTTCAGACAAACCCCGTTCTGTCGCTGCTTCAAGTTCAGCACGCAGGTTCTGCATAAAGGTGTTTTCGTTATCCGGCAAAATGAAATCAAACTGATACAGCCTGCTTCGGGCAAGATTTGCAGCACCCACGTCCCGAACGTAGCCGAGCGCATTCATCGCATCCGTTACACGAGTGCGGGTCTTCGCTCTGACACCGGGTCGATCATTAAGCACACGGTCAACCGTGGCGAGACTGACGCCCGCGGTTCTGGCTATATCATGCACGGTGGGTTTCATTCTCACTCCTCGGAGCGGAACATAGGAGTAAAAATGAGGTACGTAAATCAAAAAATGCTTGCTATTCAATTTTCTTTACGTATCAATTGCAGCCGAGGATGAGATTGCACGTCTGAGTGCGATTTTACTGGAGTGATCTTGGTGCATGCCACCGCAGGGAGGATCAGCCAGACACTAACTATAGAACCTCTTCGGAGGGTGTTTTGTCGTGCCAGACTCCGGGGGGCGGATTCGTTCGGGGCGAGGACTTGTATCAACCGGCATCAAGCCGGCGGTGATTGGAGGAAACGTGCATGAAACGTCGTAATTTTCTAACGGGTGCGCTTGTTGCAGCGGCTCTCGGACTTGGTGCAATGAATGCTGCGCCTGCTTATGCATCACCTGAAAACCCGGTTATCGGTTTTTCTATCGACGACTTGCGTGTAGAGCGCTGGGCACGTGACCGCGACTATTTTATCGCAGCTGCTGAAAAGCTAGGCGCGAAGGTCAATGTCCAGTCGGCTGACGGCAATGAAGAAAAGCAGGTCAAGCAGGTCGAAAACCTGATTTCACAAGGCGTTGATGCCATTGTGATCGTCCCGATGAATTCGAAGGTTTTTGATGCGGTTGTAGCCGACGCAAAGGCTTCGGGCATCAAAGTTCTTTCCTATGATCGCCTGATCCTGAATGCTGACATTGATGCTTATATTTCTTTTGACAATGAGCGCGTAGGGTTCATGCAGGCAGAAGCCGTTTTGAAGGCAAAGCCGGAAGGTAACTACTATCTGCTCGGCGGTTCGCCGACGGACAACAATGCGAAGCTGCTGCGTGCTGGTCAGGAAAAGGCGCTGAAGGATGCCGTCGATTCCGGTAAGGTCAAGATCGTGGGCTCGCAGTGGGTCAAAGAATGGAGCCCAACCGAAGCGCTCTCCATCATGGAAAATGCCCTGACCGCCGCATCCAATAAGATTGATGCTGTTGTTGCCTCCAATGACGGCACCGCCGGCGGCGCAATTCAGGCGCTCGCCGCACAGGGTCTTGCAGGAAAGACTGCAGTTTCCGGTCAGGATAGCGATCTGGCAGCCGTTAAGCGCCTCGTGGACGGCACGCAGACCGTAACGGTTTACAAGCCGCTCAAGCTGATTGCTGAAGAAGCAGCAAAGCTTACTGTGCAACTGGTTCGCGATGAAAAGCCCGAGTTCAACGGCAAGATCGACAATGGTTCGAAGGAAGTCGATACACTCCTTCTGACACCAACCGCCGTCACCAAGGACAATATCGATGTCTATGTGACTGACGGTTTCTACACCAAGGAGCAGATTGAAGGGAAATAACCCTTCGGGTCTGTGAACCTATGCGCAGGTTGCGTGGCCGGAGGTTGGAATTTGAGGTTCTGACGTCCGGCCTCCAAACGATATCTTTTGGTCCGTCTTTGACAGCGTTGTCTGCCAGTGCAAATTTCGGTGCCCGCTTTTAAAGATAAACCGAAGTAAGTTTATTTGGAAATACTGTAAGGTCGTTTCGAATGTCCGACTATCTTTTGGAAATGCAAAACATCGGTAAAGAGTTCAACGGCGTGAAGGCGCTGGATGGCATCTATCTGAAAGTGCGCGCAGGAGAATGTGTCGGGCTATGCGGCGAGAACGGTGCGGGCAAATCCACACTGATGAAAGTTTTGTCTGGTGTTTATCCCTACGGCACTTGGACTGGCGAAATCTTTTGGCAAGGCAAAGAGCTCAAAGCTAGCGGCATTCGTGATACTGAAGCTGCAGGGATTGTGATCATCCATCAAGAACTGATGATGGTGCCGCATCTGTCGGTTGCTGAGAATATTTTTCTTGGTTCAGAGCCCACCACCGGTGGGTTCATTGATTATGATCAAATGAATGCGCGAGCGACTGAACTGCTCGCTCGTCTCAAGATCAACGACATCAACGTTGCCTTGCCAGTTTATCATTACTCTGGTGGCAAGCAGCAGCTCATTGAGATTGCAAAGGCGATCAACAAAAACGCCAAGCTGCTCATCCTGGATGAGCCGACATCGGCACTCACTGCTTCAGAAACGCGGGTTTTGCTCGACCTCATCAAAGACTTTAAGACGCAAGGGATGGCTTGTGTCTATATTTCCCACAAGCTCGATGAGGTGGCGGAAATTTCCGACACAGTGACGGTTATCCGCGATGGCGCGCATATCGCGACACGTCCGATGGCGGAGCTTGCAACAGCTGACATCATTACAATGATGGTTGGGCGCGAGATGAAAAATCTCTTCCCACGTGAAGCTCACGACATCGGTGAGGTTATGTTTGAAGCTCGCAATATCACATGTTGGGATGTTACCAATCCTGACCGCAAGGTCGTGGATGATGTTTCCTTTGCGCTCAGACGGGGGGAGATTCTGGGCATAGCGGGTCTAGTGGGAGCGGGGCGCACAGAGCTGGTATCGAGCCTTTTTGGTGTATGGCCCGGCGCTCATCAGGGTAAAGTCTTTCTCGAAGGCAAAGAAATTAAGATTCGCACGCCACGCGACGCCGTGCGACAGGGCATCTGCATGGTGCCGGAAGATCGCAAGCGCGATGGTATCCTGCCAATTATGCCAGTCGGTCACAACATGACGATTTCGGTGCTCGATCGTTTTTCGCTGCGTGGGCTTATCGACAAAGAATCCGAGTTGGCGACGATTCAGCGCGAGATTTTGCGGCTCAAAGTGAAAACCGCCGATCCTATGCTGGCGATTGCATCGCTGTCAGGCGGCAATCAACAGAAAGCTGTTCTTTCGAAAATGATGCTCCCAGACCCGAAGGTTCTCATCTTGGATGAACCGACACGCGGCGTAGATGTCGGTGCGAAATATGAAATCTACAAGCTGATATTCGCGCTCGCCAAACAGGGTGTTTCGATTTTGATGGTTTCATCAGAAATGCCGGAAGTGCTTGGCATCAGTGACCGAGTTCTCGTCATAGGCGAGGGCAGACTGCGAGGCGATTTCCCGAATGCGAATCTCACCCAGGAGAAGGTCCTTGCCGCTGCAATTGGCAAGCCTGCAACCAACGCGGCC
The DNA here is from genome assembly GCA_018798825.1 of Ochrobactrum sp. BTU1. Lineage (NCBI taxonomy): Bacteria > Pseudomonadati > Pseudomonadota > Alphaproteobacteria > Hyphomicrobiales > Brucellaceae > Ochrobactrum > Ochrobactrum sp. BTU1. Next base: position 1,428,654 of record CP076355.1, on the reverse strand, counting down.
TAATCCGCAGCTAATCTAACTGGTGCATGATATGACTTTGACAGGCAAAAGCCTCAGAAAATTTCTCTCAGAATACAAGATCGTCGCGCTGCTCATTGTCGTTGCGCTGATCTGGGCTTTTTTTGCCATCATGACCTATGACCCAGAAATGGGTCGGTCACAATTTCTGACGGCGCGGAATTTCTCCAATCTGCTGCGTCAGATGGCAATAACTGGCATGTTGGCTTCGGCCATGGTGTTTGTAATCGTGGCTGGTGAAATTGATCTTTCGGTGGGCGCGTTACTTGGATTGTTGGGCGGTGTCGCTGCCGTCCTTGATGTCGTCTATGGTTGGCCACTTTGGGCGACAATCAGCACCGTTTTGGTGCTTGGAGTCATTCTTGGAGGCTTTAATGGCTGGCTGACAGCCTATCTCGGGATTCCGTCATTCATTGTGACACTCGGTGGACAGCTGGTATTTCGTGGCATCGTTCTTGGCATCATGGGTGGGGTTACCATTGCGCCCATTTCGCCCGGATTCAAATATATCGGTCAGGGTTATTTGCCGGGTTGGCTTGGCAATGTCTGTGCCATGGTGTTGTTTACGGTATTAATTCTTATCACGCTGAGAACCCGTGCCAGTAAACGCAAGCATAGTCTTCAAACACTCACCCCGGCGATGGAAACTGCACGACTTGTAGGCACAGGAATCCTTATTCTTGGCTTTATTCTGATCCTCAATAGCTATCAGGGCGTACCGGTCCCGGTTCTGGTGTTGCTGGTTATTCTGGGCGTCTTTACCGTCATTTCGCGCCAGACGGTGTTTGGCCGCCACATCTACGCTGTGGGTTCAAATCTCGAAGCGACGCGGTTTTCTGGTGTCAATGTGAACTTCGTCAAAATGGCTGTGTTTGCCTTGATGGGCTTGATGGCGGCGGTCGCAGGACTAACGACCACAGCTCGTCTTGCAGCTGGTACCCCTTCAGCAGGGTTCGGTGGCGAGCTTGATGCCATCGCGTCATGCTTTATCGGGGGAACATCGATGCGCGGCGGGGTCGGATCCGTGATTGGCGCATTGGTTGGTGCCCTCATCATGTCAAGCCTGGATAATGGAATGTCGATGCTCGGCGTTGATACATTCTGGCAGCAGATAATAAAGGGCAGCATCCTGGTGCTGGCGGTCTATCTCGATATCGTATCCTCAGGCACACGTCGCGCCTGATAAGGGGCGGGGGGAGTGTCGCGCAAGACCTCCAGGGGTTTTGCGCGACACGTTGCTAGATTTTCCCGTCACTGCTTGATCGGCCGATGCTCAGCAGCTGGTACATGATTAGAGCTGCAAAAGTGGATGTTCCAATTCCGCCAAGAGCAAAACTACCAATATTGACAGTAAAGTCTCCTGCGCCGAAAATCAGCGCAACACCAACGGTGAATAGATTGCGTGGATCAGCAAAGTTTACCTTGTTGACGACCCAGATGCGCGCCATCGCCGAGGCAATAAGACCGAAAACGGATACTGCAAGTCCAGCGAGCACGGGTGCTGGGATCGTCTGCAGGATGGCACCAAATTTTGGCGACATGCCAAGCGCAATTGCGACCACTGCAGCGATCACAAAGATCAATGTCGAATAGACCTTCGTCATTGCCATGACGCCGATGTGTTCAGCGTAGGTTGTGACGCCGGTGCCGCCGCCGGAGCCTGAAATCATTGTCGCGATGCCATCGCCGAGAAACCCGCGACCGATATAGCGGTCCATGTTCTGGCCAGTGATTGAACCAAGAGCTTTAATATGCCCCAGGTTTTCCGCCACAAGCACGATCGCCACAGGTGCGATCAAAGTGATCGCCGGCCACGTGAAAACAGGGGTAGTGAACGCGGGCAGGCCGAACCATGGCGCAGAACCAACTGCAGCAAAATTAATGCCAGGAACGATGCCTAAGCCGTTGCCGAAAATTAATACTAAGCAGTATCCGAACAGCAAGGCCAGCAAGACAGCCACACGTTTGGTAGCAAGCGCGCCATAGGCAGAAATCATCGCCATGCAAAGCACCGTCAAAAGCGCAATCGTCATATGCGCACCGGTACCTTTAAGCTGGCCTACCGCGACAGGCGCCAAGTTGAGGCCGATTGCAACGCCAATCGCGCCTGTGACGGCTGGAGGCATGAGCTTTTCAACCCAACCCGTACCAACCGCCATGACAATAAGCCCGATCGCGGCATAGATCGCGCCGCAAGCAATGATTCCGCCAAGAGCGAGAGCGATGTTCGGATTAGGGCCGCTACCTGCATAGCCGGTAACTGCGATTACAACTGCGATAAAGGCAAAGGACGAGCCAAGATAACTCGGCACGCGCCCTCCAGTCATAAAGAAGAAGAGAAGCGTTCCAATGCCAGAAAAGAATACCGCAACATTTGGGTCAAAGCCCATAAGCAGGGGCGCGACAATGGTGGAGCCGGACATTGCCAGTAAGTGCTGAATGCCCATTGGAACTGCGGCAGCAGCTGGAAGCCGTTCGTCAGGTAAAACGGTCGTGTTGTTGGTTAAACGCCAATTCGGGAAGTAGGACATAGACCCCTCTTAATCAAATTAATCCAGAGGGACTTATCCGCAATCTGACGCGACTTCCAGCTTTTACGGAGCCAACAATGACCTAATACGTCATTTGGGCTTCCTGAAACATCACCAAGGTTTGCGAGGGAATTGTCATCAAAGCCAAAATTAAGCCGTGCCGGCTCCATCCGATCAGGCCCTCATGAAAGAGAGCTTTCGCATGACTGTAACCTCGAGCGTTGCAACCCTTGGCAGTTCCCGGAATGGCGAAAAGCGCCATTCCGGGTGGCACATTAAAGGAGCGTGATAGCCGCTATCCCGTGATCCGACTTTTTCGCCAATAAGCCCTCGGTCAGCGCCCTGCGATGCTCGGCGAGATAGATGTAATGGAACGCATCTGCTCTTCCACCGATCAAACAAATATCCTGGCGGGTCCAATGCCAGTCTATAGCAGCGAGCTTATTCTCGAACTCTGACGAAGCTGTTGCTGACCAAAAACTTGCAATCCCTGATGGTGAGAGCGCGCGCTCTATGACCGTTAGACCGCAGTCGCTGTAGATCGCTTCATTTTCGTGCCTGACCAAAAAATCCGGCCCGTTATCGGTATCCATGAGGATTAGATCGAATGTTGATGGATGTTGATGTAATCTGTCCATCACATCGACCACACATAAATTAACCCTCGGGTCTTCGAGAGGAAAGCCTGCTAGGTGACCAATATATGTCCGGTTCCAATCAACGATTTCTGGTACGAATTCGCAAACGGTAATCTCAGTATCATCGGGCAGGTTGTCAAGAGCGGCTCTGAGCGTAAAACCCATTCCAAGCCCCCCGATCAACACGCTCTTTGGCGAGCCTCCGAACAGTCTTAGCGAGCGCTCGGCAAGGATGGTTTCCGATTGGAAATTAATGTTCGACATCAGCTCGAGCCCATTATACCGGATTTCGTAGATGTCGTCTCTTTGACGCAATATTATTTCGTCGCCAGCAATATTGCCGGCGCGCGCCAGTTCGGTCCAGATAGCCATAATAAATCCCAAACGTGAGCACTACTGGTCGCCCAGCAGGACTTTTCGCATTTTGTGTGAAAAGGATTGGGGTCGCTGCAGGATTAGACGCGCAGCAACCCTATGGCATCTTCTGATCGAGCATCCATCATCAGGGGGAATGCTGACTGATCATTCGAGATATCGAGCAAAAGCAGCATATTTCGAAATCCTGTCGTCATACCTCTAACTGAATCCTTCAAGACAATGGAAGGGCAAGAACCTATCTCTAGGAAATGGTGTCCGACTTTGCAAGTTAGCAGTGCCATCACAGTTGTGTCGGGCACAATGCAGCCGAATTGTCGGAGTGAAAGCCGCCCATCAACATCGACCTGGCGAGAGATATTTTTGCCAAGTCCGAAATTTAGTGGCGCGGAGGCCAAGCAGCCATACCATTGAGATTCAATCATCTTGGCAATGCTTAAGCGTTTCATTTAGCGGCGGCGGGCCACACTCTCCAGGGAGTAAACTGGGCTTTACCCGGCAACTGTTCGGTGGAATTTTTATTTCGTCTTCTTGCCCTGATCGTAATGCCACTTGATGGCAAAGAACATGCCAGTTCCCAATACGAGAACCTTGAACGTAACAAAGACTACAATAAACCAATCCATAATCTGTACATTCCCAAGCTGTTATGTCCTGCGAGGCTCTTATAGCAAAATGGCTTATTAAACAGCTTCAATTTTTGTTGAAACGATCAGCGAACCGGACCTCGGCAGCTGCTTCCCTCAATTTCCCTGCCGCTAATGAAAAATTTGGATAAAGACACCCCATAGATAGCGACTGGAGCGCGACGGCGACTTCAGAATTTTCGAAATACAGACAGCGAAGCCTCAAGCGCTTCTTTCTATCCGCGGAGGTGGCTATTTTGTGGGGCTGGAGAATTAAAGCCATCGCCGCAAACCTGGCCTGGAAGAAAATAAGAGTGTTCCATGATGTCTCTTTTATCTTCGTCATCTAACAACGGCTGTCCTGTGGTCTAAAAATGACCTGGAGTGGTAACGGGGGTCGTCTTGGATTCAGGCGCTTATTAAGCGAGATTGTCTCGCTGCAGCCTGGCTGCTTTCAGCCGTTGAGTTTTCGTATCTAAGGCTAGCTTTTCATTCTCAAGTATTGATTTTGCGCGACTATCTTTGTCTGCCCTCCTGATTTCGGCCTGCGATAAAGACGATTTGAAAAGAGCTTCGCTTGTCGGGTACTGATCCTCATTAGACATAACTATACTCCAACGGATGTGTTGAGTTGGGGACTAACGTGAGTGATTGGACACTGCGCAAATATAAAAAAGGTCGGTGAGCGCCGACCTTCTTAAATGCCAAATGCCTCTGTCAGTGTTTAGGGAGACGAGACAAAATCCAGATAGCAATAAAGCTTATAGTGCCTGAAGATTATCAGCAGCCTGCTTGCCAGAGCGTCTGTCTGCCACTAAGTCGAAGCTGACCTTCTGGCCCTCATTCAAGCCGTGAAGACCCGCACGTTCTACTGCCGAGATGTGTACGAAAACGTCCGGCGACCCATCATCTGGCTGAATAAAACCGAAGCCTTTTGTACCATTAAAGAATTTTACTGTACCATTTGCCATAACGAATTCCTTTCAATTCGATCAAGCCAAAAAAAAGCGAATAGAACTTCGCGGCTGTTTTTACGATATTGAAAGAAAAAGCCTTCAATTACTTATGAGAGGCAGTCGATAACAAAGTCGATTTCCCCTTGTAGCCTGAATAATATGGCAACTCAATGCCAAATTATTCAGGCTAAGATAAGAATTTGTGATGTCCGAGAAGGGCCCGCGGTTGTTTGAACGAAGGCTAAGGGAAATTTCACGAGATACTTTTCAATGTGCGGGGTAAAAAATTAATGATTACGATGCCCTAAGAACTCATATCTATTTTTTTGTAGCACGTATCCGACTTCTAACCCAGGCGAAGGCACCCGGATTCGAAGCCGGAATAGCGGAGTTAGGATATTCGCCTCAGCACTGAAATTATTAGATAATTAGATGCGTTTCACGTCGATTGAGAACAGAGCTTTTTCAGCGTCGCGCAGTTCGCCTCCTGCATACAATGATGGGGATAAATTGCCGTAGGTGTCGAACCTCACCTAAACGGAAGTATGCCTCAGCCGATTAGACGCATACCATTGCCGGAGAGCGTGGAAGCCTGAATATCTCGGCCGAAAACTGGCAGGTAGCGTCTTTTTGCCAGTAGAAACGGTCACTCCAGCCGCTATTTCTGCAACCAATCGCCGGCGCTTCACTATGTTCTGGTGATTGTCGATATTTTCGGGAAGGTCGGCGAACACCAAACCATTTGCTTTCTTTCACCGTAACGGTTGGTGCGCTGACGGATGCTGAGCTTGCCATCAGAAAGATCAGTCGCTCCCCAGCGCCACCTCCGCGCTTCACTCGCACGGATAAAAATCATCGTGCACGTCCGATTTCTCCAATCAGTTTACCCGCCTGTCGCGTGCAGGAAGTCGAAGTAGTATACCTCACTTGTTGTGAGGAACTTATAGGACTTTTATTTTAATACGTATGTGGTTTACTTCATCGTAAAGAAAAGGAGATAAAAATGCATTGTAAAATAGCTTTAATTTTGATCGATTTGGCCGAATCTTCGGTATTCTTCAGCGCGAATGCGGAAACGAAGAAGCTTAATTTGAGATGAGTGCAGACCGCATCGAGAAAGTTTCGAAAAAAATAAATCAACTCAGCGGGAATGCGGTGATCAGGTTGGGAGATTCAGAGATTAAAACAGACAGAGAACGGATTTTATTTAATGCCAATAAAGTAACCTTTTATAAAGACACGTTTGTTGCCTCCGGAAATACATAGTTCAACTGAGGGTCATTTGCGAGGAGTCGCCTCGACAGGATGCTGGATGTGTTGCACAGAATTAGCATATCAGAGCGAATACCTCGCATGTTGCTGACAGGCAGCGAAAATAGCCGATGTTGGTTAATTGTGGCGTGAAGACGTCTTGGCAGCCTCACCCGAAAGGGCCCGACTAGCGCAGAAGCCAAAAGGGCAAACCTTGGTTATGGATGCTAAGCGCCTAAAACGTGGGCCCAGCCCCAAAAGCCGGTAAGATGCGTCCCGGTACGTTCCGATCATCTTTACAAACACTACAGCTATTATTAAGGCGGCAAAAAATACTGCTTGGCCACTCGCTGAAATTTCGAGGTCCACTATCGAGACCGGCATTGTATCTGAGGGAGTAAGCATTGGACGCACTTTGCGCAAAAAAAATAAGTGTGCTGCTTGCAGCGTACGATACCGATGGCTTCCCACTCAATCTCATTGCTTGAGAATGGAGCATTTGCTGCTCAGTGCGGTTCGTTTAATCAGTTCACACGAATGCCACCGGTCATTTACTGTTCTACTTATGTAATCGCGATTTGCTACCAATCTTGGAACAAGCGCTTTTTTGTAAGATGGGCGCTTAAACGCCTACATCAATTTCGTGTCTGGCAGCTTGAGCTAAGGAAGCTGAACGCGTTAAACCGCGATTCTTTGCGACAGTGTCGATAGCTTTAAGAACGCCATTTTCGAAAATGGCATTCACACATAATAAGTTGCGATCCAATAGAAATTGCCATTTTACCAAAGTTAATTAGTATTAAAGGGTATAAATATGCGCATTTTAACATTCGAAGAAATGAAGATTGTCAGTGGCGGTGGTCGCCTAGATTCTCCAGATTATGGCGGGGCTCGTAACACGGATTTTGGCGCTTCTCGCGGCCCCCAATCTCGCGGCGGAAGAAATAATGACGGCAGAGATGCTGCTATGGATTCTTATCTTGGCAGAGACGTATATGGTGCGAATGCTGTTGGGCTAAATCCCAATGTGGCTCGGGGAGCGATTGGTGGCGCCATTGGTGGCGTTCTTGGTGGGTTGAAAGGCGCTATTGCGGGAGCGATAGGGGGCGCTTATGGTTCATCAGGTGGCGGGTGGACTTCCCCAAGTCCGAGCAATCGTGGGGGAGGAAATTACTCCGGTGGACGGGAAAAAGGCGGCGGTGATAGCGGTGGCCGTGGAGGAGGGCGTTAAAATTCAAGCAGGCAAGCAATGTTGCTTGCCTGTATTTCAGTTTATGAGTGTAACGTATGTCGATTAAATCTATCATATTAAATTTTTGGGTTTTCCCATTAGGGTTGTTTATACTTATGTTTTCTATAGGTAACGGAACTTTTGATATGAATATGGATTTAAAGAATTATTTTTATTCTTCATTATTTACAATTATCATTATTTCTTTTCCAGTAACTATAATTGAATGTCTAAAAAAGATTAAGAAAAATAGGAGTATTTTCAAGCAGGTGCGAGAAGATTCTTAATCTGGGGCACATGGCAAAGCGGTACAGTTGAAACCAGACGTATCATGGATGCAAAGACAGGGAAAATCCATTGGGAAGTGTTTGACTCTGGCAAACATATCTTCAACGCTACCGACGAGCGAACACTGATGGAGAAGCTGACTAACGAGTTCGGTCCGAAGTTCGGAGGTTTCAAATCTCGTTGGGGCGAAAGATAAAGTAGACCTGCAGATGGCAAACATTAGCGAACACTTCTCTCTCTGGGGCTGGAAGGGCTCATCGCTCCGACATTTCAAAGTTCCTGAGGGTGCCGCCTACAAAATATATTGGGTAACTTTTGTCCTTGGCCCAATCTTGTTCGCTAATGTTTTTTTATTTTACTTTGAGCTTAATTCTCGAGTTGATTTGGATTACCTGTAAATATATTATCGATAAGTATGATTATATTTTTCACGACGGTCGTTAGAATTCTGTGATATTTTCGCAAGTTATATATTTCGAAATCTTAAATTTAATCTGATGCCGTACAGAGCAATACTATTATTTAGATAATTATAATTAGTGTAATTTCTTTTGAGATTCTCACGACGACTATATTTGACGCGTCGTGAAAACTTATCACTATGAGAATTTTTTATCATTCAATTGTGTGACTTATGAATACCGCTAGAGAAGCATCCTATGGCCCTGCGGAATACGTCTCTCTATTCCGAAATGAGGCCATCGTTGCCCGTCGCGTTGCGTGGCTAGGTAACCCTCGATTAATTCAACCAATTTCGGTTCAGCTAGCCACAGGAGTGGGCATGGTCATTATTGCGCTCATTCTGGTAGTGCTGATGTTCGGCCAATACACCCGCCGCGTGCGCGTCCATGGCGCTGTCGTTCCGAGTGCGGGTGTTTTGCATATCTTTACGCCGCAAACCGGGCGTCTCGTACAAGTGCACGCTGCAGAGGCGAACACTGTTAAAGCAGGTGATCCTCTATTTCTGGTGGCTACAGACATCAAGACTGGGCTTGGCGAGACGGAGAGTGTCGTCAAAGACCAGCTTCAAAGCCGTATTGATGAACTTGACGAGGCTATAAGGCAGCGCGCTCTGCTTGATCAGGTTGAAAAGCGTGCCTTGGGAGAACGTGCTCGCTCTATTACACAGGAGATAGAGCGTGTTGATGCGCAGATAGCACAAACCGAAACATATATTGCCGTGTTACGGCCCCGTGCCGTCAAATACCGAGAGCTGGTTGACAAGGGCATTACCCTCGAGCGCAGCTACGAAGCTGCTGAGCAAAGCTATATGCAAAACCGCCAGGAGTTCGAAAGTCTGCGCAGAGAACGGGTGCAACTTGAAAGTACAGCATCAGATGTCAGGTCCAAGCTCGACGGTTTCGACGCTTCAGCTGCAATCGGGCTTGGTGAGATGCGCCAGCGAATAGCAACGCTCAAAGAGCAACTGGCTCAGTCCGAAGCGCGCAGAGCCATTGTAATTGCAGCACCTGCCGACGGTACGATTGCAGCGGTCCTTGCACATTCTGGTCAGCTTGTCGCAGCTGGAACGCCACTGGTGTCGATCCTGCCCACCGGCGAGAAGATGGAAGTGCATCTGCTTGCAGACAGCAAAGCGATTGGCTTTATCCGGGAAGGCGTGCCTGTACTGTTGCGGTACACGGCGTTCCCCTATCAGAAGTTCGGCCAATATGGTGCCCGGGTTACAAACGTCTCTCGCGTGACATTACGGCAGGGAGAAGCCAATGCGGACGCGCTGGCGGCTCAGCCGCAACCGACACAGGCACAATATCGGATCACTGCCCAGCCAGATCAGCCGAACGTTATGGCATATGGGCAAGCTGAGCCGTTGAGAGCAGGCATGAGCGTCGAAGCCGATCTGCTTCTTGATACCCGCCCGCTATATCAATGGCTGCTTGAACCGATTTACAGTCTGCGAGGCCGCGCCACCACGCAGGCCGACAATAACCCGTCATGATGAGCAGATTGAACTTTTCCCTGTCATTGAAGCGGCAACTACCAGTCATCCTGCAAACCGAAGTCGCGGAATGCGGACTGGCATGTCTGGCGATGACCGCAGGGTACTATGGCCATGAGATTGATCTGAGTAGCTTACGGCGTCGGTTTGCGGTTTCAGTCAAAGGACTCTCGCTCCTCGATATATCTCGCATCGCAAGCGGTTTGTTTATGGCCACCCGCCCGGTGCGCGTCGAGCGTGAGGACCTGTCAAAACTTCAGACACCCTGCATTCTGCATTGGGAACTGCGCCATTATGTGGTGCTGGAAAAGGTAACTGCTAAGGGTGCCTATATTCATGATCCGGCTCGTGGTCGGCGATTGGTCCTGCTTAAAGAGTTGTCAGAATGCTTTACCGGTGTTGCTCTCGAACTCTGGCCCGCAGAAGGTTTTGAGCGCAAGGTTGAGAAAGAACGCATTCGTCTTACAGATATGTTTCGGCGCATCAGCGGATTGAAGCGGGCGCTATTCCAGATATTTGCCTTGTCACTCTGTCTGGAAGCCATTGCGCTGCTTACACCGATTGGATCGCAGATCATCTTCGATGAAGTGATCGTGGCGTCGGATCACAATCTCCTGACACTGATTACGATTGGCCTTGGTGTACTCACAATCCTGCAACTCATCTTTGGTTTGGCCAGAACATGGGCCGTGCTCATCATGGGGACAAACCTGAACCTGCAATGGACAACCGCGCTGTTCGATCACCTGCTGCGTCTGCCGCTCTCGTATTTTGAGAAGCGACACGTTGGTGATGTGGTCTCGCGTTTCGGATCACTGGCAAGCATTCAGTCAGCACTGACGACGGACATGGTGAGCGCGGTCCTCGATGGCATCATGACCATCGGGGCATTGGTCATGATGGTGCTTTATGGCGGCTGGCTTGCAGTGGTTGCATTAATCACCCTTGTGCTGCATCTGGCCATCCGTGTCGCTGCCTATCATCCATATCGCGCAGCCAATGAGGCAGCGATCATACAGGGGGCAAAAGAGGATTCGCATTTCATCGAAACCATCCGTGGTGTTGCCAGCATTAAAACCATGGACCTGCATGACCGCCGCAGGGGCGCATGGCTCACTTTGCTGATCAACGTGATCAACTCAGATCTCCGGATCAAGAAGCTTGATATGCTCTTCGGTATCATCGGTACGTTCCTTGCAGCCAGCGACGGAATTATCATGCTTATACTCGGCACAAGGTCCGTAATGGATGGGGCCATGACAGTCGGGATGCTCATCGCCTTCCTTGCTTACAAGGATCAGCTTGTAGGGCGTGTGGGGGGGGCTAATTGATTTGGCGATCAACCTGAAAATGCTTACCCTTCACACCGAACGCATAGCGGATATTGCTCTGACGTCAACTGAACCTGCCGCAACCCTATCTGCGCTACCACTGCAAATACCCATTGAGCACTCCTTACCGTTGCGGGTTGAGAACGTGCACTATACCTATGGTGAAGGATTGCCAGAGGTTCTCAGGAATATCAACCTGATAATTGAACCCGGAGAATGCGTGGCCATCACCGGTCCATCTGGGTGCGGTAAAACCACTTTACTGAAAATCATGTCGGGTCTTATTGAACCAAGCGAAGGCAGAGTTCTGCTGGGCGATGTGGACGTCAGAGAGACAGGTCTAGTTGCCTATCGCAGGCACATTGCTACTGTGTTGCAGGACGACCTGTTGTTTGCAGGTACCATCGCAGAAAATATCTCTTGCTTTGATCCACATTCCGATCAGGTATGGATAGAAGAATGCGCTCAAATGGTTGCCATGCGAGATGAAATCATGGCGATGCCTATGCGGTACGACTCGCTCATTGGCGATCTGGGAAGCTCGCTATCGGGTGGTCAGAAACAACGGCTGTTTCTTGCGCGTGCGTTGTATCGCCGCCCTTCGTTCCTATTTCTGGATGAAGCCACAAGCGCTCTGGATGAAGCGAACGAGCGCCGCATAAACGCGGCGGTTTCAGCCTTAAAGATCAGCCGTGTTCTTGTCGCACATCGACCATCGACTATCGCTCAGGCGTCGCGGCGAATAGATTTGAGTTAGTCATACCCAGCAATGCAAGTGATCTGCCGATGCTGGCGGGATTACGAAAAGTTGCACCGCCAACGGCAGAGATTCAAGCGCTCGCCATTCTAAATGACGTAGATAACCTGGCCTTCAGGAGCCGGGTGACAGCCATGAAAAAAGTTAGATAGTTGCTAAGGTTTACGTTTCAACCTATCGGTGCCAGCTTCGACCAGCGCATCGCTGATCCACATCCCATACACGTCGACGACGAATGCTGCAGCGTGAAGGCCAACATCTGAACCATCGTCTGGAGGTAATGGAAAGTTAATTGCCCGAAGGTAGTGGATGATCGGGCCGGTGATGTATTCCGCAGCTAATGCACCGCATATCGGTGATGCGATTGTTTCACGTAAAAATTGACTTGTTTCGCGACAGCGCTCGAAGAATACCGCCAGCGAAACGCGCCACTAACACCGACATTTTCAAGCCATATTCATTGAATGGGTCGTTCTTAGCATGTTCCAGCCCAGCTATAGAGGTGTCCCGCTCTCGTCATTACTTCCCCCAAAAGTCTTTGTAGTATGGCCGCCCATGTACAGCGCGGAACCGACACGACTTGCACTCGCAGGATGTACGGAAGCGGAGATAGCTACAATCACTGGTCACAGCCTCCGTGATGTCCGCTCGATCCTCAACGCACACTATCTAAATCGCGATCCAAAGCTCGGTGAATCAGTGATCAGAAAGCTTGAGCCAATGAACAACTCTGTAAACTAAGGAGTAAACCGCGCTAAAGCGGTACAGTTTCGAAATAAGGATTGTGTAATAGAATAAATTGGCTGGGGAACCTGGATTCGAACCAGGACTAACGGAGTCAGAGTCCGTGGGTCTACCGTTAACCTATTCCCCAGCAGGGTCACGTATCAGCTAGTTTCTGAAGCGCGATCACGAAGGAAGTGAGTTACTTCGTTCGTCGGTGGCCACCATCTAGCGAACTCAAACGATGAGCGCAAGCCCTTCTTTTAAAAAAATGTGGCAAATTCATTGTTTTCTTAGCAGTGCTCAAAAAGCTAAGGGATTTCATCGCAGAAAGCAAAGTGCGGATAAAAAAAGCCCGGCAGCAGAGGTGCGGCCGGGCAAAGGGCAGGCTGGCCGAGAGGGGACCCGGCATGTGAAGGTGGCGCCTGCCAGATGTTCATTCAACAGATATTGCGAGCGGCCTCCACGCGTGAGCGTGCATCTGCGAGCGCCGCAAGAACGGACGTCGGATCTTGTGGGTTGCGCTGGCTGATCGCTGTATAGAGGTCACCACTGTGAAGTCCGATATCCTTCAGAAGGTAATGATCGAGTTCATTGAGGTGGAGCACGTGACGCCGGTTTCGGAATAGCGTCCAGCGACGCAGAACCGACGTAAACACCGATTTTACAACTTGCTTGAGCACGGAAGTCGGCGCACTCGTGGCTGGTAAATGTGTCATGGTGGTCTTGCTGATCGCTGTCATCGCCGCTCTCCTTCAAGCGTGCTTGGTCAAACTGTTAAGGTCGTCAGGTCATTCGCTTTCGCGTCTCCATTTTCTACGACGTTGGCTTTATCCAATAATGGAATTGATTGTTCCAACGAATGTTTTTAATGTAACAGTTCAAAAATAGTGATGGATGGGTTTGATGAGCGCGCCTTTGGATCTCGACCAGTTGCAGACCTTCATTGCCATTGCGGACTTGGGTAGTTTCACCAGAGCAGCTGATGCGGTTTTTAAAACACAATCAGCCGTTTCCATGCAGATGCGCCGGCTAGAAGAGCGCATCGGTAAGCCCCTTTTCGAACGCGATGGACGGGTCAATCGTCTGACCGAGGATGGCGAAAGGCTGCTGCTTTATGCGCGGCGCTTGCTGCTGCTAAATGGCGAAACCATCTCAGCTTTCGATGATAAGCAACTTGAAGGGCATGTGCGCATTGGCACACCAGACGACTATGCGGATCGTTTCTTGCCCGAAATCATGGCGCGTTTCGCGCGGTCTAACCCGCGTGTGGAACTTTCCGTGGTTTGCGAGCCGACTGTTAATCTTGACGAAATGATCCGCCGTGGAACGCTGGACATCGCTCTTGTCACGCAATGTGATGATAAGCGGCGTTCAGAAGTCGTCCGCACCGAGCCACTTTTGTGGGTAGCTTCTGCTAGTCATGCGGTTCACGAAGAGGCCGTGTTGCCGCTCGCTGTCGGTCGTCCGACCTGCATCTGGCGACATGCGGCAATGAATGTCCTTGATCAGGCTGAGCGCGATTATAGGATTATTATTACTAGCTGGTCTGCAACGGTACTCGCAGCTGCGGTTTTGTCGGGACTTGCGGTCTCTGTGTTACCTGAATGCGCTCTGCGACCCGGGATGCGTGTTTTGGGCGAAGCGGACGGCTTTGGTACATTGCCGGAGTTTGGCATCGGGATCATGCGTGGGCATACCAAGCAGAATGCAATTGTTGACGCGCTGGCGCAGCATATTATTGAAAGTCTTGATAATATCTCATCGCCAGCGCCGGCAGCTCTTGCATCGGCTGAAATCGCAGCTTTCCCGTCTGTTCGGACACGCCGTGTGCGAAGTAATGAATTGTTGCCGGGTTGGTGATGGTGCAAAAGATACAGGGTGACGTCTTGACCGGTTGACCGGGCAAGAGCGCTGAGTACCTATGATGGGATGAGCATGGGTTCAGATTCTATTTCTATACTAAGCGGTAGCGCATCAAATGTTGCGGAATATAGCGTTTCCGAGATCTCCGGCGCATTAAAGCGCACGGTCGAGGACACGTTTTCGCATGTGCGGGTGCGCGGTGAGATTTCGGGGTATCGTGGACCGCATTCGTCTGGGCATGCCTATTTTGCATTAAAAGACGACCGATCGCGGCTTGAGGCCGTGATCTGGCGGGGGTCGATGGGGCGTCTGCGCTTCCGTCCTGAAGAGGGGATGGAAGTCATTGCCACTGGCAAGCTGACGACATATCCGGGTTCTTCCAAATATCAGATCGTCATCGAACAGATGGAACCTGCGGGTGCAGGCGCGCTGATGGCGCTGCTTGAAGAACGCAAGCGCAAGCTGGCAGCAGAGGGCCTATTCGATCCGGCGATTAAACAGCTGCTTCCTTTCATGCCAAGGGTGATCGGTGTCGTCACCTCGCCAACAGGGGCTGTGATCCGCGATATTATTCACCGTATTTCGGATCGGTATCCGCTGCATGTGATTGTCTGGCCGGTGCGTGTACAAGGTGAGACGAGCGGTGCGGAAGTGGCCGCAGCGGTGGATGGCTTCAACGCTTTAGCTCAAGGCGGTACGATCGCCCGTCCTGATGTGGTAATTGTGGCTCGCGGTGGTGGCAGTCTTGAAGACCTTTGGGGGTTCAACGATGAGATTGTCGTTCGCGCGGTAGCGGCTTCGCATATTCCCGTTATTTCGGCTGTGGGCCATGAGACGGATTGGACCTTGATCGATCTGGCTGCCGATGTGCGTGCACCGACGCCGACCGGCGCTGCCGAGATGGCCGTACCCGTCAAAGCTGATCTGATTGCCACCGTTGCGACGCAATCTGCCCGCTTAGCGTCTGCTATGTCCCGGTTTGTCGACTTCAAGCGCCAGGCACATCGCGCAGCAAGCCGAGCACTGCCTTCTTCTGATCAGCTGTTAGCATTGCCACGGCGCCGTTTTGATGAAGCCGCCTCGCGGCTTACGCGAGCGCTTTTTGTGAATACACAAAAGAAGCGCGTTCATTTTGATGGCCGCGCACGTCAGTTGTCTCCGCGTCTGCTGCAACGTGGTTTCGACGAACAAAAACGCCATATGAAGCTGATCGGACAGCGTTTGCCGCGCGCGCTTGAAGCATTTTTGCGCGAGCGCCGGACGTTGCTTGCCAGACGCTCCGACAGGTTGGCACCTGAGCCGATACTCAGGCGTACGGTGGTTGCGAAAAACGCAATCGAACAACTGGATCGCCGTCGCGACCAGGCGATCAAAATCTTACTTGATCGCGCAAAAAGACGCGGGCAGGAACTGGAGCGTCTGATGCGGACGCTTTCTTATGAAAGCGTTCTTGATCGCGGTTTTGCAGTTGTTTTTGATGCGGATGGCAAGCCCGTCAAACTGGCTCAAAGCGTTTCTGAAGGTGACGCTTTATCGATCCGGTTCCGGGATGGAGATGTTTCGGCTACTGTGGGAAATGGCCTTGATATATCGTCGCCAAAGGGTGGGCTGCGCAAGGCTTCATCAGGCACCGGCGGGCAGGGATCGCTATTTTAGCAACACTTGCCTGTTCATCGGGTCATAAATGTTCACGACAGCGCCTAGGTTGCCGATTAGGCTTTTTCCTTAAGGCTGACTTAAGTTTGGTCTCTTCTTTCTGTTCGCACATTCGTTGACATGCGTTCTCAACTGGAAGGCATGTGGCTTCAAGTCGTGCAAATGAAAGAGTTTTTCGATGTCGCGTAAATTTTCGGCAGGCAGTGATATGGCGTTATTGCCCAAAGGGGTCACGAGCCGGAGGGCATTTCTGATCGGAGCGAGTGCGGTTGCACTTTCGGGTTGCGTTTCGGCCACTCAGCAGGCCGCACCTGCCAAAGTAGCTGCTACGCCTGCCCCGGTGCGCGCCGTGCCGCCAATGTATGAGGCAATGCCCTATGAACAGTTCCCACTCCCTGCGGTGAATGTTGCCAAGGTTGATCCGAAATTCTGGCGCCAGGAAGTCGATTATCCAACCAGTGAGAAGGTTGGCACGGTCATTGTCGATACGCCTAACAAATATCTCTATCATGTTCGTGGCAATGGCCGCGCTATGCGCTACGGCATTGGGGTAGGGCGTGATGGGTTTTCTTGGGCGGGGCGAGCGATCATTGCGTATAAACGTCAGTGGCCACGCTGGACGCCGCCGGACGAAATGGTTGCGCGCCAACCCGCGCTTCAACCTTACAGCATCGCCAATGGCGGTATGCCGCCAGGTTTGAAAAACCCGCTCGGTGCTCGTGCGCTGTACATTCACAAAGATGGTCGCGACACAATTTATCGACTTCACGGTTCGTCCGAGGAATGGAGCATAGGCAAAGCGGTGTCCTCCGGTTGTATCCGGCTGCTCAATCAAGATGTCATTGATCTTTACAATAATGTGAGAGACGGAAGCACAATTGTCGTCATTCCTGATCCGACAAAGGGAACACAGGTTTCGGCATAATGAAGCAAAGGCGCGGGTTTCCGCGCCTTCTTTATGGAGCAATGTTAAATGCCTGTTTCCTTGCAGATCACCACACGCCATCCGTCCGGATCTTCATAGGTGAAGCTGCGGTTGAGCCAGTATGGGTTTTCTGGCTGCACAGGCGCATACCCTCTGTCCTGCATTCGTTTGTTCAAATGCGCATAGGCCGTCTCATCGGTTACATAGATCACCAGAAGATTATCGTGCGACGGCGCTTGGCAAGAAACTTGCACTTCATGTTGTGTGAATTCCAGATGGGCACTCTTTCCCGGTAGGCCGAACATAATGCCATCATATCC
This sequence comes from Ochrobactrum sp. BTU1, assembly GCA_018798825.1. NCBI lineage: Bacteria > Pseudomonadati > Pseudomonadota > Alphaproteobacteria > Hyphomicrobiales > Brucellaceae > Ochrobactrum > Ochrobactrum sp. BTU1. The sequence continues at coordinate 1,411,205 of CP076355.1, read as the reverse complement.
GGCGTGGGCTGCAAAGGCACCAAGCTGCGGCAGCCCAAGACCATCACGATAGAAAGCGACGACGTCATTGAGTTTATCCGTTGGCCGGGCAACGCGTATTTGAACGGGGACAGCGCCTTCACCAAGGGTGACTGACTGTTTGGTTGATTGCGAATTCATTTTGCGTTCCTTCGGTTTAGTTCTGTCCGGATGCGGCCAGTGCCTGCATTCCGCGCCATAGCGATGGGCCCTGCATGACGATGACGCCAATGGCGACCAGCAGCACGCCGATTATGCGAGAAGGCGTTATTTCTCTTGAAACAAATCCCATGATGCCGAAATAATCGATCAGCACAGAGGCGATGAGTTGCCCGGCGATAACCGCAGTCATGAAACCGGCGGCGCCAAGCTTTGGTGCAAGCACAATGGCGGCGGTGATATAGAGCACGCCCGCAATGCCGCCGATCCATATCCATTTCGGCTGTGCCGAAAGGCCGGTGAAAGTGGGTAGGGACACTTTCATGGCGAGCAGAACCGGCAAGACGCAGATTATGCTGACAATCAGCGAAATGATCGTTGCCCAAAGTGGATGGCCGAGGGCTCGGCCCAGTGCTGCATTCGCACCGGCTTGAAATGGCACCACCGCACCGGCGATAAGCGCAGCAACAAGAAATGTAATTGATCCCTGAGCCTGCATGGAAAATCCTTTCGTCTATTCCTTTAGCTCTGATCTAGTTATACGCTTATTGAATGTGAAATTCGAAATATAGAGATAGTTATGCACCAGATGAATAATCTAAGAAATGTTGACTTGAATTTGCTGGTCATTCTGGATGTGCTTTTAACGGAGCGGCACGTCTCCCGCGCTGCTATACGGCTCAATATGAGCCAGCCTGCAGTCAGCCATGCATCGGCGCGTCTGCGTGATCTGCTTGATGATCCATTGCTTGTCCGGGAAGGCGCAGGGCTGGTGCCAACCCTTAAGGCCATGGAAATTGCAAAACCACTGACAGAGGTTCTGACAGGTGTTCGTGCGGTACTTGGGCCGCAGGGATTTGACCCGGCAACGACACAGTATCGCTTTCATCTTTCGATGTCGGATTATGGCGGCACTATCTTGCTGCCAGGGTTGGTGCGCGCGTTGCGGCAGGATGCACCGGGGATTGATCTTGCTGTCAGTCAATTCAGTCGGGAAGGCATGGTCGCTCGAATTTTGGATGGCGAAATTGATCTGGGCTTTGGTGTCTTCCCTCATCTGCCAGCCCAGATTAGAGCGGATATCATCATGCAGGACGAATATGTCTGCCTGCTGGATCGCCGAAGCCTTGAAGGGCGAACATTTGATGCTGATGCCTATTTCGCCCGCCCTCATGCGCTGGTGGCGGTGCGTGGCGATGCGACAACAGAAATCGATGAAAGCTTGAGGCTTGCAGGACATACACGCCACATTGCCGTGGTAGTTCCGCATTGGGGCGTGGCACCACAGCTGATTGCAGGCACGGACCTCATTTTGACCACTGCGCGCGGCGGGCTTAAGAATCTGCCGCCGGATGATAATCTGGTGGTGCTGCCTGCGCCCGTAGCTTTGCCATCGATACCTTTTGTGCAGGTATGGCATAAGCGCCGGGAGAGTGACCCGGCGCATCGCTGGTTACGGTCGAAGTTCAGCTCGACCGATTTTAAAGCTTAGTAGGCGTATTCGAGGAAGATCGGTTCGACTGAACCTGCCCAAACGCTGTTATAGGCTTTGAGCATACGTTCGGCATCGGTGGTGCCAGCCGCCACGATTTCTTCGAGCGGCGCTAAGAAATGGGTTTCGTCAAAGCCATCGCCGTTGAGCTGCTTGCGGTTGAGAAGACCAAGACGGGAAATTTCCAGCGTCTTGCGTGCAATTTGTGCGACTGGCTTGCCACGGAACGAGGCATTCAGGGCTTTTGCAGGCACATCGTTGCGCAGCGCCAGAACCTCTTCATAGGTCCAGTCCTTTGTCAGATCTTCGGCAGCACTGAGCGCTTCGTCATCATAAAGCAGGCCAACCCAGTAAGCGGGCAGAGCGCAGATGCGACGCCAAGGACCGCCATCGGCGCCACGCATTTCAAGGAAACGCTTGAGGCGAACCTCAGGGAACAGGGTTGATAAATGGTTGGTCCAATCCCCCATATTCGGGACGGGATCGCTGACTTCACCCTTTAATGCGCCATTCATGAACTGGCGGAAGGTAACGTGTGTGCAGTCGTGATAACGACCGTCGCGCAGGATGAAATACATCGGCACATCAAGTGCCCATTCCACATAATCAATGAAGCCGAAGTTTTCCGAGAAAACGAAAGGTAAAACGCCCGAGCGCTGGTTGTCGGTGTCGCGCCAGATATTGGAACGCCAAGACAGAAGATTATTCGGCTTGCCTTCGGTGAAAGGCGAACTCGAAAAGAGCGCCGTGGCAATTGACTGGAGCTTCATTGAAACCTGCATCTTGCGACGCATGTCAGTTTCCGAACTAAAGTCGAGGTTCACCTGAACCGTCGATGTGCGGTACATCATGTCGAGGCCTTCATGCCCGACTTTCGGCATGTAGTTACTCATGATTTTATAGCGCGATTTCGGCATGACCGGCGTTTCGGCAAGTGTCCACTTTGGGCTACCGCCAAGGCCTAGAAACCGAATGCCTAGCGGTTCGGCAATTTCGCGAACCTGCGAAAGATGTGCATTCACTTCGCGACACGTTTGATGGATCGAAGATAGTGGCGCACCGGACAGTTCGAACTGGCCACCTGGCTCAAGAGAAATTGCGCCTTGCCCGGTTGGTTCAACAAGGCCGATAATATTGCCCTCATCGATGATCGGCTCCCAGCCAAGCTTGGCCTTCATACCTTCAAGGATGGCTTTGATCCCGTGCGAACCTTCATAAGGAACGGGGCTGTTATCTGCAACGTAGAAAGGAAATTTCTCGTGTTCGGTGCCGATGCGCCATGCATCTTTGGGTTTGCTACCTTCCGCAAGATAGGCTGCGAGTTCTTCAACACCGGTCAGTGCTGTTTCATCGGTCGTGTCGCGCGCCATGCATATCGTCCCTAGTCGAATTTGTCTTTGTCAGCGTGATTGGACAAATTTGTCAAATCACGCAAGTCAATTTCATTGATGATTGGATTTTCTTAAAATCATGCTGATGATTTCCAGTCGCCCAGTATTGCTTGAACAAGGGTGAGTGCTGACACGGCAGCTGTATCAGCACGCAAGATGCGCGGCCCGAGGGGTATCGCAGTTACAAAAGGCAGGCTGCGCAGCTGTTGGCGCTCAGCTTCAGAAAATCCACCTTCCGGTCCGATTAAAACAGCATAAGCGCCAGGTTTAAGGCCGCCTAGAATAGTCAGCGGATCATCTGTTTCGTGGCCTTCGTCGCAAAAAATAAGATATCGCGATGGATCCCACTGGTCGAGAAAGCGGTCAAAACGGACAGCGTCGCGGCATTCGGGGATTGTGAGTACACCGCATTGTTCAGCAGCTTCAATGGCATTGGCCTTTATGCGGTCTGTTCCAAGCTTTTGTACCTGCGTGTGCTGTGTAATCACCGGTTGTAAAACGCCAGCGCCCATTTCCACGGCTTTTTGCACCATATAATCAAGCCGCCCCTGTTTTAACGGTGCAAAGCAGTAGATTAAACTGGGCGGGGCTGGCTGCACACGCGTCTGCTCGATCGTGTCAAGAAAGAGCCGTTTCTTACCTTCCGCGCGCAGGCTGACCTTCCACTCGCCGTCACGTCCGTTGAAGGCAAGTATCTGATCATTGTCCTTCAACCGCAGCACGTGAGTTAGATAGTGGGCGGCCTGCGTCGGCGCTTCGACGCTTACGCCGTTGCCAAGGCCATTTTCGATGTAAATTCGTTGCATTTTGTAATTTGCGCGCATGTCTGCATGGATGGCAGAGGCACCGTGTAATGGTCAAGCGTTTTGGTTGCATTGGATAAATCCCCTTATGCAAGCACACGTTTTTTTGATGGGATGAAGATACTGGTTGCAATGAATTAGATTGTATCCATATAGATATGAAGCTATCTATTTAAATGGAATTTATCCGATGAAACAGACTTGGGTCGAATTTGCACCGCTGCTCTCCGCCAACGCGCGAGGGTGGCGTAAGGCTTTTGATGCGGCAATGGCGGAGCACAATCTTTCTGATGCTAAGGCCATTCCGCTGATGACGCTTTTACGACATGGCGACTGCATTCCGCAGGGTGTGCTTGCGGAAAGAGTTGGCATTGAAGGTGCAACGATTGTCCGCGTGGTCGACGAGTTGGAGAGGGATAATCTAATCCGCCGTGTCGCCGATGATAGCGACCGCCGGGTGAAGCTCATTCAGCTCACGACCGAGGGGCGAGCGCTTGCGACAAAAGTCGACAAGACGGCTGCTCAGCTTCGCGCTCAGTTTTTAAGCGATCTCGATCCGGAAAGTGTCGACATAGCAATCGATGTGCTGCGCCGTCTCAGCGAAAAATTCCAGAACCAGTCTTCTTAACAAGGAAGGCTTTGCAGGAACTCTGATTGATATTTGTAACTTGTAACACCAATGATGAAGCCCTTTGAAACATTGCCGCGCTTTTGGGACGTGGTCTTCTCGCTGAAGACATTTGCGGCAGCAATGCTTGCGTTGTGGATCGCCCTGATCGCAAACCTGCCCAATCCATATTGGTCGGTTGCGGCTGTCTATATTGTGGCGCACCCGCTTTCGGGTGCGACGACTTCCAAAGGCTTTTATCGGCTCATTGGCACGATCATTGGTGGCGCTGTTACGATTTTATTTGTCCCACATCTGGTCAATTCGCCTGAGATTTTGACATTGGCCATCGGTCTTTGGATGGGGCTTTGTCTGGCGATCAGCCTCCTTGATGGGACGCCGCGCAGTTATCTATTCATGCTGGCTGGCTACACCGTGGCTATTGCGAGCTTTGCCGTGGTTTCCGTTCCTGAAACCACGTTTGATTATGCGGTGGGCCGCGTCGAAGAAATTGCAATCGGAATCATCTGTGCAGCGGTGGTCAACCGATTGATATTCCCACGCCATAGTGGGCCGGTCCTTATGGCTCGTATCGACAGTTGGTTGCGCGATGGTTCCAAGCTCGCACTTGAGACATTGCGCGGAGAGGGCGATAGCCCGGAATTTCGCCGCGACCGCCAGCGGCTTGCAGCTGACGCGCTTGAACTGCGCAATCTCACGACGCATGTGGCTTATGATACGTCATCGATCCGCAATGTTGGAACACTCCTGCATGTTCTTCAGCAGCGTATGGTCGCTGTTTTGCCGATCATCTCGAGCCTGCATGATGTCTTGGTACTCAAGCCCGGTGAAGGCCAAAAGCCGTGGCATCCGGCGGTGCAGAAATTGCTAGATGAAGCCTGCGATTGGATTGACAGCGGAGAGAGCCTCACGGAGCAGCGTCGTGCAGTTTTGCTGAGCTATATTGATGAGATTGACCGGTTTGGCAAAGACGCGCGAACTTGGGGCGAACTACTGCCATTCAATGTTGCAGCCCGCGTGAGAGATCTGGTGCAAATCTGGAGCGACTGTATTACGCTGCGTCAGGACATCGTTTCCGGTTCTCGTCATTCGCTTCGGTGGCGTCGCTACGACGCTCATCTCGCAGCCCGTCCGCAGCACAGAGATTACGGCATGGCCATTCTTTCGGGCTTTGGCGCTCTGGTGTCGACCTGTGTTGCAACCGCATTCTGGGTCGCCACCGGTTGGTCGCAAGGCAGCGCGGCTGCGATGATGGCTGGTATCTTCTGCTGTATCTTTGCAGCGATGGATGATCCGGTTCCGGTTATGCGCAAATTTGGCTGGTTGCTCCTTATTGTTATTGTTGCGGCCTTCGTCTTTGAGTTTGCACTGCTGCCGTTGGTTGATGGGTTCTTCCCGCTAATGCTGGTACTGGGCTTGTTTCTTGTCCCGGCAGGGCTGCTTCTGGCAATCCCATCGCAATTCCTCCTTGGTATGGTGCTGTGCGTAAACTTGCCAAATATGCTGATGCTGCAAGGCCATCTCACGCATGATTTTGTAAGCTTTGCCAATGCCAATCTTGCGACTGTGCTGGGGATTGTGATTGCAGCAGTGGTCACCTCGATCGTTCGTTCGGTGGGCGCAGAATGGACAGTGCAACGATTGGTCAAAGCAGGTTGGAATGATCTTGCTTTGGCCACAGAGCGACAGCCCGGCCGTCATCGCCGGCAGCGTATGAACCGCTTGTTGCTTAGGATGATTGATCGCATTGGTATGATGACGCCGCGACTGGCTCTGATCCCGTCAGCGGATATCGCCAAGGTCGATCTGCTGCGTGATCTGCGCAACGGCATGAATACGATCGATCTTCAGCAATATCGGGCGAAGCTGCCTGAGCCTTGTCGTGAAGCGGTTGATAGGGTGCTCGACGGCATCGGTGCTCACTATCGCGCGCTTCTGCGCAACAAGAAGGTTGAAACGCGTATCGAAATTGATGAGCGGCTCCTTTCGGCAATCGATAGCGCTATTGCGGTGATCATCGATCATGGATCGCCAGCGGTCGCCAAAAGACCACGTCTGGCGCTGGTCGCTCTGCGCTTCAACCTCTTCCCGAAGGCGCCGCCTTTCCAGTTGCCACCACAGCCGCAACTGGAACTGCCGCAGGCCGCCTGAAACACGTTCAGAGAATGGAAAATTTAGGCTCATGAGACCGGAATTCGACATCTATGGGATCTATCTGCCGAGCCTCGCGGTTCTGGCGTTGGGCGCTTATTTCGCAAATTCGCTAATGCAGCGATTGCTCGCACGCGCCCGTTTTTACCGTTTTGTGTGGCACAGGCCTCTTTTTGATGCCGCCATGTACTTCTGCATTCTTGGCGCAAGCGCCGTCATCTTAAATGGAATACCACTATGAAGAAGCTTTTCGCACATTCGGGCCGGGTCTTTCTAACTCTCGTCATGGTCACAATGGCAGGGCTTCTCGGCTGGCACCTCTGGGATTATTACATGAACGCCCCGTGGACACGTGACGGCAAGATCCGCGCCGATGTGGTGCGTCTTGCACCCGATGTTTCGGGTCTGGTGAGCGAGGTTCTGGTGCACGACAATCAGGACATCAAACAGGGTGATGTGATTTTCCGTATCGATCAGGCACGCTACAAGCTTGCCTTGCAGCAGGCACAAGCTAAGCTTGCCAGCAGCAAGGCCGCACTCGATATGGCCAATCGTGATCTTACCCGCTATCGCAAGCTGAATGACACCACGGTCACACAACAGAAGATGGAGCAGATCGAAACCACGACGATGCAGGCAGAGGCCACCTATCGTCAGGCCGAACTCGACCGTGATCTCGCTTCACTCAATCTGGAACGTTCGTCTGTCAAAGCGCCGGTAAATGGTGTCATCACCAATTTCTCGCTTCAGCCCGGCGATTATGTAACCGCCGGTTCCGCAGTCACGGCGTTGGTCGATACGGACTCGTTCTACGTGTCGGGCTATTTTGAGGAAAACAAACTTGAACGCATCAATATCGGCGATCCAGTTGTGATCGACGTGATGGGTAGCAAGCTGAAGCTTAAGGGGCAGGTTGAAGGCATCGCCGGCGGTATTGAAGATCGCGAACGTAGCGATTCAACCAGTCTCCTGGCCAATGTTTCACCGACATTTAACTGGGTGCGTCTGGCGCAGCGGGTTCCTGTGCGTGTGAAGCTTGAAGATGTGCCGCAGGGTGTGCATCTGGTGGCAGGGCGAACTGTCAGCGTTTCAGTCGTTAACTGATCAAACGATGTAATTTACGCAAGTCAAAGCCCGGCTGTTGCCCGGGCTTTTTTCATGATAGCTCTTTGTTAGCAAAAGCTTGGGAACTGAAACATGAGCGTGTTGGTCGTCCAGAATTATCCAGATTCAGGCCTGGGGCAGATTGAGCCGATTCTGATTGAGGCGGGTCACACAATCGATATCCGACACGCCTATAATGGCGATCTGCTTCCCCAGGATGACAATCAGCACGAGGCTTTGATCGTGCTTGGTGGCGAGCAGAACGCGCTAGACGATGGCGACTATCCATATTTCCCTCGTTTGCTCAATCTAATTCGGGCCTTTGGCAAGAACGACAAGGCTGTGCTTGGCATTTGTCTTGGCAGTCAGCTCGTTGCGCGCGCCTATGGCGGGAAAAATATTCTCGACCGCCCGATGGAATTTGGCTGGCATCAGGTGCGCCTGACGAAGGAGGGGCAAAGCGATCCGGTTCTGTCTGCGGCCGGTTCAACCTTCCCTATTTTTCACTGGCACCGGGACACATTCACCCTGCCGGAGGCCGCTATTCATATGGCGACCAGCGACATGACGGCTCATCAGGCCTACCGCATCGGGCGTGCAGTTTACGCTACACAGTTTCATTTCGAGGCCGATACCAAACTCGTCGTTGAATGGAGCGAAACGCTCTGCGATACGATTGCCAGATTCGATTCTGATTGGGCGGCGGCACTCCCGGATAATCTTCTGCAATCGGGCGCTGCAGCGGACAAGGCGGGGGCTGCTTTGGCGCGTGCCTGGGTTGGTGTAATCGGCAATAACGACTAAAAAATTGGCGGCAAACAACGTCATGGACGGATAAGGCGTTGCGACTTTGCCACAGGGCAAAACCATTTGGGTTTTTCCAGCGGAAAGCGGCAATTGTAGTCTGTTCGTTCAGTTGCAGGTAACTTTTTTCAGGTGTAACTGAGGCCAACTTCTGGGCGGTCAGTGACTAGGCAAGGTTCAGGCCTTGGCTATCAGGAAAGCTCGGTTCATCGTTTCCCTTGGTAACCTCGAAAGAGTTTTCGACCATGACCGCTAAGCATGCCGCACTTCTCACTGTCCTGATGATCTCTGCGATTGTGTTTATGGCAGTTGGCATTTTCACCGTCGATGCTGGAAACAGCATGACGTCTACTGACGGCTACGGCATTTCAAGCGCGCGTTAAATTATAGTGTTGGTGGCGGCGGGGCCAGTCGCTTCCAGAAAACGCTTCTCCAGCCCGTCGATCACGATGGCTGAAAGTTTGCCGCTTTTCCATGCATAAGTATCAAGATTGACACGATTGGTCTGAACATCGACAGCACTCTGCGGGGTATGCCCGTGGATGATGACCTTTTCCAATGGATCAGTCCATCTCAGAAACAGAGTCCTGATCCACATCAGGTCGTCGCGATCCTGTGCATTGAGAGAAACTGCCGGGTTCACGCCTGCATGACAGAAAAAGAAATCACCAAAACTCAACCAGGACGGCATCGAGCGAATATAATCTATATGCGCCGCCGGGATCCTGTTGACCAGTTGCTTATATGCTTCTGCAGCCGAAGCCGTGTTGGTATAGTCTACTTCCACGCCGTATGATCTAGCCGTGTCACTGCCACCATGAAGCGCAAAAATGCCATTCGTATCGCCGGTGGCGAGATAGCGCAGAAAACCGTCGTCATGATTGCCGATCAGCGAGAGAGTGCGGGGATCGTGTGTTGACGCGTGGATCAGAAAGTCCAGAACACCTTTGGAATCCGGTCCTCTGTCGATGTAGTCGCCTAAATGAATGATGCGCCAGTCGTGGGTTGGGTTGCGATCAATATCGGCATGGATTAATCCGTGCATATCCTGCAACAGATCAAGGCGACCATGCACATCGCCAATTGCATATAGCCGGATGCCTTCCGGGCCTTTCGCATGCTGTAGAGTAACGCCACTCATAGTCGTTGCCTTCAGTAAAGCGCCGCGTCAAAACAGACGCACAACTGACGCTATAACGCATTGAATTTCTGCATAATTTTAGCTCGTTGGAAACATAACAAGGCAAGATTATGCGGTGGTGTCTTTGCCCACTCGCTGACGATAGCGCAATTGCGATACGCGTTCGCGTTCGTCGTTGAGTTCACGGTCGTTCGTTGCCTGTTCCACAAAGCGGATATGTTTTTGCACCGCTTCGCGTGCGGCTTGGGGATTACCGGCAATAACGGCGTCGTAAATAGTGCGGTGCTGTGACAGCAGCATATCAGCGACGCCTGGATAGCTGTAAATAAGCCCGCGATTGTAAAAGACACCATCCTTCAGCAATTGATAACAGGAACGCAAAGTGTGCAGCAGCACGATATTGTGTGCAGCTTCACCGATGGCATTGTGGAACTCGACATCGAGCTGCGCACCTTTATTAAGATCGCTGGCGCGGTTGGCGTCTTCCATAGCGGTCATAATTTCGGCCAGGAGAGCCTTGTCGGCTGACGTAGCGCGAAGGGCCGCATATTCGGCTGCCACGCTCTCGATCTCACGGCGATATTCGAGGTAGTCGGTGGTTGCTTTTTTATGCTCACCAAAAAGCTTCACAACAGGCGCGCTGAACACTTGACCAATTACGTTGGCCACAAATGTTCCTTCGCCGTGGCGCGAGTTGAGAAGTCCGGCACTTTCAAGACGCTTGAGCGCGTCACGCAGAATGGGACGCGAGACATCAAATTGCCGTGCAAGGTCACGCTCGCCAGGAAGACGATCCCCGCCTCGCAGAACGCCTTCGAGAATCAGGCTCTCGATCTGATGTACAACATCGTCCGCCGTGCGGCTTGCGTGAATGCGGGAAAAAATTGTCTCGACCATGTCGTCTGCAGCCTCCGTCATGGCTGCAAACTATCCCTAAGCCATCAGGGGAGCAACGGGTCTTAAATTTGATAAATAAAAACCCCGGAAACGAGGCTTCCGGGGTGGGGGGAACAGGGGCTTTATCAAGCCTTCTTGCGTTTGCGGCCTGAAACGAAAACAACGATCCCAGCTACGAGGCCATACATTGCCCACTTGAAGGGAAGGACATCTGCGGTTTCGCTGCGGATTGGAAGCACAGTCACAGTACCAGGGCGGCTTTCAAAGCCGGTTTTGCCTTCGGCCTTTGCCTGCTCGATCTGCTGGGGGGAAACAACCCATTCTGCGCCGCGCGACTTGTCGTAGAACATGAAGCCGCAGCCGACAATGACGGCAACAATGAGTGCTAGAATAAGGCGTGTAGGTGTGTTCATCATCATTCCTCGAAAATCGAAATGGCAGGGAGGAAAACCATTTGATTCGTTTGATTGACGGGCTGGATGGCAATAAGCTTGTTGAAAAACAGATGCTTAGCCGACTATTATTTAGATGCCTTCAGCGAAGGTCAAGCGCGTTCATACGCAAATAGCTAAACTTAGTCTATTTCTTAGGCGGGCTTTCTGGTGAGCTGCCACTTTCCCAATAAGGAATCGGCCCGTAAAGGTCTGCCAGATAGTCGATGAAGAGACGCACCTTGGCTGGCAGGAACTGTTTAGAGGGGTAAACGGCGTGGATGGCAACATTTCGCGATGCGGCATATTCCGGCAATACTTGGACGAGCTTGCCTTCAGCGAGTTCAGGGCCAATATCCCAGGTTGAACGCTGTGCGATTCCAAGACCCGCCAGTACTGCCTCGCGTACCATTTCGCTCGAATTGGTCTGAAGCGGACCTACTGGTCGAATGGTGATCGGTCCTTTCGGACCTTCAAGCCGCCACGGATCATTGTTGTGTGGAGCGAGACAGATATGATCGGCAAGATCATCGATCGTCTCCGGCTTCCCGCGTTCTGCAATATAGTGCGGGGATGCTGCGAGAATTCTGCGCACTGGCGCAAGGCGGCGAGCGACTAGGGTAGAATCGGATAGTTCGCCAATCCGGATGGCAAGGTCATAACCGTCACCGACAATATCGACCATTTCGTCTGAGAGCTGCATATTGACGGTAAGGTCGGCATTGGCACGCATGAAAGGCACCAGATAAGGCGCAATATGCATTCGGCCGAAAGTTGTGGGAGCGGAGATTTTCAGTGTCCCGCGGGCATCCGCAGAGCGCCGCGCCACAAAGGCTTCCGCCTCTTCGATGTTGGATAGAATAGCAAGCACGCGTTCATGATAACCATGACCTGCTTCAGTAAGTGCTATTTGGCGCGTCGTGCGTTGGAGCAGACGAGTCCCGAGGCGCTCCTCAAGACGGCCGAGCCGCTTGGAGACAACGGCAGGTGACAGGCCGAGATCGCGTGCTGCTGCTGACATGCTGCCGGTTGCGACAACGCGCGCGAAAATCTCCATATCGGCCAGACTGCTCATCATGATAGTTTCAAATCCTCCCCGACAGCCTTTTGTGCCGACCTTCATCTAGCCGAGGCATCGTTGGGATCGCAAGGCGATTATGCCGCAGTGTCAAAACTGTTTCGCCATAGGCATGATTGGTAAAAATAGTTTACCAATCATGCAAAGTCGCTGGGAGGCGGAGGAAATATGAGCGGATTGGTCATGCCGGAGCCGGATGCGAACGTTTTGCAAAGACGGGCTGCAATTGTTGCAGACTTACGCAATATCGTACCCGGGGAAGGGATAGTCGACACGATCAATGCAATGCGCGTCTTTGAAAGTGACGGGCTGACCGCTCATCGTTCGCTTCCCCTCGTCGTTGTCCTGCCTGAAACAGTCGATCAAGTCTCGAGTGTTTTGAGATATTGTCATGACAACGGTATTCGCGTGGTGCCACGCGGTGCTGGCACCTCATTGTCTGGGGGGGCCATGCCGCTGGCCGATGCCGTGCTTCTTGGCATGTCGCGGTTCAATCAGATTCTGGAAATCGATTATCCCAATCGTGTGGCTGTCGTGCAACCTGGTGTAACCAATCTTGGAATTACCAAGGCAGTCGAGCATGAGGGATTTTACTATGCGCCTGACCCATCATCTCAGATTGCCTGCTCGATAGGCGGCAATGTTGCCGAAAACGCAGGTGGCGTGCATTGCTTGAAATATGGGCTTACTGCCAACAACGTGCTTGGCATCGAAATGGTGCTTATAACAGGCGAAGTGTTACGCCTTGGCGGCAAGCACCTTGATTGCGAAGGCTATGATCTTCTGGGACTGATGACGGGTTCAGAAGGTTTGCTTGGGGTCGTGACAGAAATCACCGTTCGCATTCTGCAAAAGCCTGAAACTGCCCGTGCTGTGATGGTCGGGTTTCCATCGAGCGAGCAGGCTGGACAATGCGTCGCTGATATTATTGGTGCCGGGATCATTCCGGGTGGTATGGAAATGATGGACCGGCCTGCTATCCGCGCAGCAGAAGATTTTGTCCGCGTTGGCTATCCGCTTGATGTCGAGGCGCTTTTGATCGTGGAACTTGATGGGCCGCCGATTGAAGTCGATCACCTGATTGGAGCGGTGGAGAGCATTGCACTCAAAAATGGCTCGACCACTTGCATCCTGTCGCAGTCGGAAGAACAGCGACTGGCTTTCTGGGCTGGTCGTAAGGCGGCCTTCCCAGCGGTGGGGCGTATCTCGCCGGATTATCTTTGCATGGATGGAACTATCCCCCGCAAGGAACTCCCGCGGGTCTTGTCGGGAATGCGTGAGCTCTCAGAAAAATACGGCCTTCGGGTCGCCAACGTTTTTCATGCAGGCGATGGCAATTTGCATCCGCTCATCCTCTATGATGCAAACATTCCTGGAGAGCTGGAGGCAGCGGAAGATTTCGGCGCCGACATTCTGCGTCTTTGCGTGAAGGTTGGTGGCGTGCTGACTGGCGAGCACGGCGTGGGTATCGAAAAGCGCGATCTCATGCCGGAGATGTTCAACGAAATTGATCTCGATCAGCAGATGCGTGTGAAATGTGCCTTTGATGCCAAGCACCTGCTCAATCCCGGCAAGGTCTTTCCGCAACTGCGCCGTTGTGCCGAGCTTGGCCGTATGCATGTCCATCGGGGCGAGCTCGCCTTCCCCGACATTCCGCGTTTCTGATCTTTGGTTGTGAAGATGACTGATGCAAATATTTTAATACCGCAGGATGAAGCGCGTGTCGTTGAGGCCGTCCAATGGGCACTCGGGACGTCCACCCCGCTGGAGATTATCGGCAATGGTTCAAAGCGTGGGATTGGTCGCCCTGTTCAGGCGGACCATGTTCTGGATGTGTCGCAGCTTTCGGGTATCACGCTCTATGAGCCCGATGAGTTGGTGCTGGCGGCAAAGGCTGGCACACCTGTTGCCGAGATTGAAAAACTTCTCATCGCAAACAACCAGTGCTTTCATTTTGAACCGATGGATTATGGGCCATTGTTGGGTGGCAAGGCAGGCCGTGGGACAATTGGCGGTGTTTTGGCTTCCAATCTGTCGGGGCCGCGTCGGTTGAAGGCGGGCGCTGCGCGAGACCATATTTTGGGTGTGCGGGTGGTTTCGGGTCGGGGTGAATTGTTCAAATCCGGTGGGCGTGTGGTCAAGAATGTGACGGGCTATGATCTTTCCAAGGGCATGGCTAATTCCTGGGGTACGCTGGGGGTGGCAACGGAAGTAACGTTCAAGGTTCTGCCCAAGCCCGAAACCTCTGTGACGCTCGCCGTTCGCGGACTGGATGACGAGCAGGCATCCCGTATCATGGCCATGGCTATGGGATCACGTGAGGAAGTGTCATCGAGCGCCCATTTGCCGCCCACTGTCGCCAATCGTTTTCTCGATGGTAAGCTTGGCTGGGAAGCCGCAACCATTCTGCGGCTGGAAGGTTTCGCACCGTCCGTCGCGCATCGAAGCAGGCAGTTACAAGCCTTATTTGGCCGGGCGGTAACAGTCGACGTGATTGACGAGCCTCAATCGATACAGCTCTGGACAGAAGTTCGCGATGTGCTGCCCTATGCGCAGGCTGGCGATGCCCGCGCGGTCTGGCGTGTTTCAATGGCACCGTTGCAGGGCTGGCGTATGATTGATGAGTTTCGCCGCCATGCAGGCGTCGATGCCTATTATGACTGGCAGGGTGGCTTGATCTGGTTGCGTATGGAAGCCGAGCCGGAAGCTCGGACACTGCGGAAGCTGGTCGTCAAATACGGTGGCGGCCATGCAACGCTGATACGCGCACCGGAATTTATGCGTGCCAACATTGATGTATTTGAACCGCAACCGGCAGCGCTTGCAGCGCTTTCACAGCGGCTGAAATACCAGTTTGATCCGGAAAACATTCTGAATCCGGGACGTATGTATCCTGAGCAGGCGGGAGTGTGAGCCATGCAGACCCATTTCAGCCCTGAACAATTGCTCGATCCAGGTGTCAGCGAAGCAGATAAAATCCTGCGTAAATGCGTGCATTGCGGCTTTTGCACAGCGACATGTCCAACCTATGTTACGCTTGGTAATGAACTCGATAGTCCGCGTGGACGCATTTATCTCATCAAGGATATGCTCGAAAACGGGCGTCCCGCTGACGAAGAAGTTGTACGCCACGTTGATCGGTGTCTTTCATGTCTTTCCTGTATGAGCACCTGTCCGTCGGGCGTCAATTACATGCATCTGGTCGATCATGCGCGTGCCCATATTGAAAAAACCTATAAGCGGCCTTTTATGAACCGATTTCTGCGCGGTGTGCTGGCGCAAGTTTTACCCTATCCGGGCCGGTTTCGTTTAGCGCTGAAGCTCGCCAAACTCGGACAACCATTCGCACCGCTTATGCAGAAAAGTGCGAGCCTGAAGCCTATCGCAGCCATGCTGGCACTCGCACCGCATAACCTTCCCGCCAAAGCGGATCCTGTAGAAATAAGCGTTGCCAAGGGCGAAAAGCGCGGACGTGTTGCGATCCTCAATGGATGCGCGCAACCCGTGCTTAATCCAGGCATCAATGCCGCGACACTCAGATTGCTCAATCGGTTTGGCATTGAAGTGGTAGCCCCGAAGAATGAAGGTTGCTGTGGTTCACTTGTTCACCATATGGGACGTGAGGAGCAGGCGCTCGATCAGGCCCGGCATAATGTCGATGTCTGGACGCGAGAGATCGAGAAGGGCGGTCTCGATGCGATTATCGTGACGGCTTCTGGCTGCGGAACGACGATCAAGGATTACGGTTACATGTTGCGGCTCGACCCAGCCTACAAGGATAAAGCTGCGCTTGTATCATCGCTCGCCCAAGATATCACCGAATATCTGACGACCATTGAACTGCCGCAACCGGAAGAGCCGAAGATGCTGACGGTTGCCTATCATTCTGCCTGCTCTATGCAGCATGGCCAGAAGATTGTGCGCCAGCCAAAAGACCTGCTTTCAAAAGCGGGTTTCACGGTGAAAGAGCCATTGGAGGGACATCTTTGCTGTGGTTCGGCGGGCACCTACAATATTATGCAACCCGAGATCGCGACCAAACTTCGTGATCGCAAGGTCAAGAATATTGAGGCGACCGGTGCCGATCTGGTTGCGACGGGCAATATCGGTTGTATGACGCAGATCGCAACAGGCAGTAAACTGCCAATTGTGCATACAGTTGAATTGCTCGACTGGGCCTATGGCGGACCAAAGCCCGTTGTGCTTTCAGGCTCCCGCCTTCACTGACCGTGCATGTTTGAGGGGAAAGCCCTTGAAGCTTTTCGTTTCTTTCAGCACGAAAGTGGTCTGCATTTCCTTGATGCGCGGCAAGCGGCGTAGGGTGGACATCGCAAAATCGGCATAGGTATCGAGGTCATGTGATACGACCTGCAACAGAAAGTCGGCGTCTCCAGCGATGCTGTAACAGGTGATGACTTCATCGAGGCTCATCAGTTCAGCAGCAAATTGCTCGGCTTCCGCTTCACTGTGACTATCAATTTTGATGCGAACAAAAGCCAGAACGCCAAGTCCTATTGCCTTTCGATCCAGCGTGGCGCGATAACCCTTTATCACGCCGTCTTCCTCCAGTTTGCGAACTTTGCGCCAGCTTGGAGAGGTGGACATGCCGACCTGATCCGCGAGCGCCTGATTTGTGAGGCGGCCGTCACCCTGCAAGGCTTCGAGAATCCTGATGTCGGATGGATCGAGTGCGCTCATATAGATTTACCTCAGAATCTGGTTTTTCTGGCAATGTCTACCATAAAACTACGTTTGGCGGGATAGATAGGCAGGATTTACCCCAGAGAGCGGTGTATTTCTCATTGAGATATTTCTGTTTCAGGAGCCGTCATGCACGAAGATTTGCGCCTTGCCATTGTTGTTAATCCCGAACTACCGCTCGGTCTGCTCGCCAATACGGTTGGCGCGATTTCGATAGGGCTGGGTGCAAAGCTGCCCCTCGTTGCCGCTCGACAACTGATCGATAAAAATGGCGTGGCAATTGATATCAGCTCGGATCGTCCGGTGCCCATTCTTCAGGCTGATGCGGAAACCCTCCGCTCCATTGCGTTAAAAGCGGTAGGCTTTGAAGAACGTCAGGCCGTCGTTGTCTTTCCCGCCTTCGCACGCTCGCTGCATGTCTATGCAGAATATGAAGCGGCTTTTCCTGAAAAAGAGCTTGCGAGCGAGGCGATCGACGGGCTGGGGATTGCAGGACCATCAAAATGGGTGCGCTCGCTCACGGGCAGCTTGAAACTGCTGCGATAGAGCATTTCGCATTTAAGCTCGGTTGTTCTGACGCTCTGCCTCCAATCGGTTTCCACTTTTGGGAGGCATTCTATAAAATAGCCCGGAGTTTCTCCGGGCTATTTTGTTCGATTACACCACCGAAAACGTCGCAGGGTTCGGTCCGATACGACCTTCTGTCTTGTCCAGCTTGGTAATCGCATCATGGTCGGTGCCATTGAGGCTGAAATCAAAGACTTCGAAATTTTCCTTGATGCGTGCTGGAGTTACCGACTTTGGAATGACTATGTTGCCGGTTTCGATATGCCAGCGCAGGATGATCTGAGCAACTGATTTGCCGTGCTTTTCAGCAATCGTTTTCAGCGTCGTGTTTTCGAGAATAGTGCCCTGTCCAAGTGGGCTCCACGCTTCGGTTGCGATGTTGTGCTTGCTGTGGAACAGACGCAGCTCATCCTGTTGGAATTGCGGGTGCAGTTCGATCTGGTTAAGAACAGGAACAACGTCGCTTTCCTTGAGAATGCGTTCAAGATCAGCAGTGCGGAAGTTCGACACGCCGATCGATTTCGCACGGCCCTCTTCCTTGATCTTGATGAAAGCGCGCCATGTTTCCATGAAAAGGTCTTTGGATGGGAGCGGCCAATGGATCAGATAAAGATCAACATATTCAGTGCCAAGCTTCCTGAGGCTTTCGTCAAAAGCTTTGAGCGTGGACTCATAACCTTGTTCTTTGTTCCAGAGCTTGGTCGTGAGGTAAATATCGCTGCGCGCGATGCCGGACTCGTTGATTGCCTTGCCGGTGCCTTCTTCGTTGCCGTAAATGGCAGCTGTATCGATGTGCCGGTAGCCCACCTTCAGCGCTTCGCTGACGGCTGAGATGGCTTCATCATTGCCGATTTGCCAAACACCATAACCGAGCTGCGGAATGTAATTGCCGTCGTTCAGTTTTACCGCCGGTACGGTCATGTTCAGTCCTTCCCTCTTACATATATTCTCGTCATTTTGCTTCCACAGCATATGGGTGTTCGCAAAAAAAGTGAAAGACCTTTCGACTGCCTTTATGTGTTAAGGTGGACGCTTTTCCTATAAAAACGTCAAAAGTTTCAATTCGATGACAAAAAGCCGCCGTCGGTTGTTTGTAACGGCGGCCTGAACGGACCCCTCACAGAAAGTCAGTGGAGGTTCCGTCAGCGAACGACGACGCGGGTGCCCACAGGAACGCGGCCATAGAGGTCGGTGACATCTTCGTTTCGCATGCGGAAACAGCCAGAAGACATGGCTTTACCGATAGTCCAGGGCTGGTTGGTGCCGTGAATTCGGTATAGTGTTGAACCGAGGTAAAGTGCGCGTGCGCCCAGAGGATTGTTGACCCCTCCCTTCATCTGCGCTGGCAGAATGCGGCCCTTTTTGCGTTCGCGGGCGATCATTTCCTTGGGTGGTGTCCAGGTTGGCCATTCCGCTTTGCGGCTCACACGCTGAGTGCCCTTCCACCCAAAACCCTGCTTGCCGACGCCGATGCCATAGCGGCGTGCCTGACCATTGTCTTCAACGAGATAAAGAAAACGCTTATTCGTATCAATGACCAGTGTTCCAGGCTTTTCGCCGCCCGAATACGACACAACCTGCGGCAGAAACATCGGATCGAACTGCTTCTTTTTGCGAACAACTTTTGCTGGATTTTCAGCAGGACGCTGCTGGCTCACACTTTGATACCGTGCCTTTGGTGGCTGCTTTTGCCGAACAACGGCGCGCTTTCGTGGTTGGGGTGCATCAATTGATGGTAAGACACGGACGGTTGGTCCATTGAGCTGGGCAATCCAGCGCTGCGATGTTTGATTGTCGACGCGAACCGGTGGTTGGGTCGCGTATCGATCGTTGGCAAAAGCCATGCTGGTGGTCACAATGGAAACGGCAATTGCCGCAAGTGATCCGATCAAAAGCAGATGACGTGGTTGCATAAGCCAAATCCGTCTGTTTTGCGTCCTGCATTCGCGCCGACGCTGTTGCCCGTCGCACTCCTGACATCTCCTGTCAGGAGAACGGCCCCGAATTTCATGGGCCCATTGTGCCGGGCAATGGAATCATAAAGGTAAATTTTGCTGCGTGTCGGGCTCTGGCTTGTCTCAAATTAAAGTTGTGGTTAGCAGCAAGTTGCGCGACATGATTAAAAATGCATAAAAGTCTGGAGACCAGAAATGAGCGATAAGGTGCTGGAAAAGACTGGATTGATCGTCAATGCAGATGGCAAAATGCGCTGCTTCTGGCCGGGCGAACTACCTGATTATATTGCCTATCACGACAATGAATGGGGCGTTCCGGTAACGAACGATCATCGCCTTTTTGAGAAAATCTGCCTTGAAGGGTTCCAGTCGGGTTTGTCTTGGCTGACGATTTTGCGCAAACGTGAAAATTTTCGAGCGGCTTTTGACGGTTTTGATTTCCGTCGTGTTTCGCTTTACGACGACAAGGATATAGAGCGCTTGCTTGCCGATAAGGGCATTGTCCGTCACCGTGGAAAAATCGCTTCCACGATTAACAATGCGAAACGCGCAATAGAGCTAGTTGAAGAAAAAGGCTCACTGGCTGCTTATTTCTGGTCGTTCGAGCCGGGTGAGAAGGATCGCCCGCAAATCGTAGATTATCCGACACTGTCTGCCAATCCCACCACCGCTACCTCAACGCGGATCTCTAAAGATCTCAAAAAGCGCGGTTGGTCTTTTGTCGGCCCGACCACGGTTTACGCGTTCATGCAAGCCATGGGGCTCGTCAATGATCATATTGAAGGCTGCCATTGCCGGCCTAACATTGAAAAGCTTCGATCTGCATTGACGAGACCTAATTAAGTGCGATTGCGGGGAATCCCCTTTTCTGCCAAAGCTACGACGCCTCGTTTCAGGAGTGTTGGAAATGGATCTGACGTCGCTCGCAGTTTTTGCTGGAATCTTGTTGGTAGCCGCTGGCACGCCGGGTCCTAATATCGGCGCCCTGGTCGCCCGTGTAATCAGTCGCGGTCATAAGGGTGTTTTCCCGTTCATGCTTGGGTTGTGGATAGGCGATGCGGTCTGGTTGTCATTGGCTGTTTGGGGGCTTTCAACGCTCGCTCACAATTTCCACACGGTCTTTCTCGTTCTTAAATATGGTGGCCTACTCTATCTGGCATATCTCGCTTGGAAGATGTGGTTTGCGCCCGTCAGCGATCTTATCAACGAAGAAATTATTCCCCGCCGCAATGAGGCTGGCGGTCTTTTTTTGAGCGCTCTGGCGATTACACTGGGCAATCCGAAGATCATGGTTTTCTATGTTGCCATCCTACCCACTGTGATTGATCTCACAGGTGTTTCAATCCTCGGCTGGGGTGAGTTGCTGTTGGTCATGTTCGCGGTTCTGGCAGTTGTTTATAATGCTTGGGTGCTGTTGGCCGTTCAGGCGCGCCGGTTTTTGCGTACGCCTCGCATGGTGAAGATTGCCAATCGTACATGCGCGGGAATGATGGCTGGCGTGGCTGTCGCCATCGCCACGCGCTGATCACGGCTTTTAAAGCTCTTCCTGCACTTGCCGCACCCGGTTTGATGCGTTAGGAAACCGGCAACGGATTTGCCGGGTTTTCCGGTGCAACATGAACAAAATCAGCGATCAGGCGGGAAAAATGGCCGACAAAGCGGACAAGATGAAGGCGCGGTTGCCGCGCGGATTTGTCGATCGGGTGCCGGATGATTTGCGCGCCACCGAAAAGATGACGGCGACCATCCGCGAAGTCTACGACCTTTATGGTTTTGAGCCGGTTGAAACACCGCTCATCGAGTATACCGATGCGCTCGGAAAATTCCTTCCGGACCAGGATCGTCCGAACGAAGGTGTATTTTCGTTTCAGGATGATGATGAACAGTGGCTTTCGTTACGTTATGATTTGACCGCGCCGCTGGCGCGGTTCGTGGCTGAAAACTACGAAAGCCTGCCTAAGCCTTATCGCAGTTATCGCAACGGTTGGGTTTTCCGTAATGAGAAGCCGGGTCCTGGACGTTTCCGCCAGTTTATGCAGTTCGATGCCGATACGGTAGGCGCGCCAAACGTATCGGCTGATGCTGAAATGTGCATGATGATGGCAGACACGGTAGAACGCCTTGGCATTCAGCGCGGCGATTATGTGATCCGCGTCAACAACCGCAAGGTTCTCGACGGCGTTCTCGAAGCCATTGGACTTGATGGTGATGCGAATGCGGGCAAGCGCCTTAATGTTCTTCGTGCTATCGACAAGCTCGACAAGTTTGGCGCTGACGGCGTTCGTCTTTTGCTGGGCAAGGGTCGTCTTGACGAAAGCGGCGATTTCACCAAGGGCGCAGAACTGTCCGATGCCGCCGTGGAAAAGGTTCTGGCCTTCACCGCTGCGGGCGGTGCAACAGGTGCTGAAACCATCGCCAACTTGCAGGCCGTGGTTGCCGGTAACGCCAAAGGCGAGGAAGGCGTGAAAGAGCTTGCCGATATGGAAGCTCTGTTTGACGCTGGTGGCTATGAAGGTCGCGTGAAGATCGATCCGTCGGTCGTGCGAGGTCTCGAATATTACACCGGTCCCGTGTTTGAAGCCGAGCTTTTGTTCGATGTCACCAACGAAGATGGCCAGAAGGTCGTGTTCGGTTCGGTTGGTGGCGGTGGTCGTTATGACGGTCTGGTGTCCCGCTTCCGCGGTGAGCCAGTCCCGGCCACCGGCTTCTCCATCGGCGTTTCGCGCCTGATGACAGCGTTGAAAAATCTCGGCAAGCTTGATGTGTCGGACGTGGTTGGTCCGGTCGTCGTGCTGGTCATGGACAAGGACGCCGCAAGCCTCGGTCGTTATCAGAAGATGGTTTCCGATCTGCGTCAGGCAGGCATCCGTGCTGAAATGTATGTCGGTGGTTCCGGCATGAAGGCGCAGATGAAATATGCTGACCGCCGGGATGCGCCATGTGTGATCATTCAGGGTTCGCAGGAGCGCGAAGCTGGCGAAGTTCAGATCAAGGATCTGATCGAAGGCAAACGGATATCAGCCGAGATTGAAGACAACGCAACCTGGCGCGAAAGTCGACCGGCGCAGGTTACGGTTAAGGAAGAGGCTATCGTTGCTGTAGTGCGCGAAATTCTTGAAGCGCAGGCAAGTGATCGCGCGCAGCAGGCGAAGTGACGGTTAACATGGCAGGTCAACGCACATCTTCAGTCCTTAGCACGCTCCGCGGGCAACTTGATGCCCGTGAAGCCGAGCTTGTCGATATTCCACTGATCCAGCCTGCTGATCCGTTTCTGGATATGGCGGGCGAGGATTTGCGCCGCCGCATTTTTCTCACCGAGAACGAAAATGGCGATAGCCTTTGCTTGCGGCCAGAATTTACAATTCCTGTCTGCCGCAATCATATCGAACTCAATGCTGCAACGCCTAAGCGCTATGCATATCTTGGAGAAGTGTTCCGCCAGCGTCGTGATGGTGCGGCAGAGTTCCTTCAGGCCGGGATTGAGGATCTTGGTGCGACGGATGAAGCGGCTTCGGACGCGCGTTCGATTGCTGATGCGCTGGCCTGTGTCCATACCGCCGCGCCCGATGCAGCACTCGAAATTGTTCTCGGCGACCAGTCGGTTTTCGCAGGTATGCTAAAGGCATTGGGTCTTCCGCAAGGATGGCGCAAGAAGCTACTGCGTGCCTTTGGCGACGATCGCACAATGGAAGCAGCTTTAGCCGAGCTGACTGGCGAACAGCGCATTAACCCGTTGCCGGAGCATCTAGCCGGTCTCGTTGCGGAAGGTGATGAGGCAGGATTGGCTCGCATGCTTGAAGCTGAAATGCTTGAAGCTGGCATGTCACCGGGGGCAGGGCGTACGCCTGCCGAAATCGCGCGTCGTTTGATCGAAAAGGAAGATCTGGCTGCAGCACGTTTTCCATCATCTGCACTTGATGTGCTAAAACGTTTCCTTTCGACCCGCGTTTCGCTCGAAGTTGCAACGATTACATTGCGGGCATTTGCGGCCGACAACTCATTGGATCTAAGTGCGGTTCTGCAAAAGTTTGAAGCGCGCACGGATGCGATTATCGCTGCCGGTATTTCTGCTGAAGATATTGTTTACGACGCATCCTTCGGACGCCCGCTCGATTATTATACAGGTCTTGTTTATGAAATCCGTCAGGCGGGCGGCGACAAGGACATGGTGATTGCCGGGGGCGGCCGCTATGATCGGCTTTTGACCATGCTTGGTGCGTCCGAAAACATTCCGGGCGTCGGGTTTTCCATCTGGCTAGACCGACTTGAGGCGCTGAGCGGAGAACAATCATGACTGTAACGCTGGCGCTTCCGTCCAAAGGACGGCTAAAAGAGCAGACGCTCTCAGTGCTCGAAAAGGCAGGATACAAGGTCATTTTGCCAGATGACTCGCGCAATTACCGTGCACGGGTTGAAGGTGAAGGCGATCTCGACATTCTGTTCTTATCGGCTTCAGAAATCGCACGCGAGCTTGGCTATGGCAGCGTTGATCTGGGCGTTACCGGGGAAGACCTTATCCGTGAAACGTTAGCCCATGCCGATGAGCGCGTGGCGATTGAAGCAGAGCTCGGCTTTGGCCATGCTGATGTTGTGGTCGCTGTTCCGGAAGTGTGGCGGGACGTAACGACTATGGCCGACCTTGATGATGTTGCTGCGGACTTCCGCCAGCGTCATGGCCGCCGTCTGCGCATTGCTACCAAATACTGGCGCTTGACGCAGCAGTTCTTCTCGCAGAAGCATGGCATTCAGGTTTATCGCATCGTTGAAAGTTTGGGGGCAACTGAAGGCGCGCCTGCGGCGGGTTCTGCAGACATGATTGTCGATATCACCTCCACCGGTTCGACGCTCAAAGCCAATCAGCTCAAAGTACTTGAAGATGGAGTGATCCTGCGGTCGCAGGCTTGTCTGGTTTCAGCTCGTCGTAGCGATCAGAATGCCCGCGTTCAGGATGTGATTGCCCGTATCCGAAAGGGTCTGGTTGGCTAATAATATAATACTGAACCTAAAAAGCCGGTCTGAATTTCAGACCGGCTTTTTTGTTTTAGATTTTAGGCTTGCTGCCAATCAAGCCGTAATAGGCGATGTAGATGTAGCAGATGATAGGCATCAGGAATGCCAGATGAATGCCTACTCTATCTGCAAGCGCGCCTTGAATGAGCGGGATGATCGCGCCGCCAACGATGGCCAGACACAGGATCCCGGAACCCTGACTGGTGTGCTTTCCAAGGCCATGCAGAGCCAGACTGAAGATCGTCGGGAACATGATCGAGTTGAAGAGACCGATTGCCAGAACCGACCACATAGCGACATGGCCAGTGGTTGCAACTGTGATGAGAAGCAGAATGATGGCCATAGCGGCATTAAACGCCAGCGCCTTGCCGTCATCGATATATCGCATGGCAACTGCGCCAATAAAGCGACCGAGCATTGCGCCGCCCCAGAAGTAGGAAACGTAATGTGCAGCCTCAGATTCTGCCAGACCTGCAACATTGGGGTCGTTGAGGAAATTGACGAGGAAACTGCCTACGCTGACCTCAGCGCCGACATAGACGAACAGGCCGATAGAGCCCAAGACAAGATGGCGATACTGCCAAGCTGAACCATCTTCTTTTGTGAGGACCGCCGTTTCTTCTTCCTGAACGTCAGGCAGTTTCAAGATTGCGAAAACGATTGCGAGAACCGCGAAAGCAAGCGCCAGCATGAGGTAAGGGAACTGTACTGCATCCGCTTGCGCAGAGCTTGCTGCATCACTGGTTGCTGCGGACAGTATCAGGAGCGCTCCGAAAGATGGTGCGACGGTTGTGCCGAGCGAGTTGAAAGCCTGTGTCAGTGTCAAACGGCTGGCGGCTGTTTCAGGCGCGCCCAGAATGGTGACATAGGGATTTGCCGCGACCTGAAGAATGGTTACACCCGAAGCCAGCACGAAAAGCGCGCCAAGAAAGAGTTCGTAAACCCGATAGGAGGCGGCCGGAATGAACAGCGCGCAGCCGACGGCTGCAATGACCAGACCGGTCACGATCCCCCATTTATAAGATATACGTTTGACAAGTGCGCCAGCGGGCAGTGAGACGATGAAGTAAGCACCAAAGAAACAGAACTGGATCAGCATCGACTGGAAGTAGTTTAGCTGAAAAACTCCCTTGAGATGCGGGATGAGAATGTCGTTGAGACAAGTGATGAAGCCCCACATGAAGAAGAGCATCGTGAGGCTGGCAAGTGCAAAGCTGTAATTGTTGCCCGTATGGGCATCAGCACGAGGCTGACTGTTCGTTGCGGGTGAAACGGCCATTTTTTCTCTACAAGCTAAGTTATGAGACACGTCTGGGAGGACGATATGTCTTTCCAAAATTAAAATAGGCGGTTGCAATATCTTACAAGATCGTGCGGTGCAATCATTGCGAGCTCTAAGTAACAGTTCTGTGTCTTGATAAAGTTGATACTAAAAAGCCGTGCTCATGAAGCACGGCTTTTCAAGGTCGGGCATGAGAGCGGGAATTAGCCGCGCTTTGCGTCGATCGAAATCGAACCTGCCCCCTGCAGTGCAAGAAGGATCAGACCGCCAGCAATGGCGAGGTTCTTCTGTGCCATCATCGCGTTCATGCCTTCAGCGAAGTTCATGTGCGCTACAAGCGTTGCACCGATGGTGAACAGAGCCACGATTGCAGCAGCAATACGTGTCTGGAAACCAACGAGAATGGCGAGGCCGCCTACGAACTCAACAAGGCCAACGAGAACAGCGGTTACAGTTGGAACCGGGAGTCCGAGGCCCGCAAAGTAACCAGCTGTGCCGGAAATCGCAGTCAGCTTGCTAAAGCCAGCGAGAATAAACAGGATCGAAAGAAAGACGCGTGCGACGAGCGTGGCAAAGCCGTTGCTCTGAGGAGTGATAGACGACATCAGGGGAATCTCCAATTAAACTGACCAACCCAATACCTGCTCCACACTGTCAAGAAAAGATGGATATTCTTCGACAGTTTGTTCACTAATTGCGCACAATCAATCTGGGGCGATCATTTTTTCTGCGCGCACGAGCCGGTCGTAATCTTCCTCAGATACATGTCCGCTCTTTAATGCCTCCTCGCGCAAGGTTGTACCGTTCTTGTGCGCGGTTTTTGCGATCTTGGCGGCATTGTCATAGCCGATAGCTGGTGCCAGAGCAGTTACGAGCATCAGCGAACGATCGAGAAGATCCTTGATGCGGTCTTCGTTGGCCTCGATGCCTTCCACGCAGTGATCCGCAAACGAGACCATGGCATCGCTTAAGATTCGGATCGACTGCAGTACATTATAAGCAATGACCGGCTTAAATACGTTAAGCTCGAAGTGTCCCTGGCTTGCAGCAACGGTTACTGTGGTCTGGTTGCCGAAGACCTGTGTTGCCACCATGGTGAGAGCTTCAGCTTGTGTCGGATTAACCTTGCCCGGCATAATTGATGAGCCGGGCTCATTTTCCGGCAGCGACAATTCGCCAAGACCAGAACGAGGACCGGAGCCAAGGAAGCGGATGTCGTTGGCGATTTTGAAAAGATCAGCCGCCAGCCCGTTCAGGCTGCCATGGAAGTTTGCAAGCGCACCGTGGCTTGCGAGCGCCTCAAATTTGTTGGGGGCTGTCTTGAAGCTTAGACCGGTGATTTCGCTGACAGCGTTCGCAAAGCCAGTATCGAAACCTTTTGGTGCGTTTAGGCCAGTGCCAACGGCGGTTCCGCCCTGTGCCAGCAGGAACACGTCCGCAAGCGATTGTTCAATGCGATGGCGCGCATATTCCAGCGCTGCGCGATAGCCTGAGAATTCCTGTCCAAGCGTGACAGGCGTCGCATCCTGCGTATGCGTGCGGCCGATCTTGATAATGTGCTCGAACGCTACTTCCTTATCTTTGAGTGCTTTGGTGAGGTGTTCCAAAGCCGGGAAGAGGCGTTGAACAGTCTCAACTGCCGTTGCAATATGGATTGCAGTTGGGAAAGTGTCATTCGAAGACTGGGCCATATTGACGTGGTCATTCGGATGGACTGGCTTCTTCGAGCCAAGCTCGCCGCCCAGAAGCTCAATGGCGCGGTTGGAAATAACCTCGTTGGCATTCATGTTTGACTGCGTACCTGACCCCGTCTGCCAGACAACAAGCGGGAAATGATCGTCGAGCTTGCCTTCAATCACTTCGGATGCCGCAACGGCGATGACCTGTCCAAGAACAGGATCAAGCTTACCCAGAGCAATATTGGTTTCAGCTGCTGCGCGCTTGACGACGCCCAATGCATGAACCAGAGGCAGGGGCATACGTTCGCCACCGATCTTGAAATTTTGCAAAGAACGCTGTGTTTGCGCGCCCCAGTAACGGTCGGCGGCAACATCGATGGGTCCGAAAGTATCTGTTTCGGTACGCGTGGCAGTCATCTTCAGTCTCCGGCTTGTTTCAGGCGGGGGAAATGCCCGCCCGTAGAATCGAGAATAACAGCATTGCTGGATTATTGGCTATGGAATGCTCGTAGAGCAGCCCTAGCTCTCAGTTATTTGATAAAATATGAATATAAAAGTCAAATTTTATCGAGTGCAGCACCCACTCCAGGTTCAGTTATCCTCGTTGTCGTCATCGCCGTCGTCGGTTTCTGAAATCCACGCGGTCGGCTCGACCCGCTGCTGGGTTTTACTGTCGGTGAAAATCCACCATCCGGTGTCAGTTTCGTCCCAGTCGCCACCACCGGCTTTCAGCTTATCAAGAGAACGATATTGACCAACTGATTCATTGCGCTGATCGTCATCATCGATCCATACCACAGTTACTTTGCGTCCGTCCTTCGGTGCAGTGGCTATCGGTCGTTCCTGGCGCATTTAATTATCCATCCCATGATCAGTTCAGATAATCATAGGGCAAAAAAACGGTGCGACAAGCCGCGGTCCCAAGCATTGGCATAGTGCCGCGGTTTGTCGCGAATGAATTAGCCGAGGCGTGCAGCTTTCAGGGCATGACCCCACCACGCAAGCTGATCCAGCATATTCTTGGCGGCTTCCCCCAGATGCGGGAAGTCATCCAGCGTGTTCTCTTTCTTGACGACTGCAAGGTAATCTGGGAACAAGATATGGACGCCAGTTTTCACCGACATCGAAGACATCTCAACTGCGATCATCCGCAGCTGTTCGACAGCGCGTGCACCGCCGACGCCGCCGTGGCCGACGAAGCCGATTGGCTTCTCAATCCAATCACCATAATCGATGGCATTTTTCAGAACCGCTGTTGGCGCATGGTTATATTCGGCAGCCGTCAGAATATAGGCGTCAAACTCGCGTAGCTTGGTCTTCCACCTGTCGGCTGTCTCTGCCTGTGCGGTGGTTGTTGCTATGTCGCCATAAAAACCCATAGGATAATCAGCCAGATCGAGGATTTCGACATCGAATTCAGGTCGTGCGGCTGCGACCTTTGCAATCCATTCCGCTGATACTGGAGAAAAACGCTGTTCACGAGTGCTGCCGACAATCACTGCAACTTTAAGCTTGCTCATCGATATTTCCTTTTTAGTGGTAACCAATAGAGACTAACGCTATACCGGTGACTGAATAAGGCGCAAGGAGGCACTTTTATGAAACCCGGTGACTTCAAGGAAACCACTGCTTGCAGGGCTGTGACCGATATTTTGTCGCGCGTCGGCGATAAGTGGACGGTCTTGGTTGTGAGTTATCTTGGCAATGGTCCGATGCGGTTTAATGAAATCCGCCGCACAGTTGATGGCATTTCGCAGAAAATGCTGACGACGACGCTTCGCAATCTCGAGCGCGACGGCTTTGTCTCCAGAACTGTCTTCCCGACCATTCCACCGAAGGTCCAGTATGAATTGACGGAACTTGGCCGCGATCTTCTCAGGCCGGTTCGAGGTTTGGGAGAGTGGGCAGTCGCTAATGAGGCGCAAGTCATGATGGCGCGAGCGCGTTATGACGCGCGGAAGCCGGTCCACGGTTATGACCAGGCTGAAGCGGCGGAATGAGCAGTCGATAAGTTAAAAGCGTAAAAGTGGAAAGGCAGGCGCGAGCCTGCCTTTCCTGTTGCCTGAGACAGGACTTCCAAAGTGCGGGGGCAAACAGGAAGTCCATCTCGTATTGGTAGCGATTGACCATGAAAACCGCGGAATGTAAATCAGAAAATGCTAAAATAGCCGCAGCTTCCTTAGTAAAGCCCGGGATAGGTAAATTTTCTATAAATCACAAAGAGTTACATAATGTAAGAAAGCCAATCGAAGGCTGCTTTTCTTCCGATTTTATACTGCAAATCTTGGTCGCCACTTGATGTGTGAAGACGCGTTGCACTTTAAAAATTCAAAAAAAAACCTTCGGCAGAGGCCGAAGGTTTTCTATTTTTTGGGGGCTTTCACCTGCACAGGTGCTCTGTGCAGGCTTATTTGCCCCGTTCTCTATGGACTTCTTAGAAGTCCATACCGCCCATGCCACCCATACCGCCAGGCATGCCAGCAGGAGCTGCGTCCTTCTTAGGCAGTT
This sequence comes from Ochrobactrum sp. BTU1, assembly GCA_018798825.1. Classification (NCBI taxonomy): domain Bacteria; kingdom Pseudomonadati; phylum Pseudomonadota; class Alphaproteobacteria; order Hyphomicrobiales; family Brucellaceae; genus Ochrobactrum; species Ochrobactrum sp. BTU1. The sequence goes on along the minus strand of CP076355.1, from coordinate 1,381,406 downwards.
CAGCGATCATGGCTTCAGTCGTGATCAGAAGACCAGCCACTGATGCTGCGTTCTGCAGAGCGGTGCGAACAACCTTAACCGGGTCAACAACGCCAGCCTTGATCAGGTCGCCGAATTCACCATTGGCAGTGTTGTAGCCGTAGGTGTCCGAGCCGTTTTCAAGGATCTTGCCAACGATGACGGAAGCTTCTTCACCGGCATTGGTCGTGATCTGGCGAGCAGGAGCCTGCAGAGCGCGACGAACGATGTTGATACCAGCTTCCTGGTCAGGGTTTGCACCCTTGGCAACGATCTGCGACGAAGCGCGGAGCAGGGCGGTACCACCACCAGCAACGATACCTTCTTCAACCGCAGCGCGGGTTGCGTTCAGGGCGTCGTCAACGCGGTCCTTCTTTTCCTTGACTTCGATTTCCGTTGCACCGCCGACGCGGATTACGGCAACGCCACCAGCGAGCTTGGCAAGACGTTCCTGAAGCTTTTCACGGTCGTAGTCAGAAGTGGTTTCTTCAACCTGCTGCTTGATCTGCGAAACGCGCGCATCGATTTCAGCCTTCTGGCCTGCACCGTCAACGATCGTGGTGTTTTCCTTGGTGATCGAAACTTTTTTCGCACGGCCGAGCATGTCGAGCGTAACGGTTTCAAGCTTGATACCGAGGTCTTCGGAGATAACCTGACCGCCGGTGAGGATCGCGATGTCTTCGAGCATTGCCTTACGGCGATCGCCGAAGCCAGGAGCCTTAACAGCAGCAATCTTCAGGCCGCCACGCAGCTTGTTGACAACGAGCGTTGCGAGAGCTTCGCCTTCAACATCTTCAGCGATGATGACGAGTGGCTTTGAGGTCTGAACAACAGCTTCGAGCACTGGCAGAAGAGCCTGCAGGTTCGAAAGCTTCTTTTCATGCAGGAGGATGTATGCGTCTTCGAGATCAGCAACCATCTTGTCTGGGTTGGTGACGAAGTATGGCGACAGGTAGCCGCGGTCGAACTGCATACCTTCAACGACTTCGAGTTCGGTTTCAGCGGTCTTGGCTTCTTCAACCGTAATCACGCCTTCGTTGCCGACTTTCTGCATCGCTTCAGCGATCATCTTGCCGATTTCGGCTTCGCCGTTAGCGGAGATGGTGCCAACCTGAGCAACTTCTTCCGAAGTGTTGATCTTCTTGGCCTTGCTAAGAAGGTTTGCAACAACTTCAGTGACTGCGAGATCGATACCGCGCTTCAGGTCCATCGGGTTCATGCCGGCAGCAACAGCTTTTGCGCCTTCCTGAACGATAGCCTGACCGAGAACGGTCGCAGTGGTTGTGCCGTCACCAGCAGTATCGTTGGTCTTCGAAGCCACTTCGCGCAGCATCTGTGCGCCCATGTTTTCGAACTTGTCTTCGAGTTCGATTTCCTTGGCAACCGATACGCCGTCCTTGGTGATGCGTGGAGCGCCAAAGGACTTGTCGATAACAACGTTACGACCCTTTGGGCCGAGCGTTACCTTCACAGCGTCAGCGAGGATATCGACGCCGCGCAGCATCTTTTCGCGCGCATTGCGACCGAATTTTACGTCTTTTGCAGCCATTTTACTCTCCTGGGAAATGTCCCGGTCAGATTATGGTGAGTTGATATTCAGGTAGAAACTAATCTGTGGCTTCGCCTAACCGGCGCGAACCAGAGGGATTAGCCAACAATTCCGAGAATGTCGGATTCTTTCATGATCAGCAGGTCTTCGCCGCCGATCTTGACTTCTGTGCCCGACCACTTGCCGAACAGAACCTTGTCGCCAGCCTTAACTTCGAGAGCGATCAGCTTGCCTGCTTCGTCACGAGCGCCAGCGCCAACAGCGACGATTTCGCCTTCCTGCGGCTTTTCTTTAGCGGTGTCAGGGATGATGATCCCGCCAGCGGTCTTAGCTTCCGATTCAACGCGACGAACGACGACGCGGTCATGAAGCGGGCGGAACTTGATATCAGCCATGGTATAACCCTTGGTGTTATAGACGTTGAACCCTGTTAACGGATCGAACCGATCCGCGCTTGTTAGCACTCCATCTGTCCGAGTGCTAACGTGCCAAAGAGATAGAACTGGTCCTATTCTTTGTCAAGGATCGTTGCCGTTTTTTGACAGAGCAGAAAATAAATTCTGAAAATCAGCCTGTCACAGGCATCGGCGTGCTGTTGCCTGCAATGTGGGGACTATACAGATGGCTGGCAAGGCGGGCGGAAAAATAAGCACCTGTGGCGGGTTATATCCAGGAAATGGCAGGCTTGGTTAACGACCTCTGATTGCAGGAAGACTTATCGTTCAAACACAATGCGTTCATCCGGGCGTGCATTTGGACGCAGATAGGCTCAAGCGTGGTGACAGATCAGGCGCATTCTAGTAGAGGAATTCGCAGGATGCCTGATACGCATCTTCACCAAAGTCGACTGTTTGCTTGAGCATGGAACGGTCGGGCTCCTTCTTTTGCCGGTATATGCCGGACCACAATACTAGAGGATAGTGATGAAACTGCCTGAGCGCCTAGACGATCTGACGGACGGATATGATGCGATCTTCTGTGATGTCTGGGGTGTGTTGCACAATGGTGAAGTTGCATTTGCACCTGCTGTCGAGGCTTTAAAGCGTGCGCGCGCCAAGGGCATAACGGTTATTCTCGTAACCAATGCACCACGTCCGTTTGGCAGCGTTATTGCACAGATGACGTTGCTCGGTGTGCCGGAAGATGCCTATGACCGTGTGGTCACCTCCGGCGATGTGACCCGTGATCTCATTATTGAAGGTCCGCGCAAGGTCTTCCATATCGGTAGCGAACGTGAGCTGGCGATTTATGAAGGTCTGGATGTCGAGCTTGTTGAAGAGTTCGAAGCTTCGGGCGTCGTCTGTACGGGTCTTTATGACGATGAAACCGAGACGCCGGAAAATTACGCGGAGCTGCTGCAACGTCTTCGTTCGCGCAATCTGCCTTTCATCTGCGCAAACCCGGATATTATGGTTGAACGCGGACCGCGCCTGATCTGGTGTGCTGGCGCGCTGGCGCGCGATTACGGTCAGCTTGGCGGTCGCACGCTGATTGCAGGCAAACCGCATCGCCCGATTTACGAAGCTGCTGCAAAAGCGGTTGAAGAAATTCGTGGTTCGCCTGTTGAAAAGACCCGTATCCTCGGGATCGGCGACGGAGTGTTGACAGATGTTAAGGGCGCCGCTGATTATGGGCTCGATGTGCTCTATATTTCCGGTGGTGTTCATGCAGCGGATTACACAGCTGATGGAAATGTCGACTTCGAGAGAATGAACGCGTTTCTGCAAAAGCATGGCCATGCACCAATCGCCTCGCTCTACGCACTCGTCTGACATCCGCCTCGAGAACCTGCTTCGACCATGACAAAACCTGCTTTTCAGCGCCTTTCAGGAACGGATGCATTGCCGCTCACATTGCGTGATTGCGTTGTGGCAATAGGCAATTTTGATGGTGTTCACCGTGGCCATCAGGCAGTGTTGGAGCGTGCGCTTGAAATTGCTCAGCGGGATGGGTTGCCTGCTGTTGTTCTGACTTTTGAGCCGCACCCGCGCAGTTTCTTCAAGCCCAACGAGCCTGTTGAGCGCCTGACCGATGCCGTCGAAAAAGCCGAAATTCTGCGACTGATGGGTTTCCACGCTGTGGTGGAGCAGCCGTTCACAGCAGATTTTTCGGCGCAATCTGCTGAAGACTTTGTGCGCAATATTCTGGTCGAGCGTTTGCACGCCAATTGCGTGGTCACAGGTTATGACTTCCATTTTGGTAAGGGACGCCGTGGCACACCGCAATTCCTCGTGGAAGCCGGAGAGGTATCGGGGTTCAGTGTTTCTCTGGTGGATGCATTCAGCGACGAGGGCGGAAATGTCGTTTCCTCCACGCGCATCAGAGCGCTTTTATGCGATGGTGCGGTTTCCGAAGCGGCAGGTCTTCTTGGCTATCGCTATCGTGTGAGCGGAGAAGTTATTCACGGTAAGAAGCTTGGTCGCACGCTTGGATTTCCAACCGCCAATATGACAATCGATGATCATGTGAGCATGAAGCATGGCATTTATGCTGTGCGTTTCCGCAGGGCGGACGGCAGTTTGCGCGATGGTGTCGCAAGTTTTGGCCGTCGTCCGACTGTTGACAGTGATGGGAAGCCGTTGCTTGAAACTTTCGTCTTCGATTTTGCAGGCGAGCTTTATGGCGAAGTTGCTGAAGTCTCTTTCTTTGGCTATCTGCGCGGTGAAATTAAATTCGACGGTCTTGATCCGCTGATTGTTCAAATGAAACGGGATGAAGAAGAAGCGCGCGCGATCCTCGCGGGAGCACAACCGATATCCGCACTGGATCGTCTACTATCCTTTCCAGCTTAGCTACCACGGCGGTTCTGACGCGTAATGGATTTCCACTTCTGAGAGTCATGCTGCGAAAAAGCCTGTAGTAATTTCTACCTGAGATTTAAGTTTAATTTTACATATTCCGTACACATAGTATTAAATGCCCCTAAAGTTTCCGGGGCGCTGTTTATCGGAGTTTCATGTGACGCGTATCTCCCTTGCCTTTATTACAGGCGCTGCATTGTTCGTGGGTTCTTTCTCGGCCGTTGCTGCAGATATGCAGCAGACAGACGTTTATGCTGCGGAACCCGCCAAGCCGGCTCGCAAGTATTTCTGGTCTGGCGACTGGTATCTCAAGGTGGGTGCTGCTGGCCTGATTGCTCCGAAGTTCGAAGGTTCCAACAAGTATAGGTTTTCAGCGCAGCCTCTGATTTCGCTTGGCCGTCAGGGTGAGGCAGAACGCTTTTCATCGCGCAATGACAATGTCTCTTTTGCACTCATAGATCAGGATCGCTTCCGTGTTGGTGCTGTCGGCAAATTGATGTTCGAGCGCGACACCAAGATTGATGGTCTTCACGAAACCAAGTTCGGCGGTGAAGCCGGTGGTTTCGTCGATGTTTACCCAACTGACTGGCTGCGTGTCCGCGGTGAAGTGCGTCATGGTATTCGCGCGCACAAGGGTGTTGTCGCTGATGTTGCCGCCGATGCGTTCTATGACGTAACGCCTGTCGTTCGTGTTTCGGCTGGCCCGCGTGCAACCTTCGCCTCCAAGGATTACTTCAAGACCTATTATGGCGTAACGGCTGAGGAAGCTGTTGCATCGGGTGTGAAGGAATATCGTCCGGGTGGCGGTTGGGAATCGGTCGGTGTTGGCGGCGCCATCACCTGGAAAGCAACTGACAAGATCGATACCAGTCTGTTTGGCGAATATAGCCGTCTTCAGGGTCCGGCAAAGGATTCGAGCATCGTGAAGCAGCACGGTTCGCCGAACCAGTTTATGGTTGGCGTATCTGCGACCTATCGTTTTGATTTCTCGCTCGACTGATAAAAATCCGGTCAATCTGTAAAGTTTTCGGAGGCAGGGCTGCAAGTTTATTGCGCCCTGCCTCTTTATTCCTGCGAAGGTCATTGCTAAAAGCGTGCCCATGATGACGGATTTTCGGCACATCGGCACGGCTATACGAATTATTGGCCCGGCCTTCCTCTAAGCCTTGATGGCGCTGCTTTTAAGCGGCGCATGGCAGGAAGGTCCGGGAGCGACCGGCTGTGCCTCGCAGCCTCCTGAGTTTTCCCGGCTGCGTTTGGCAGCCTCCTGACCGTTCAAAGCATATTCCCCTCGTATCAAAACATGCGGGAATGACAGGCAAGCGTAAAATGACCGACAAGATCGATTATTCCAAAACCCTCAATCTGCCGCAGACCGAGTTCCCGATGCGCGCAGGCCTGCCGCAGCGCGAGCCGCTTTTTGTGCAGCGTTGGGAGGAAATGAACCTCTACAAAAAGCTGCGTGAAGACGCCAAGGACCGTCCGCTTTACGTCCTGCATGACGGCCCTCCTTACGCAAACGGCAATATCCATATCGGCCATGCGCTGAACAAGATCCTCAAGGATGTGATCACGCGCTCGTTCCAGATGCGTGGTTTCAACTCGAACTATGTTCCGGGCTGGGATTGCCATGGTCTGCCGATCGAGTGGAAGATCGAAGAAAAATATCGCGCACAGGGCAAAAACAAGGACGAAGTCGCAATCAACGAGTTCCGCAAGGAATGCCGTGAGTTCGCGGCGGGCTGGATCAAAGTCCAGTCGGAAGAGTTCAAACGCCTTGCAATCTGCGGTGATTTCGAAAACCCATACACGACCATGAACTTCCATGCGGAAGCGCGGATCGCTGGCGAACTCCTGAAGTTTGCTGTCACTGGCCAGCTTTATCGCGGCTCGAAGCCGGTCATGTGGTCGGTTGTCGAGCGCACGGCACTTGCTGAAGCCGAAGTCGAATATCACGACATCGAGTCGGATATGATCTGGGTCAAGTTCGCGGTAGCCGGAACTGGCGATCTGGCAGGCGCTTCCGTTGTTATCTGGACTACAACCCCTTGGACCATTCCGGGCAATCGTGCGGTGGCTTATTCCTCGCGCGTTGCCTATGGTCTGTACGAAGTTGTCGCTGCCGAGAACGATTTCGGTCCTCAGCCCGGCGAAAAGCTGGTTTTTGCTGACAAGCTTTCTGAAGAATGCGCCAAGAAAGCTAAGCTTGAGTTCAAGCGTCTGCGCGATGTCTCGAGCGAAGAACTTGCAGGAAATGAGCTTTCACATCCGCTTAAGGGCTTCGGCGGCGGATATGAATTTGTAGTGCCGCTGGTTTCCGGCGACCACGTAACCGACGATGCCGGCACGGGTTTTGTTCACACCGCACCAAGCCACGGTCGTGAAGATTTTGAAGCCTGGATGGACAATGCTCGTGAGCTGGAAGCGCGCGGTATCGATCCAAGCATTCCTTTCCCGGTCGGCGATGACGGTTATTACACCAAGGATGCGCCTGGCTTTGGTCCGGATCGCGACGGCGGTGCCGCGCGTGTTATCGATGATAACGGCAAGAAGGGCGATGCAAACGAGGCTGTCATCAAGCAGCTCATCGCGCATGATAGACTTTTTGCACGCGGTCGTCTGAAGCATTCCTATCCGCATTCATGGCGCTCGAAGAAGCCGGTAATTTTCCGCAACACCCCGCAGTGGTTCGTCTATATGGACAAGAACCTCGGCGATGGAACCACGCTGCGTTCGCGCTCACTCAAGGCCATTGAGGAAACCCGCTTCGTTCCAGCTGCCGGTCAGAACCGTTTGCGCTCAATGATCGAAGGTCGCCCGGACTGGGTGCTTTCGCGTCAGCGGGCTTGGGGCGTACCGATCTGCGTTTTCGCGGATGAAGAAGGCAATATCCTGCAGGACGATGCCGTCAACAAGCGCATCCTCGAAGCTTTCGAGCAAGAGGGTGCTGATGCATGGTTTGCGGAAGGTGCGCGTGAACGCTTCCTCGGTAGCCGCGCAAATGAGGGCTGGACGCAGGTTCGCGACATTCTCGACGTTTGGTTCGATTCTGGTTCGACGCATACTTTCACGCTCGAAGATCGTGAGGACATGAAGTGGCCTGCCGACGTTTATCTTGAAGGGTCTGACCAGCACCGCGGCTGGTTCCATTCGTCGCTGCTGGAAAGCTGCGGAACGCGTGGCCGCGCGCCCTACAACGCTGTCGTTACCCATGGTTTCACCATGGATGAAAACGGCAAGAAAATGTCAAAATCGCTTGGAAACACTGTCACGCCGCAGGATGTGATCAAGGATTCTGGCGCTGACATCCTGCGTCTGTGGGTGATGACCACCGACTATTGGGAAGATCAGCGTCTTGGCAAGAATATCATTCAGACCAATATCGACGCCTATCGCAAACTGCGTAACACGATCCGCTGGATGCTTGGCACCCTCGCCCATGACCAAGGCGAAACCTTGCCTCACGCTGATCTGCCGGAACTCGAGCGGTTGATGCTGCATCGTCTTGCCGAACTCGATGAGGTTGTCCGCTCAGGCTACGACGCGTTTGATTTCAAGCGCATTGCCCGTGCACTGATCGACTTCATGAATGTCGAACTCTCGGCTTTCTACTTCGATATCCGCAAGGATGCTCTCTACTGCGATGCGCCGTCGAGTGTTCGCCGCAAGGCCGCCCTTCAGACTGTGCGGGAAATCTTCGATCGCGTAACCACCTGGCTTGCGCCAATGCTGCCTTTCACCACGGAAGAAGCATGGCTTGACCGCTATCCACAGTCGACATCGGTGCATCTGGAGCAGTTCCGTGCGATTCCAGCTGAATGGCGCGATGACGTGTTGGCTGAAAAGTGGCGCAAGGTTCGTAATGTTCGCCGCGTTGTTACGGGTGCGCTGGAACTGGAACGCGCAGACAAGCGCATTGGTTCTTCGCTGGAGGCAGCTCCGGTTGTCCACATTACTGACAAGAGCCTCGCCGATTCGCTTGAAGGTCTGGATTTCGCTGAAATCTGCATCACCAGCGACATCTCACTTACAGATGCTGCAGCAACTGCTGAGGCTTTCACGCTTGATGATGTCAAGGGCGTTGCGGTCGTTCCTGTTCGTGCAGAAGGTGAGAAGTGCGCGCGTTCGTGGCGATACACAACCGACGTCGGTTCGGACGCGGAATTCCCGGAAGTCTCGGCCCGTGACGCGGCAGCGCTGCATGAATTGAAGGCTCTCGGACGGCTTTCAGCCTGATAATAATGCCCGGATGCATCGCGCGTCCGGGCTTTTTCACGACAGGGCTTGCCTTGATGAGTGAGAGCATGGTGAAATAGCGGTTAATATCGCGATTGCCCGTAGAGATGCTCTCATGTACAAGGCTCTCCTTGAGATAAACTTGCAATCTGCCTTGGAGTTGCCGGTTTCTTGCGGCAAGGGTGACAAAGAAGCCTTTGACGAAAAGAAAATCGACAGGCGTAAAAGAAGTGGCGCTAATGAAGATTGAAGGACGAGTTCTGGTATTGATGACGGCGGTTGCGGGTTTCGCACTGTCTGGATGTGTATCGTCGCCGACCTACGGAACCGACAAAACGGCGAGTGCGCAGCTCCTCGACGACATGTCGAACATGGCCAGCTTCGGTCAGGGCAAGAAAAAAGAACGCATCGATTACAAGCCGCGTCCTGATCTTGTGCGTCCTGCTCAGGGCGACAAGGGCTCGCTGCCTGCTCCGCAGGAAAGCGTTGCAAGCGCGGGTGATCCTTCGTGGCCAGAATCACCAGAGCAGCGCCGTAAACGTCTGCGTGATGAAATCACTGCAAATCGCGACAACCCGAACTTTGTTTCGCCTGTTGAACAGGACGTAGCGGTTGCCAATAATCTTCGGGCTTCTCTTCCAAGCGGTAACAGCCGTCGCGAAGACTATGAATCCCGTACGCCGACATTTGATCCAGCGAAAGTTGCTGAGCTGAAGAAGCAGCGTGAAGCGCAGACGCAAGGCTCGTCCACGACGCGCCGCTATCTCAGTGAACCGCCTCTCGGTTACCGTCAGCCCGCATCGACGGCAGCTGTGGGTGAATTGGGCCAGGATGAATCGCAGAAAGAACGCGAGCGTAAGAAAGCTGCTGGCGGCGGAAGTAAGAGCTGGCGTGATCTGCTTCCTTGGAACTAATACTATAGTATAATTTTTTAAAAATCAGAAAGCTGGAAGAAACAATCTTCCGGCTTTTTTTTGTTATTTACTTCGCGGCTTGTCATTAAAATGACGTTGTTCTGTGACTGTTCTTTTCAAATATTAAATATTTTTAATGTTGGTTATTCTAACCAATATTTGATTTCAATCAACGAAACTATTCTGTCAGAGCGTATCCTGCTGCTTTTCGGAAACTAGGGTACAGTAATGGATAAAACAAATCAGATTTGGGATGGTCCCAATGGTTACGGCGTCATCAGTCGTGTGTTTCATTGGCTCATGGCCGTCCTTTTCCTTTGGCAATTCATATCTGCCATTCTGCGGGTTTTCATAAAGGATAGTGCAGCCTACAGTTTCTTTTGGTCTGCGCATCACACGATTGGCTTTTCCCTGTTGATACTTGTGTTGTTGCGTGGAGTGTGGGGCTTGCTGAACCTATCCAAGCGGCCACGAAAGCAGGGCGCGATAGGTCAACTCGCCGCGGCGGGGCATTTGGTTATTTATATACTGATGTTTGCAGTTCCCGCGCTTGCGTTACTGCGCAGTTACGGGAGCGGTCGCGGGTTTTCTGCATTCGGCATCCAAGTTTTCCAACAGACTGATGTGCAGAATGCTGCACTGACCGCACCAGGCAATGCGGCGCACGGTCTTCTGGGTTGGGTTTTGCTCGCTGTAATTGTTGGTCATGTGTTCATGGCATTGGTGCACCATTTTGCGCTGCGCGATAATACGCTGCGTCACATGACTGGTCGCCGTGCCGTTAATTAAGCTTGCCTACCGCTTCTCGCGAAAAAACTCTCTGAGCAGTTTCTGGGATTCTTCTTCGGAAAATCCGGCATAAACATCAGGCACATGATGGCATGTGGGCAGCGTGTAAAAGCGTGGCCCATATTCAACGCCACCGCCTTTTGGATCAGATGCACCGTAATAAAGCCGCCGAATACGAGCGAAGGAGATTGCTGCGGCACACATAGCGCAAGGCTCAAGCGTTACGTAAAGATCACAATCGGGGAGACGTTCGGATTTGAGAAATTCGCCGGCATGTCGAATTGCAAGCACTTCCGCGTGGGCAGTGACGTCGTTCAACTCGCGGGTTCGGTTACCTGCGCTGGCGATGATTTCTCCTTCATGCACGATGACGGCCCCGATTGGCACTTCGCCACGCAGCGCTGCAGATTTGGCCTCTTGGAGGGCGATCTGCATTGGATTTACTGATATCTGGGATGAAATATCTGCATCCTTTTTCAAACCGACCTCATTTCATAGCCAAGATAGGGAAATTTCGCTCGCAAGCTAATGAGCGATTTGTTACTGCATAAGTCACGAAATCAAAACCGATTTACGAACGGATTTATACGGCGTTTTTGACCGGACAGCTCTTTCCCAGTTGAAAAGGGGCGAAAGACGACACGGCGGCGCTGCTGAAAGGCCAATACCAGATGAGCACAGAAGACGACAACAAAGGCGGTCGACGTCCCCCGCATGGACGTGGCGAAGGCCGCGGTGACCGCCCAAGCGGTACGCGTGGCGAACGCGGTGAGCGACGCTCCGGTCCCCGCGACGATAGTTTTCGCGACGGCAAGCCACGCGATGATCGACCTCGTCGTGATGACGATCGCGGAGCGCCGCGCAAATTCGGATCTCGTGCTCCGCAGGAGGGTGAAGATACCAGCGAGCGCATTGCCAAGCGTTTGGCCCGTGCCGGTATTGCTTCGCGCCGCGAAGCAGAGACCATGATTGCGGCAGGCCGTATTTCGGTGAACGGCAAGGTTCTCGACACACCGGCGATCAATGTAAAGCGCACGGATGTCATCACAGTCGATGGCAAGCAGCTGAAGCAGGCTGAGCGCACGCGGTTGTGGCTGTATCACAAGCCTGCGGGCCTTGTGACTACCAACCGTGACCCTGAGGGCCGCCCGACCGTATTTGAAGCGCTGCCTGCTGAAATGCCACGTGTGCTTTCTGTCGGACGTCTCGATATCAATACCGAAGGGCTGCTGTTGCTCACCAATGATGGTGGTCTGTCGCGTGTTCTGGAGCTGCCGTCGACTGGCTGGCTGCGTCGCTACCGCGTCCGCGCCCATGGTAAGGTCACGCAGGTGCAGCTTGACGAGTTGAAAAACGGCATTGCCGTTGATGGCGTCTTTTATGGCAGTATCGAAGCGACGCTTGAGCGCGAGCAGGGTGCTAATGTCTGGATTTCTATTGGTCTGCGCGAAGGCAAAAACCGCGAAGTTAAGAACATTCTCGGCGCATTGGGCCTGACTGTTGGACGGCTGATCCGCGTTTCGTTTGGTCCTTTCCAGCTCGGTGATCTTGAAGAAGGTGGTGTGCGTGAAATTCGCGGCCGCATTTTGCGCGATCAGCTGGGTGAAAAACTCGTAGAAGAATCTGGCGCGGACTTCGATGCGCCAATTCTGAATGAATTCTCCAACACCGTTGTTCAGGGCCGTACTGCGCGCGAGATGGAACAGCGCGAGCCGCGTGAGCAGGAGGGCGAGTATCGCCGCCAGCCACGCGAGCGTGAATGGATTTCGAGCCAGCCTGAGCGCCGCAAGCGTCCAGAAAAGAAAGAAGACAAGATCGAACCGCGTCGTCGTGGTGGGGTGAATGTCTGGATGGCCTCCGGCGCACGCCCACAGGGTGAAAAAGCTGCAGCAGAAAAAGCCGCGCGTGCTACTGCTCGCGGTGAACGCGCAAACCGCTCTGAAGGCGATTTCAAGTCTCGTCCGCGTCGTTTCGAAGAAGGTGATCAGCGCCGTGATGAAGGTCGTGAAGATCGTCCGCGTCGTTTTGAGGGCCGTTCAGAAGGGCGTTCCGACAGGCCAGCGGGTCGTTCAGAAGGACGTCCTGCAAGCCGTAGCCCGCGTGGTGAAGGTGATTTTCAGCAACGCCCACGCCGTTTTGGGGATGGTGATCAGCGCCGAGAAGAAGGTCGCGAGGATCGTCCGCGCCGTTATGAGGGTCCGCAAGAGGGGCGCAGTCCACGTCCGGAAGGCCGTGATGATCGCAAGCAGGAACGCCGTCCGGGTAAGCGCGAGCGCGCCGAGTTGAAGGCTGAAGGCGGTGAGAGATCATCGGGTGGTTATGAGGGTCGCAGCTTCGGCAAGCCTTCAGGTCCGCGTGGTGAAGGCCGTTTTGGCGCCGGAAACGCGGATCGTGGCCCGCGCAGTGGCGGACCACGTTCTGGCGAAGGTCGTAACCCGTCGAAGGGTCCAGGAGGCTTTGGCAAGGGTCCGGATCGTGGCGGTTCAGGCGGAAAGCCGAGCAATGGCCGGTCCGGCGATGGAAAGCCACGCGGTGGCAAGCCAGGGGGCAGCGGTGCGGATCGTCGGCGGTAAATTCCGCGGGCGCGCGCTCGTAACTCCTGCAACAAATGCGATCCGTCCAACGACGGATCGCACGCGCGAAAGCCTCTTCAATATTCTCGCGCATAGCTTTCCCGATAAGGTGGACGGCGGTCGCGTGCTGGATCTCTTCGCGGGAACGGGCGCGCTCGGACTCGAAGCGCTATCTCGCGGCGCTCGCTATGCGGTCTTCGTCGAAGAATCTGCGGAAGGTCGCGGCATTCTTCGACAGAACATCGAAGCTTTCGGTCTTCAGGGCCAGACCAAGGTTCTGCGCCGCGATGCTTGCAAGCTTGGTGAAGCGGGCACGATGGAGCCTTTCGATCTGATATTTGCTGATCCACCCTATGGTCGCCGCATGGGGGAAAAGGCTCTTTTATCTGCACTGGAAGGCAGTTGGCTTAATCCTGACGCACTTATCGTGCTTGAAGAGGAAGCGGAAGCATCGCTGGAACTGGATGAACGATTCGTCGTTCATGAAGAGCGGAATTATGGTGGCACCATTATCCGCCTCATCCAGTTGAAAGCGCATCCCGAAAAAGTGTGAAACGGTTTTCGGATAAGATGCGCAAAAGCAGATAATCAGGGCACCGATCTGATGAAGTCAGATCAAAATGGGCTCTGATCGGGATAAAACTATATCCGAACCCGGGCGACCGGTTTCGGAGACACATTGAATATAAATACAGGTCTTGCCGCTCGCCAGACATCTCATAGCTGTCAGGGCGGAATGAAACTGATTGGAGATGTCGTTTGGTGAATAACCCCTCACTCCGGCACTATTTGTTGTCCACCGCCCTTGGTTTGGCGCTGGCTCTGCCGCTTGCAACAGGTTCGGTCCGGGCGCAGACGCCTGCACCCGCTGTAGTGACTGAGGCTGCTAAGCCTGCAGAACAAGCAAATCTGCCAGAAATCACGAAATCCGAAGATATCAGCAGCTTCACGCTGGAAAACGGCCTCAAGGTCGTCGTTATTCCGGATCACCGCGCGCCGGTGGTCACGCAGATGATCTGGTATCACGTCGGTTCAGCTGATGAGGCTCCCGGTGAATCCGGCATTGCGCATTTTCTTGAACATCTGATGTTCAAGGGGACCAAGACCTATCCGGCTGGAGAGTTCTCCGCGAAGATTGCAGCGATTGGCGGTCAGGAAAATGCGTTTACCTCGTATGATTACACGGCCTATTTCCAGCGCGTTGCACCTGACGCGCTGGAAATGGTGATGGGATATGAATCGGATCGCATGGCCAATCTGGTTCTCGATGAAGAAGCCGTGACGACTGAGCGCGAGGTGATCCTTGAAGAGCGTCGTATGCGCGTCGATTCAAATCCCGCAGCGATGCTGATGGAAAACACCGATGCCGTGCTGTTCTACAACCATCCTTACCGTGTGCCGGTTATCGGCTGGCGACAGGAAATGGAAAAGCTCAGCCTGAAAGATGCGGTGGATTTCTACCAGCAATATTACACGCCGAATAATGCGACACTGGTTATTGCAGGTGACGTAACGCCGGAGCGCGTCCGTGATCTCGTTATGAAAACTTGGGCCAAAATCCCGAAGCGTGCTGATGTTTTGCCTCGTGAGCGCCCGCAGGAACCGGAAAAGCACGCAGCCCGCGTCGTGACGCTGCATGATGATCGTGTGAGCACACCGTCGTTCCGCATGTCATGGCTGGTGCCCTCTTATTCCAATGAGAAGCGATTCCCGGATGTGAAGGCAGGAGACGCACCGGCACTCGACCTGCTGAGCGAAATTCTTGGCGGGTCACTGCGCTCGCGTCTTTATCAGGAACTGATCGTCAAGCAGGGCATCGCATCCAACACGGGTGCCAGCTATGATGGCGATCCGCTCGATGACGGCACATTCTCGGTTTACGGTTCACCGCAAAACGGCAAGACGCTGGCCGATGTTGAAAAGGCAGTTGATGCCGAAGTTGCCCGTATCATCAAGGAGGGTGTGACACAGACCGAGCTTGATCAGGCGCGCAATCGCTTTCTTAAGGCAGTGACATTCGCGCGGGACAGCCAGTCCGGTATGGCCCGGATTTATGGATCCACTCTCTCCATCGGCATGAGTATCGAAGATATTCAGAAATGGCCGGATGTGATCAAGGGTGTCACCGTCGAGCAGATCAAAGATGCGGCAAGCCGCTATCTGGTCAAGGACCAGTCGGTGACTAGCTATTTGCTGCCGCCAGACACAGAACCTGAAAACGCACGCGAAAATCCGAATGCTGCCGCTGGCAATAACGAGAATGGCGCGGGAGGAGCAATCCAGTGAGCAAAGCTATTGCGTTGAACGTTAATCGTGCAAAGACTGCGATGATGGCACTTGCAACATCGATGATGTTGCTCATCATTTTAAACCTGCCTGCAAATGCTATAGAAATTCAGGAGGTTGTCTCACCAAAGGGCATAAAAGCCTGGCTGGTTGAGGACAATTCTGTCCCACTCGTTTCGATGCGCTTCTCGTTCAAGGGAGGCACATCGCAGGATCCGGGTGGCAAGGAAGGTCTTGCCAATCTGATGACCGGCCTGTTCGACGAAGGTGCGGGCGATCTCGATTCTGACAGCTTTCAGGAGCGCATCGATAATCTCGGTGGTGAGATGAGCTTTACAGCTTCCCCTGATTCCGTTTCGGGTAGCATCCGTATGTTGGCTGAAAACCGCAATGCTGTCAGTGATCTTCTGGCGTTGGCCGTTAATAAACCGCGCTTCGATCAGGATGCAGTTGATCGCATTCGCCAGCAGGTTGTTGCGAGCCTTGAGGCCTCGCAGCGTAACCCCTCGACCATTGCGTCGCGCAAATTCTCGGAAGTCTTGTACGGTAATCACCCGTATGGTCGTCCAGATGAAGGTACGGTCAAATCGCTGCAGTCGATCAGCCGCGAAGACCTCGCCACATTCCATCGCAAGAACTTCGCCCGTGATCGCCTGACGGTTGGTGTTGTCGGCTCGATCAACGCCAAGGATCTGGGTGAGATGCTGGACAAGGTGTTTGGCGACTTGCCAGCAAATGCAGAACTGGTGCCGGTGCCGGATGCGAAACTCGCGCTTGGTACGACAACCAGCCTCAGCTTTGATATGCCGCAGACATCGATCAGCTTTGTCTATCCGGCAATCCCGCGCAAAGATCCTGAGTTCTTTGCAGCCTATCTGATGAATCATATTCTTGGCGGTGGCTTCACCTCGCGTCTTTATGCGGAAGTGCGTGAAAAGCGCGGCTTGGCTTATTCCGTCTCATCATCGATGGCGCTGCGCGACCACGTATCGGCACTCACTATTTCAACGGCGACCCGCCCTGAAAAGGCACAGGAATCGCTTAAGATCATCCGTGAGCAGGTTTCAGCAATGGCAAATGACGGTCCAACAGAAGCTGAACTTGAAGCTGCCAAGAGCTATCTCAAAGGCTCTTATGCGGTGAATAATCTCGATTCTTCTGTATCCATTGCCGACACGCTTGTTGGTCTGCAGGAAGCTGGTCTTGATCGTGAATATATCGATAAGCGCGCTGAATTGATCGATGCGGTGACGCTCGATCAGGTGAAGGCTATTGCCAAAAAGCTTCTGGAAGCAGAACCTGCAATTCTGATCTTTGGGCCTGCGCAGTCCTAACACATAGGCAAAACAAATATTGGAGCGCGCCATGGAAGCGCTCCAATACGCCGTGAGGAAAACTTCATGGATATAAGCATTCCCACATCTCCGCGTATTGCGGTCGCTTTTGGCGGCGGCGGTGCTCGCGGTATCGCGCATATCCATATTGTAGAAGTTCTCGATGAACTCGGCATTAAGCCGGTGGCCATTGCCGGTTCGTCCATCGGTTCGATTGTCGGTGCGGGAATGGCAAATGGCATGAGCGGCAATGAAATTCATGAATATATGGCGGCGATTTTTAATCGCCGATCGGAAGTCGCGCGCCGTATGTGGCAAGCGCGGCCTGAACGCTGGGTGGAGTTGCTGAAAGGCGGCTTCCGCGTCAGCCAATTCAACATTGAAAAGATTTTGGAAGTTTTTCTTCCTGCTTCTCTGCCGGAGAACGTGGAGGAGTTGAAAATCCCAATGGTCATCACGGCGTCGGATTTTCACGCGGCACTTGAGTTACACATCGATGAGGGCGATCTGCGCTCGGCGATTGCTGCTTCTTGCGCCATTCCACCTGTTTTCCGGCCAGTGCGGCGTGGTGGACGCATTCTGGTTGATGGTGGATTGCTCAATCCGGTTCCGTTCGATCTTTTGTTCGATAAGGCCGATATTGTTATCGGCATTGATGTTGTCGGAGCGCCTGTTGGCCCGGATGACTACATGCCGACAACGATTGAAGCGGTGATGGGAGCAAACCAGCTCACCATGTGTTCGATTATAGAGAACAAATTCCGCAATCGTCCGCCGCATATTTTCCTGCGTCCGAATGTTGAACGAATTGGCTTGCTCGACTTTCTGAAATTCGAGCAGATCCTTTCCCAAACCGTTGATATCCGGGAAGAATTGAAGCTCGCGCTCGATGCGGTTTTAAGCGGCAAGGGAAAAGCGGTTGCATCGTGAGCTCATTCGGCGGCAACAGCCGTTGAGGGCGTGCCTTCATCAACATTGGCAACTGCATCGATATTGTCTCCGGCCTTATCGATACGCTGGCCTTCGCGGGATGGCTTCATCAAAGGCTCTGGCGTTACCGGTTTATTGAACAGCAGATGACGTCCAGCCAAAATGCCTTCCGAAGCCTGAACATGTAATCGGTCTTCGTCACGCTGCCTGACATCTTCACGAATAGCGTAGGCGTTGGCTTCAGACAGACCGAGACCTTCCAACGTGCGCTGACCAAAAAGCAGACCTGATTCAAAGGTTTCACGCAGTTCATATTCGACGCCCTGCGCACGAAGCTGGAGCGTATGTTCACGATCATAAGATCGCACGAACAAGCGCACATCGGGATATTCCGACTGGATCAGATTGACGATCCGGTTGGTTATTTCCTTCTTATGAGTACAGACAGCAACAATCTTGGCGTGGCGAATACCTGCGGCTTCAAGCACATCCTTACGCGTGCCATCGCCAAAATAGATACGGAAGCCGAACTTACCTGCAGCTCTCACACGATTGGGCGAGTTGTCGATCACGGTTACATCGATGCCCCCAGCAAGCAATATCTGCGCGGAAATCTGCCCATAACGTGAGAAGCCGATCATCAGAACGTCGGAGCCTGCGCCTTCGAAATTCTCTTCGATGACATCTTCAGGCTTGTCCTTGATGAGGAGTTTAGTTCCAATAGCAACCGAAAGCGGCGTCAGAGCCATAGAAACGGTGACGGCTGCGACCAGCTCTGAACTTAGTGCATTGGAGATCACTGCAGCGGCGGCTGCAGCCGAGAACAACACAAAGGCAAACTCACCGCCTTGTGGCAGCAAAAACGCAACGCGAACCGCGTCGTTGTGGTTGGAACGGAAGATCCTGCACAGCACATAGATAATTGCCGCTTTAACGATCATGAAGATGGGAACTGCAATCAGGATGGTCTGCCAGTATTGCAGTATGACGCTAAGATTGAGCGACAAACCCACAGCGACAAAGAACAAGCCGAGGAAGATGCCACGAAATGGTTCGATGTCGGCTTCCAGTTCATGGCGGTATGATGATTCTGCCAGCAGGACACCAGCGATGAACGCCCCCATAGCCATGGACAGACCCGCCGATTCAAGGAGGCTTGCAGAGCCAAGTACCACGAACAGTGCGGCGGCGATCATCACCTCGCGCGCGCCAGTGTTGGCGATAATCCGGAACATTGGATTGATCAGATACCGACCTGCTATAACAAGGGCCGCAATCGCCGCAATTGCTGTTGCTAGATGAAAGCCCGCAGTCATTTGCGAGGGTTCGTTGGGCGAGAGGACAGGAATGATCGCAAGGATCGGGACGATCGCGAGATCCTGAAACAACAGGATTGCGAATGCACGCTGTCCATGTTTCTGATTGGTCTCAGCGCGGTCTTCCAGAACTTGCATGGCGAAGGCTGTTGAGGAAAGTGCAAGCCCAAATCCGACAATTATGGCCGCTCCGGTGTTCAACGCGGCAAGGTGTGTACCGAGCGCTGCCAATGCTGCTCCGGTCAGCAAAACCTGGGCTGCACCAAGGCCAAAAATAGAGTGTCGTAGAGCCCATAGTCGCGAAGGCTTCAATTCAAGGCCAATGACAAACAGGAGAAAGACGACGCCGAGTTCCGAAAAATGGAGCAATTCCTCGCCGTCTGAGATCAGACGCGCCACTGGACCAATGACGATGCCTGCTGCCAGATAGCCGAGAACTGTTCCAAGCCCAAGCCGCTTGAACAAAGGCGCTGCAATAATAGCGCCCCCCAGAATCATCAAAGCCTGTAAGTATAGACTTCCGCCCGTTGCGACCATTTTATGCTCTTGGAATTATAAGAATGAATGGGCTTGCCTTGAAGCCCGAGGATTTCGAAAATATAGGAGTAGGATATGGCTCTAATCAGTCCGATGTCGATGAATTTGACATAATTTTTTGCAAATTCCGATTACGACTGTTTACATAGCGTGGCTCCTTTTGGTGCATTCTTAGCCTTTTAATCTTGGATTATATAATGATTTCAGTTAATTCGCCGGGTAATTTTGTAGACCGAGCAGCGCAGTTGGTTGCTGCCGCAAAGCGCGCGGGCGCTGATCATGCTGACGCAGTTGTGATCCGGGCCCGATCTGTCAGCCTGTCTGTTCGCCTTGGCAAGGTTGAGGGAACCGAATCGTCGGAGAGCGATGACTTTTCGTTGCGTGTTTTTGTTGGTCGCCGCATTGCCAGTGTGTCTGCAAATGCCGGTAGCGATCCTGACCGCTTGGCTGAGCGTGCTGTGGCGATGGCGCGTGTTGCGCCGGAAGATCCGTATGAGCAACTGGCCGATCCTTCGTTGTTGGTCAGGCAGCTGCGCGACCTTGATCTTTTTGACACAACGCAAATCGATACCGCGCGTCTGACGGCTGACGCGCTTGCCACGGAGGAGGCGGCGCTTGCGGTCCCGGGTGTCACCAATTCCGGCGGAGCGAGCGCATCGAGTAGTATGGGCGGTCTTGTGTTGGTTACCTCTTCGGGCTTTTCAGCCGAATATGCGGCGACGCGCTTTGGCCGTTCGGTCTCCGCAATTGCCGGTGAAGGCACGAAGATGGAGCGAGACTATGATTTCAGTTCCCGTCTTCATTTTGGTGACCTTGATGATCCAGCCGTTATCGGTCGGCGCGCTGGTGAACGGGCTGTGCGACGGCTGGGCGCGCGACAGGCGAAAACTGGTTCCGTCAATGTGGTTTTCGACCCGCGCCTGGCACGCGGTATTGCCGCTCATCTTGCAGGTGCTATTAATGGTGCATCGGTCGCACGCAAGACCAGCTTTTTGCGTGATAGCCTTGGCAAGCAAGTTTTGAAACCGGGTATCAACGTTACCGATAATCCGTTGCGAGTTCGTGGTTCTTCATCGAGGCCATTTGATGGCGAAGGAATTGAAGGCCAACCGCTTACTATGGTGGAGAACGGCGTGCTGAACCATTGGCTTCTTTCTGGTTCAAGCGGCCGTGAGCTTGGTTTGATTGGCAACGGCCGTGGCGTTCGTTCTGGTTCAGGCGTGACACCAGCCTCAACGAATTTTGCAATTGAACCCGGAAGTGCCACGCCGCAGGAACTGATCGGGGATTTGGGCAGTGGGTTTTATGTGACCGAAGTTTTTGGACAAGGGGTCGACATGATCACTGGTCAATATAGCCGTGGCGCATCGGGCTTCTGGATCGAGAATGGCGAGTTGGCATATCCTGTCAGTGAAGTCACGATTGCATCTAATCTCAAGGATATGTTTCTTAATATGACGCCTGCATCCGATATCGATCGTAATTTCGGAATGACTGCGCCCACTTTGGTGATTGAAGGCATGACCCTTGCTGGAAATTGAGAAGAGAAGGGATATCCAGAACGAACTTGACCTCCTGCGTCA
Source organism: Ochrobactrum sp. BTU1 (assembly GCA_018798825.1). Taxonomy (NCBI): domain Bacteria; kingdom Pseudomonadati; phylum Pseudomonadota; class Alphaproteobacteria; order Hyphomicrobiales; family Brucellaceae; genus Ochrobactrum; species Ochrobactrum sp. BTU1. The sequence continues at coordinate 1,360,540 of CP076355.1, read as the reverse complement.
TGCGGCACGCGAGGCTGGCCGCATCGCAATGCGTTATTTTGGACGATCGCCGGAGGTCTGGCTGAAAGACGGGCAATCGCCTGTGAGTGAAGCTGATCTTGCGGTTGATCGCTATCTAAAGGACGTGCTCCTCGACGCGCGACCGGACTATGGCTGGATTTCTGAAGAAACCGTTGATGAGCGTGTTGCTGCACAACGACGACGCGCTTTCGTGATCGATCCCATTGATGGCACACGCGCCTATATTGGCGGCAAAGCCCAATGGTGCGTCAGCCTGGCCATTGTGGAGGATGGAAAGCCGATAGCCGGTGTTTTGCAGTGTCCGGTGCTCAGCGAAGTCATTGAGGCGGGAAAAGGATTGGGTGCTTCACAAAATGGTTTGCCGATTCACACCCGCTTACCGGTAGGTGGAGAGAAGATTGCGCTGGCCTCAGCAAAAAGAATGGCCGAAACTCTGCCAGATGGTTGGCGTGATCGCGTGATTTTGCATCCTTATGTACCTTCTCTGGCGTATCGTATTGCGATGGTTGCGCGCGGTGATATTGCCGGCACCTTCATTCGGCCAAATTCGCATGATTGGGACTTGGCTGCTGCTGATCTCATCTTAAGTGAGTCGGGTGGGGCGCTTTTGACTGATAGTGCTGAGCCACTCATTTACGGCGGCGTGACATTGCAGCATGGTGCGCTGGTAGCTTCCAGCGGAAACCTTTTGCAGGAAATGTTGAGTGTTGTCGTGGACTGGCCATTGAGCTAATCATGCGGCGAACAGATTTGTTTCAAGGAATAATGTTATGAGTGCCGAAGGCGACAAAAAGCAACTTCTTCATCTGGTGTTTGGCGGTGAGCTGACCAAGCTCGGAACCGTTCAGTTCCGCGATCTCGATAATCTCGATGTCGTTGGGATTTATCCGGACTACGAATCTGCGAAGACAGCTTGGAAGTCCAAAGCACAGCAGACCGTTGACAATGCGCATATGCGTTATTTCATTGTGCATTTGCACCGCTTGCTAGACCCCGAAGGCGTAGATCTTAAGGCAGAATAGAGCCTTTGTCTGCGCTGCGCGAAGATCATATGGCCCAGGAAAAAGAACCAGTTGAGAAGACCAGTGTGCGTGTCCGGTCAGAAAGTGCTGGTAAGCGTTTGTGGCGTCGCGTTCGTGGCCCAATCGCGCGTTCTGCTTTCACCCGCTCAGCATTGGTGCACCTGATTTCAGGCTATATGAAATTCGTGAAGGCGACCAACCCTTTGATAAAGGGCTCTGCCGATCCCAGCGTCTTTCTGCTGGAAAATAGCCCTTCAATCGTTACCTTTTGGCATGGCCAGCACATTATGGCTGCTGCCGTTCGGCCGCGTAATCTTGAGGTCGTGGCCATGTTCTCCCGGAGTGCAGATGCTGAGCTGAATGCGCGGGTTGCAGAAAAGTTCGGATTTATAACTGTTCGAGGTTCCGGTGGTCGGGGTGAAGGTAACTCCGCGAAAAAGGGTGGTGCGCGCGCACTGCTCACGCTCAAAAATGCACTTAAAAAAGGGCAGTCGGTTTCGATGATCGCCGATATAGCTCATGGTACTGCGCGGGAAGCAGGCGACGGAATTATTTTGCTGGCCAAATTATCAGGTCGGCCGATTATGCCTTGCGCTTACGCGTTTTCTCGCAATCATGTGCTCCGCAAGACATGGGACAAGACGACAATTCCGTTGCCTTTCGGTCGTTCGACGATCGTGTATGGAGCGCCGGTGTGGGTGAATGCAAATGCCAATGAGGCAGAATTGGAAGATAAGCGCATGGAACTGACACGCCAGCTCAATGACGCGACGACCAAGGCTTATGCCGCATTGGAGGCATACAAATGAGTGCAGGTTGGGCACGAAGCATGTTGTCGGCCTATCGTATGCTCGGCTCTGCCGCCTATCCTTTCATCGGGCCTTATATTTCTTATCGTGCCGCTCGGGGCAAGGAGGAACGTGGGCGCCGGGGCGAGCGATATGGTAAGACTTCGATTGCAAGGCCACAGGGCCCTGTCATCTGGGCTCATGCAGCGAGTGTGGGTGAATCGGTCGCCATGGCGCCACTGATTGAAAGCATCGCGGCCACTGGGATCAAGGTCGTTATGACGACGGGGACGGTGACATCAGCCAAACTCGTGTCAGACCAGTTGGGACAGCAGGTCATTCATCAGTATGCCCCACTTGATCTGCAGCCAGCTGTCAACAACTTCCTCAATCACTGGAAGCCAGACCTTGCAATCGGATGTGAATCGGAAATCTGGCCCGCGACCGTCCTCTCTCTTGGCGCGCGTCATATACCGCAGGTCCTTGTCAATGGGCGCCTGTCGGATCGCTCCTTTGCAGCCTGGCAGAAGCGGCCAGAACTAGCTGAAGCACTGTTTGAAAAATTCGCCTATGTAATCGCTCAGTCTGAACTTGACGGGGATCGTTTCAGAGCCCTGGGCGCCCGTCCGGTAAGCGTCTCGGGTAACCTTAAGGTCGATACGGCTCCAGCCGCGGCTGATCCGGTGGCATTGGCGACTTTCCAGCGCCAGATCGGTGGGCGACGCAGCTGGGCGGCAATATCCACGCATGATGGTGAAGAAGAAATTGCCGCCGAAGTGCATCAGATGCTGAAAGTCCGCTACCCGCATCTGCTTACCATCATTGTTCCACGCCATCCGAACCGTGCTCCAGAGATTGAAGCAATGCTGAGTGCAAAAGGTTTGAAGGTTGCAGCACGCAGCAGGGGCGATGTGATCGATGCGCAGACTGATGTTTTGCTCGGTGATACGATTGGTGAAATGGGGTTGTATCTACAGTTAACGGAAATTGCGTTCATCGGCAATTCGCTGACCAAGGAAGGCGGGCATAATCCACTAGAGCCCGCCATGATGGGGGTAGCCGTACTCACCGGTAAAAACGTCCAGAATTTTCGCGAATCTTTCCAGCGCCTCATCAAAAATGGTGGTGCGCGCGTGGTGAAGGACCGCAACATGCTTGCGGGCGCGATAAACTTCCTTTTCAATAATCCGCAACATCTGCGCAACATGGTCAATGCCGGTGCTAATACTGTCGCAGATATGCGTGGCGCACTTAATCGGACCTTGAGTTCACTTGAACCGTTTATTCAGCCACTGGTGCTCCAGGCTCAATTGCCCGTCAACCGCGATGAAGCGCGGTTCATTCACGGCGGCATCTGAGTATGGTGAGCGAGGCACCTTCCTTTTGGTGGGATAGGCCCAACTGGCGTGCCTTTGCACTGGCGCCATTATCCTGGATTTACGGGACAGTTGCAGCTCGCACACTTCTTAAATCAGACCCACCCAAAATTCCTGCCCCTGTTCTTTGTATTGGCAATTTTACAGTCGGTGGAGCGGGAAAGACTCCGACTGCGATTGCCTTTGCCAAAGCCGCCAAGCAGCGGGGCCTTTCTCCGGGCATCGTTTCACGTGGCTATGGGGGCAGTTACAAGGGGCTGCATATCGTTGATCCGACCATCGATAGCGCCCGACACGTTGGAGACGAGCCGCTGCTGCTTGCAAGACACGCTCCGGTTGCGCTTTCCCCCGATCGGCTGAAATCGGCAATGGAATTGTATCAGCGTGGATGCGATTTCATCATTATGGACGACGGCTTCCAAAGTGCGCGCTTACATACGGACTTTTCACTTCTGGTTGTGGATTCAATGCGCGGAATTGGCAATGGCAAAGTGATCCCGGCCGGCCCACTACGCGCTCCTATGGTCGATCAGATGCGCAAGACGGACGCAGTTTTGCGAATCGGGAAAGGTACGCAAGCAGATTTCGTCATTCGACAGGCCTCCCGTGCGGGACGTGCTGTTTATGAGGCGGAATTGCGGCCTTCATCATCGGCTAAGGTTGCAGGTAATCGGTGGCTGGCATTTGCGGGGATCGGAAATCCCTCCAAGTTTTTCGCCAGTGTGCAACAGGCGGGTGGTGAGGTTGTGGAGGGAAGAATCTTCCCCGACCACTATAGCTACCTGCCGGAAGATTTGGCTAAGCTGATGGAGAGAGCCGACACGCTTGGCATTAATCTTATTACGACAGCCAAAGACCATGTTCGCCTTGTGACGATGAGCGACGTTCCAAAGCGGCTCCTACAAATCTTGGCTGTGCTAGACGTCGAGCTGGCTTTTGAACGCAAAGATGCCGTTGACCACATTCTTGATATGGCCATTGATCGCTACAGGGCACGAACGCTTCAAAGCGCAACACAAAAGGTGTGACCGGATTTACTCGCCACATCAACGTTTCGACTAAGCGGCTATCCTCTTTAAAACAAGAGCCGCTCCAAGTCATTCAAGCCTTTTTTCGGCTGCGCAGTTCAGGGTGGAGTTCCAATTCACGCTCATAGGATATGAGGCCCGTTGCGTAAGCTTCTTGGCGCGCAACGCTCCAATATTTCAGTTCATCGAGTGGAATCTGCGCATTTGTAACGGCGCACACGACGTAGGAGCCATGCTTGACGATTTCAAAATCGCCATCGAGATAGCGCAGGACTGCTTGTGACGAGCGAGGGGTTTCAAATTTGTTCATTTTCTAATTCCTTGATGCCAGAAAATTCTAGCGCCTTCCAAACAATCGTTCAATATCGGTGAGTTTAAGCTCGATATAGGTGGGGCGGCCGTGATTACATGTGCCGGAGCCTGGTGTTGCTTCCATTTCGCGCAGAAGTGCATTCATCTCTTCGGGCTTCAAGCGACGTCCTGAACGCACAGAACCATGGCAAGCCATTGTCGCGGCGACGTGGTTGAGCATCGCTTCGAGCCCATCAGTCGTATCATGTTCAGCAACTTCATCGGCCAGATCGCGAATAAGCTGCTGCACATTCGTTTCCCCCAGCATAGCTGGCGTTTCCCTGACGGCGATCGCGCCAGGGCCGAATTGCTCAATCAGGAGACCGAACCGTGACAAGGTTTGAGAATTTGCCGCGAGCCGCTCGGCATCTTCATCTGGCAGATCAACGATCTCGGGAATCAGCAGCATTTGTCCTGCTATCGGACGTGTATGCAATGCGTTCTTCAAAGCCTCATAGACGAGCCGTTCATGAGCGGCGTGCTGATCCACGATCACCAGACTGTCCTGGGTCTGTGAGACGATGTAATTTTCGTGAATTTGTGCCCGCGCTGCTCCCAAAGGTTTTTGCAGCAACTCGACCGAAGCCGGTGCGATTGCTGCGCGCGCATCCGCATCCGGCATTGTTATGCTGGCGATGGTTGCTTGTACCTCTTTGGGAGAGGCAAACGGGCCGTCAAACTCGAGGGGTTTATGTGCTGGATGAGCGGTCTGGGGCGACCACTCGGTTCGCCGAGTGGAGGTTGCTGAGGGTCGCCATGATGCAGCCGCGTAATTGTTGGTTGCAGGGCGCGGCTGTAATCCTTCAGCACGAAAGGCCTGCAACATAGCATCTGCGCCGCTGGTTGCAGGGCGTATGCCGGATTGCGAAAGCGCCTGCTTGATTGCGCCGACGATAAGGCCACGCACCAAACCTGGATCCCGGAAACGTACGTCCGCCTTGGCAGGATGCACGTTGACGTCGACGAGTGCTGGGTCAAGCGTAAGAAAGAGGACTGCGACGGGATGGCGGTCACGAGCAATGACGTCGGAATAAGCACCGCGCAGCGCACCAAAAATCTGCTTATCGCGTACGGGGCGGCCGTTCACATAGGCAAATTGATGCAATGCATTGCCGCGATTGAAGGATGGGATACCAGCAAATCCAGCCAGCCTGATACCGTCGCGTTCAGCATCAATATGGAGTGCATTTTCAGAAAACTCTTTGCCAAGAATCTGCCCGATCCGATCAAGCGTTGCTTGGATGCCAGTGCCAGTTGCTGGAAGTTCAAGCGGCGTACGGTCAGTTCCTGCCAGTGAAAATCGGACATGCGGGAAAGCGATAGCGATGCGCTTGACCACATCGGTTATCGCTGTGGCTTCTGCACGATCCGTTTTCATGAATTTGAGGCGGGCAGGGGTCGCGTAAAACAGGTCGCGCACTTCCGCAATAGTACCGCGATTGAGTGCAGACGGGCGAGGGCCTTCCAGATAGCCACCGCTCACAGCGACTTCGAAACCCGATTCTGCGTCTTGCGGGCGAGACTTCAGCACAAGTTTTGAAACCGAGCCAATCGATGGCAGCGCTTCGCCACGAAAGCCGAGTGCACGGATATCGTGCACATCATCGGTCAGCTTCGAAGTGCAATGGCGAGAAACTGCAAGTGGCAGTTCATTAGGTGGAATACCGGAGCCGTTATCCGTGACGCGCAACAGCGTTTTGCCACCGCCGGCCGTTACCACCTCGATACGGGTGGCGCCCGCATCTATGGCGTTTTCGACAAGCTCTTTGATTACGCTGGCAGGGCGTTCAATCACCTCGCCAGCGGCAATCTGGTTGATAATGGTTTCGCTTAAGTGCTGGATCGTCATCGGACGACTATAGCGGATTCGCGTGATCGAAAAACTGCCATTCGTCGATCATCCGGATCACAATTCGCCGAGCCATTTGGGGTTAGGTGCGGCCGTAGACGTCTTCAAAGCGAACAATGTCATCTTCTCCGAGATATTCGCCACTTTGCACTTCAATAAGCACCAGTGGCAAAATGCCCGGATTCTCGAGGCGGTGTTTAAAACCGCAGGGGATGTAGGTGGATTGATTATTGGTCAGAAGAATCTCGCGCTCACCGTTGACAACCTTAGCGGTTCCAGAAACCACGATCCAGTGTTCGGAACGATGGTGATGGGCCTGCAGGCTCAGTCGGCGACCTGGCTTAACTTCGATCCTTTTAATCTTAAAACCAGCGCCTTCCTCCAGAACCGTATAGGTGCCCCATGGACGGTGTGCCGTGCGATGCAGTTTGGCCGCTTCATGGCCCTGCGCACGCAATTTATTGAAGACCTTTCGAACATCCTGTGCCTTGTCGCGATGGGCGACCAGCAGCGCATCAGGTGTGTCGACAACAAGCAAATCGTGGACGCCAACGAGGCTGACGAGACGTGTTTCGGAAAGCACGAAGCTATCTGTTGTATCTTCTAAAACCGTTTCGCCGCGCAAACGATTGCCTTCAGCGTCAGGCGTAATCAGGTCCGCCATTGCAGCCCATGATCCAATATCGGACCAACCGCAGGATACAGGAACACAGGAAATATTGTCCGCTTTTTCCATCACTGCATAGTCGATGGAGATGGCAGGTGTTGCAGCAAACTGGTCTTTCGGAATTTCCAGCGTTCTGGTTTCTCCGTTAACGCCTCGGCGGGAGTTCTCAAGGGCAGATCTTGCACCTGTAATGACGTCTGGTGCATGGCGCTGCATTGCCTCGATCATTGTTTCGGCATTAAAGCAGAACATTCCCGAGTTCCAGAAATAGCGGCCGCTTTCGACATATGACTGTGCAGTAACAGCATCAGGCTTTTCGACAAAACGCTGCACATCGCTGCCTTCGACTTCTATATAGCCGAAACCTGTTTCAGGATGGTTTGGTACGATGCCGAAAGTCACGATTCGACCTGCATCGGCAAGTTGGCGCGCTTCAATGACGGCTTGTGCAAACGCAGCTTCATCTTCGATCAAATGGTCTGCAGGCATGATTAGCAAGGTAGCATCTGGGCCATAGGTCGATGCGGCCTGAAGTGTGGCGAGTGCGACTGCTGGCGCAGTGTCGCGCCCCAGCGGTTCAAGTAGAAACGTATTTTCGATCTTGCGCGCGCCAGCACCAGAATAGGCATCGAGTGTCAAGAAAAGAAAATCGCGATTGGTGACAGTGAGGATCTGATCGGCATCTTCGAGATGAGATGCACGCGCATAGGTTTTGCCGATCAATGTGCCTCCGTCTGGCAGTTCGATGAACGGCTTCGGATGTGCGTCGCGCGAAAGTGGCCATAGTCTGGAGCCTGAGCCACCGCTAATTATAACCGGAATAAAGCTCATTTGCTGTTAGCATCCTTTGTTGCGTTACGGGCTATATCAAGTCCCAAGGTCAATAGTTTTGCGGCTTGTTCTTCGTCGGAAGCTTCGACATAACAACGAAGTTCCGGAGCGTTTCCTGACGCACGGTAATGAACCGCATTGCCTGATGCGAAAAATAGCTTCACGCCGTCGATCGTTTCAAGCCGGACAACATTCTCGCCTGCTGGGAACAGCATAGCCCGTGCATCTTCCTGTGTGATAACAGAAAGAAAGGCGGCACTTTTTTCTTGCGGAACGTCCTGCAAGCGGTCACTCAAAGTAATACGGAAGCCATAGCTTTTAGCGATTTTGGAAAGAGGCTGCTGCGTTTCTTTGATTGTGCAAAGACAAGCCAGAATAGGCAAAAGCGCGTCGCGTGTCGCCAGGCTAGACAGCCTATGGCCTGATCTTTCAAGGGGGCTTCCTAAAAGCACGCCGCCATTGGCTTCAAAGCCGATTACAATATTGGCCTTTTCACGCTGCGCCTGTTCCATCCCTGCAATGACATAGGGGGAACCGACGCGGGTGCGCAAGACACGGGCGAAGCTTGCGCATTCCTCCAGTGCTGAATTCGACGTAACAGGCGTGACAATTGTATCAGCTGCCGCCCATGTAGCTGTAATCGCGCCGACAAGGTCTCCGCGCACGAAGTCGCCATGTTCGTCAGCAATCAATGGGCGATCCGCATCTCCGTCGGTAGATACTATAGCGTCGTAACGATCGTTGTCTGCCCAGTCTGCAAGGGCCTGAATGTCTTCAGGACGCAGCGCTTCGGTATCGACAGGCACAAAGACATCCGACCGGCCGAGAGCCACTGCATCGGCACCCAGCGCGCTGAGAACTTTCATCAGAAGATCACGTGCGACGGATGAATGCTGATAGACGCCGACCCTCAATCCCGAAAGGCTGTTTGATCCCAAAAGCTCGGTATAGCGCTTTTCGTAAGCACCTATCGCATCCGTGCCTGACTGCGGATTTGTTTCTTTGCGTGGTGCCATACCGGCAGGTAGCTTTTCGTAGACCTCACTGATCGCGGATTCGTCACTCTTATCAATCTCGCCATCGCGACGATAGAATTTAAGGCCGTTGCGATCATCGGGGATATGGCTGCCCGTTATCATGATGCAGGGTGCGTTCTGCGAAATCGCGAAATAGCTGAGCGCTGGAGTGGGAAGCACGCCGCAATCGACGGGCTCGAAACCAGCATCTTCGATCGCGCCCATTGCAAGTGCCGCAATGTCTGGGCTGGACGGTCGCAAATCCTGGCCGACGAAAACCTTGTCGCCTGAAAGGAGGTTGCCCTTAGCTGCCAACATTTTAACGAACGCCATCGAATAGGAATAGGCAGGCAATCCGTTGAGCTCGGTTGCTAAGCCTCGAAGGCCGCTCGTGCCGAATTTGAGGGAAGTGCCTGTCATGCCGTGCGTGATCCTGGTTGATGATGAAATCGATCTACTGCCACTTTTCCTATCGCGTATATTGTAGACCGTTTCAATTGCTGCGTTTTGACGTGGTTATTGTAAGCTTTCAGCCTGGAGGATTGCTCTGGTTGCGGCGGTTTGCTCCTTTATTCATTCCAATGAAGCGTCACTCTTAAACATAGTCCCGGTGAGCCGGCAGATTAAGGTCTGGTAAGCTTTCAGCCTGCACCACTGCACGGGCAACGGCTTGTGCCATCACAGTGGCGGCAATCGCGCCAATAGCGGTTACATCAGCTTCAACACCTGTTGCCTTACCTGTCGAGAGCGCAAAGATTGTATCGCCATCCCACATTGTGTGGATGGGGTTAATCGTTCGCGCAAACCCGTCATGCGCCATACCGGCAATTTTCTTTAGTTCTGCCTTACTGAACGGAACATTGGTCGCAATCGCTCCAATCGTGGTATTGGCGCCCCCTGACTTGACCACATTGCGGCCGCGCATTATCGAATCCATGATATTGCGGAATCCCTTACCGTCTTCATTGCGCGCGCCCGCCAGAATTTGCTGCGAACAAGGCGCATAAACATCGCCGACGGCATTAACGGCGACGATCGCTCCAACCACCACTTCGGTACCAGGCACTTTGTAGCTCGCTGTGCCGAGGCCGCCCTTCATGGCATACTCCATCCCGAACATTTTGCCGACGGTGGCACCAGCTCCAGCACCGATATTGCCTTCGCCTGAAGCTTCGGTTTTCGCGGCCTTGCATGCAAGGTAGCCCGCTTCTTCATCTGGGCGGATAGAGAAATCGCCGACCCCGAGATCCATCAGGATCGCTGCCGGTACAATTGGCACAACACCTTTGCCGATCTTGAAACCAAGATTGTTCTCTTCCAGATAGCGCATCACTCCAGTTGCGGCACTCAAGCCATAGGCGCTACCGCCGGATAGAAGGACTGCCTGTACTTGTTGAACGTAATTGATTGGGTCAAGCAGATCGGTTTCGCGGGTTCCGGGCGCTGATCCACGCACGTCGACGCCAGCGGTTGCGCCCTCTTCAAAAAGTAGAACTGTGCAGCCTGTCGGGCGTTTTGTCAGCGTGTGATGGCCGAGCTTCAATCCAGGCACATCACTTATACTTCCGCCAATAAGTTTAAGCATGTTTTGGTCTCCACTAGCTGCCGCTGTTGCTTTTACGCTTATCAATGGGATTGTCCCAAGGCCGGCAAGTGTCTTTGCAAATGTGCGTCTGTCCATTTATTTTCCTCCCCAAAGCACGTTCAATCTGTCGAGCTTTTTTCTTTTGTCCGACGCTGGCGAAGCACGTCTGCCACATAATTGCGTGACAATGCGTGATATAGCGGTTCGTTTGAGATCAGTCGTGCGGTACCATAGCCGAGCATGGAGGCGCACATAAGCGGGATGACATTATTATGGTTACCTGTCATTTCCATAATGATGACAAACGCAGTCATCGGGGCTTGAACGACACCGGCGAAATAGCCCGCCATCCCTAAAACTGCTGCAAGGCCAGTACTCGTTCCAAGCGCAAGCCCGATCGTGCTCCCGAGCCCGGCGCCAACTGAGAGGGAAGGTGCAAAAATGCCACCAGGAATACCAGAAGCCATAGAAAGTAATCCGGCAAGAAATTTTTCGAGAAAATAGAATGAGGGGAGTGGCAGACCTTCAACAGCACTGCGCGCCTGATCATAGCCGGTTCCAAAGGTTGTCCCCCCTGATGCGATGCCTATAACAGCAACGATTAGTCCGCAGCCACCAGCAAAGAGAATACTCTTAAGCAGCGGTGCTTTTTGCATCAATCGTCGTGTCCGCTTTGCAATATTCAAAGCCAGAGCGCTGAATATTGCTCCCATCGCTCCCCCAATAACGCCACAGGCAATCACCAATATCCAGTCGCTGTATGTGGAAACGGAGATCGTTGTCAGTCCGAAGTAATTATAGTTTCCGACTAGGCCGAGCGATGCGAGACCCGCGAGGATCACAGCGGAAAGGACCAGACCATTCGTACGCGCAGCGTAGGAACGCCCCATTTCTTCGATCGCAAAGACGATGCCAGCAAGTGGCGTATTGAAAGCAGCAGCGATACCTGCTGCCGAGCCTGCCAGAATAAGTCCACGCGCTTGTTCCATGCCACCAAAACGAGCAGATTGTAACATGATCGAGGCGCCGATCTGTACGGTGGGGCCTTCACGGCCAATAGACGCTCCGCAGAAGAGACCGGCTATCGTCAATAGGATCTTGCCGAATGCTACCTTTACAGAAAGCAACAACGAACGATCATCGGGATCGGTCAGGTGGCGTGCGGCTATTGCTTGGGGAATGCCGCTGCCGCCCGAACCAGGAAAGAAACGCAATGCGATCCACGAACAGAGCATGAAGCCGATTGGTGTGATTGCAAGCGGTAGCAAGCTTCGCCAACCATTTTGATTGTTGCCGGTTAATGTTTGGAACCAACCCTGAGCGATGTCCGCTGCATGCGCAAAGCCAACACTGATCAGTCCTATTGCGATCGCGCCGCACCAAAACACCAGTCGTGGCTTCCACAAGCGTGGCGACAACCACATGGCTCGTGACCGGCGGATGAGCGGAACGCGTGTATAAGACTTACGCATAATGCATCTTTCAGGCTAATCTTTAAAAAAACAGGAGGATTTATCATGGAAATCGTTATCAGTAACTGAAAGTTGTCCGTAAAAGACTTTCCAATCAGTCATAAGCATGTTACCAGCCGGTGCCAATTCAACAAGTAATGAAGCTCAGTCGCAGCTCTCGGATTCTTATTCCGAAGAGGCGGCTTTTCTCATTCAGTAAAACCGGTAAAGGAATTGGCAATGGCTAAAATCGTGGAATCTTCCACCGGCGCGCTCGCTCTCACCTTCGATGATGTGCTTTTGCAGCCGGGCCATTCCGAGGTAATGCCAGGCCAGGTTGACCTGCGCACGCGCATTGCTGCAGACATCGAGCTTACTCTGCCACTCCTATCGGCTGCTATGGACACGGTCACCGAGTCGCGCCTCGCTATTGCAATGGCGCAGGCCGGCGGCATTGGCGTTATTCACCGTAATCTTACCCCTGAACGTCAGGCTGAAGAAGTTCGGCAGGTGAAGAAATTTGAATCCGGCATGGTCGTCAACCCGGTGACAATCGGACCAGACGCCTCGTTGGCAGACGCCCAGGCGCTGATGAAAGCGCATGGAATTTCCGGTATTCCGGTTGTCGAGAACGGAGCCAAGGGCCCCGGTCGTCTCGTTGGTATTCTGACCAACCGCGATGTGCGTTTTGCCTCTGATCCGGCACAGAAGATTTATGAATTGATGACGCGTGAGAACCTCATTACGGTTCGCGAAAACGTCAATCAGGACGAAGCGAAGCGGCTGCTGCACGCCCATCGCATTGAAAAGCTGCTCGTCGTTGACGACAAGGGTCGTTGTGTTGGTCTCGTGACTGTCAAGGATATCGAAAAGTCGCAACTCAACCCAAACGCTGCAAAGGATGCGCAGGGTCGTCTGCGTGCTGCTGCTGCAACGAGCGTTGGTGAAGATGGTTATGAACGCGCTGAGCGCCTGATTGATGCCGGGGTTGATCTGCTCGTGGTAGATACTGCCCATGGTCATTCGCAGCGAGTTCTAGATGCAGTTGCGCGCATCAAAAAAGCTTACCCAAATGTTGCTATTCTTGCTGGTAACGTCGCCACCGCTAACGGCACGCAGGCGTTGATCGATGCTGGTGCGGATGCGGTGAAGGTCGGTATCGGACCGGGGTCGATCTGCACGACGCGTATTGTTGCAGGCGTTGGCGTACCGCAGCTCTCGGCAATTATGTCGGCTGTTGAGGCAGCACATAAGCACAACATCCCGGTAATCGCGGATGGCGGTATCAAGTTCTCGGGCGACTTCGCCAAGGCACTAGCTGCCGGCGCGGTTGCCGCAATGGCGGGGTCGTTGCTGGCGGGTACGGAAGAAAGCCCGGGTGAAGTTTATCTGCATCAGGGTCGTTCGTTCAAATCCTACCGCGGCATGGGCTCGGTTGGTGCGATGGCGCGCGGCTCGGCAGACCGTTACTTCCAGGCTGAAGTGCGCGATGAACTGAAGCTTGTCCCAGAAGGGATCGAAGGTCAGGTCGCTTACAAGGGACCGATTTCTGCTGTCCTGCACCAGCTTGCGGGTGGTTTGCGTGCTTCCATGGGGTATGTCGGCGCCAAGACGCTGGAGGAGTTCCGCGAAAAGGCGACCTTTGTGCGTATTTCCAATGCTGGTCTGCGCGAAAGCCATTCGCATGGCGTGGCCATCACCCGCGAAAGCCCGAACTATCCTGGCGGCATGTAAGCTGTTCGCTGCTAAGCAGAAAAAAAGCGGCCTGCATGGCTGCTTTTTTATTATGCGAGGGTGACGAGTTCCGCAGCATCAATGAGCAGATGGCCCGCACTCTCGACAATACAATCAGCGAGGGCCTGAAAATCCTTGCGACGTTTGCTTTGTCTGCGCCAGAAGAGGGCGATCTCGCGCTTTGGCTGGTCACCCTCGAATGGAACAATCCGCATATGGTTGTTGCGTGCCTCAGCACGTACCGCAATCTCAGGAATCAGCGTCAAACCCATCCCATGGCTGACCATCTGCAAAAGTGTGGTCATGCTGGTCGCTCCATATTTCACCAGTTGGCGCTGTGGTGGGAGGGAGCAGACTGCCAGCGCCTGATCTCGCATGCAATGGCCTTCTTCAAGCAATAACAGCCGATCCAGCGCAACGTTATCCTGTGTCATGGGTGAGGAGAGGATCGTCTGGTCATTGCTGGAGGTGGCGATCAGGAACCGATCATCAAAAAGTTTCTGATGGGTAAGACGATCATCAACGAGTGGACGTGCTGCGACAATGGCGTCAATCTCACCTGCATGGAGCTCATCGAGAAGCTTGGCTGTTACGCTTTCGCGCAATTGCAGTCGAAATGACGGGTGACGCTCTCGCAATAGCGGGATGAGATGTGGCACTAGGTACGGTGCTACAGTCGGTATGATCCCCAACCGCAACTGCGTTTGCAGCAGCCCTTTACTCTGCGCTGAAATTTCCTCAAGCGCATTTAACTCTCTCAATATGGTGCGAATGCCTGGCAGCAACTCGCGGCCGAGCTCCGTCATAATGACTTTACGTTGTGAGCGCTCAAATAGGGACGCGCCTGATACGGCTTCCATTTCGGCAATCTGTGCCGAGAGGGCAGGTTGCGAAATATGTGCTAGCTCAGCCGCTTTCCTAAAATGCAGGGTGCTTGCAAGCGCATCAAAGTAGCGCATTTGTCTGATCGTGAACATGATAGGAAAATCCTATCAATAATAACAAAAAAAGCAATTGGAGATTATTATTGGAACGGGTCTAAACTGCCTTTGTTACCCAGCCATGGCGTGATGCAGCGGGGCTGCCCATGCCAAAAGCCAGGCTGATTGCTGGATCAACCAATTTATTTTTCAGGAGGGAAATTCCCATGGCAGACCGTCCGATTATGACTACAAGCGCTGGTGCGCCTATTCCGGATAACCAGAATTCCCTTACCGCCGGTGAGCGCGGCCCAGTCTTGCTGCAGGACTATCAGCTGATCGAAAAACTGACGCATCAGAACCGTGAACGCATCCCAGAGCGTGTTGTGCATGCCAAGGGCTGGGGTGCCTTCGGCACTCTGACGATTACCGGCGATATTTCGAAATACACTAAAGCCAAGGCGCTGCAGCCTGGTGCGAAAACACCGATGCTGGCGCGTTTCTCCACAGTTGCCGGTGAGCAAGGTGCTGCTGACGCTGAGCGTGATGTACGCGGCTTTGCCCTGAAATTTTATACCGAAGAGGGCAACTGGGATCTGGTTGGCAACAACACGCCGGTCTTCTTTGTGCGCGATCCGCTGAAGTTTCCCGATTTCATCCACACGCAGAAGCGTCATCCGAAGACCAACCTGCGTTCGGCAACTGCCATGTGGGATTTCTGGTCACTTTCTCCAGAAAGTCTGCATCAGGTAACGATTCTGATGTCCGATCGTGGTTTGCCAACCGATGTGCGTCACATCAACGGTTATGGCTCCCATACGTATTCCTTCTGGAATGAGGCGGGAGAGCGCTATTGGGTAAAGTTCCACTTTAAGACCCTGCAAGGCCACAAACACTGGACCAATGAAGAAGCTGAGCATGTAATTGGTCGCACCCGCGAATCCACGCAGGAAGATCTGTTCACCTCGATTGATAAGGGAGAATTCCCGAAGTGGAAGGTTCAGGTGCAGATCATGCCGGAGTTGGATGCCGATAAGACGCCTTACAATCCGTTCGATCTCACCAAGGTCTGGCCACATGCTGACTATCCGCCGATTGATATTGGCGTGATGGAACTTAACCGCAATGCGGAAAATTATTTCACCGAGATTGAGAACGCTGCATTTTCGCCGTCAAACATCGTGCCAGGGATCAGTTATTCGCCGGACAAGATGCTGCAGGGGCGATTGTTTTCCTATGCGGATGCACATCGGCATCGCCTTGGCACCCATTATGAGAACCTGCCGGTCAACCAGCCTAAATGCCCTGTCCATCACTACCACCGCGATGGCCAGATGAACACTTTTGGCGGAATTGCAACTGGTAATCCAGATGCTTACTACGAGCCGAATTCATTCAACGGTCCCGTTGAGCAGCCGTCAGCCAAGGAGCCACCGTTACGCATCAACGGCGATTCAGATCGCTACAATCATCGTATCGGCAATGATGATTATTCGCAGCCGCGTGCACTATTTAATCTTTTCGATGACGGTCAGAAGCTTCGTCTTTTCTCAAACATTGCGGCTGCTATGACCGGCGTTCCCGGTTTCATCGTTGAACGACAGTTGGGCCACTTTAAGCTTATCCATCCCGATTATGAGGCGGGTGTGCGGGCCGCGCTCAAAAAGGCGCATGGCTATGAAGCCAATACGATTGCACTTGAAGAAGAATCGACCGCTGCTGCTGAATAAGCGCTAAAGCACGAGATTGAAAAAGCCGGGGCTGTTGTTCCGGCTTTTTGCTTTTGCGCTGAGTTAAAACGCAGCGCATTTTATTTGCCGATTGCCTTTTCCCATCAAGGAAGGCTATGCGGACTTAACAAACATGAAGGAGCACCAATGCGACTTGGCGGACGCCTTCAGGCGGCAATCGAAGTTTTGAACGATATTGAAGCGGGCAATCGTCCGGCTTCCGATGCACTGAAGGACTGGGGTGCATCACACCGCTTTGCCGGTGCAGGTGATCGAGCGGTCATCGGCAATATCGTTTATGATACATTGCGCCGCAAACTTTCCATCGCCTGGCGTATGGATGCAGACGATACGCGTGCTTTGGCCTTTGGTGCGCTGGTCTCCGAAGGCGGCATGGATTTTGCCGCTATTGATGCAGTGATCGAAGGTGACAAATTTGGGCCAGCAGTGCTCGAAGGGCCGCGCCGCGAAGCTTGGGAAAGCCGCGATATTGCGGATGCGCCCGCCTATGTTCGAGCAGATGTTCCTGAATGGTGCGTGCCTTCGTTTGAAGAATTGTTTGGTGAACGTTGGGTGGAAGAAGCCGCGGCGCTTTCCACGCGCCCCCCTGTCGATCTACGCGTCAATCTGCTGAAGTCCAAACCAGAAGCCGTTATTGATGCGCTAGAAAAAGCAGGTGTTGCCAAGGCTCCGCTGATTGATCAGGCGTTGCGCATTCCGCCTATCGAAGCACTTGGACGCCATCCCAACGTGCAGAAAGATCAGTCTTTTCTTGATGGTTGGTTTGAAGTGCAGGATCTGGGCTCGCAGCTTGCGGCATTGTTTGCGGGTGCAAAGCCCGGAGAGCAGGTGCTGGACTACTGCGCTGGCGCAGGCGGCAAAACGCTTGCGCTTGCCGCAGCGATGCAAAACAGCGGACAGGTCCATGCTTATGATGCTGAGCGTGCACGCCTTTCTCCGATGAATGACCGCTTACAGCGCGCGGGCGTCCGCAATACGCAAATACACGGCAATCTCGATGCACTGGCGCCGCTGATCGAGCGGATGGACCTCGTGCTGACAGACGCGCCCTGTACCGGTTCCGGTACATGGCGACGCAGGCCAGACGCAAAATGGCGTCTCAACGGTCATCAGCTCGAATCCCGCGTGCAGGATCAGCACGAAGTGCTGGAAGCAGCAAAGCACTATGTAAAGCCGGGTGGAAGACTGGTTTACGTCACTTGTTCACTGTTTGCTGAAGAGAATACCAGACAGGTAGAACGCTTCCTTGCTGAGAACAGCAATTTCGAAGAAGCAGCGCCTCGTGATCTCTGGAGAAACGTTGTACCGGATGCCGGTGACATTTCTCCTGCTTTCCCAGCCCGAGGCTGTGTATTTTCCCCATTGTCAACTGATACAGATGGGTTTTATGTGAGTGTTCTAAACAAGAGAGGCTGATTTCAGAGAGCTTTATGCCAGCGCACAGAATTGCGGAGCCTGATTTTAAAGAGCGCGTCGAAGAAAGTTTTGATCGACAGGCAGCAATGAAGTTAATCGGTGCCGAGCTTACCCGCTGTGAGCCAGGTATTGTGGAAGTCGAGATGCCGTTTCGAGAAGAGCTGACACAGCAGCACGGTATTCTCCATGCGGGTATCATTTCTGCAGCACTGGATTCGGCCTGTGGATATGCGGCGCTAAGCCTTATGCCTTCTGAGGCTGCGGTGCTTACTATAGAGTTTAAGGTCAATCTGCTCGCCCCCGGCAGAGGTGATCGGTTCTTATTCCGAGGCGAGGTTACGAAGCCCGGACGAACGATTATGGTCAGTGATGGACAGGCTTTCGCTGTCACGGACACGGAAGTGCGCCTGATCGCGACGATGACAGGAACGATGATGGTTGTTCAAGATCGTAAGGGGCTACAGGGATGATCAGAACGATTGCAGGTAAACGTCTTCTGTATGTGATGGCTACAGAGGCCGAGTATGGTCCGTATTTAAGTTCACTCTTCCTACCATTGATGATTGGTGTTGGCCCGGTTGAAGCTTCAATCAATCTAACGCGCTTTTTGGCCGTGCTTGAACAGCAGGGAGAATTACCTGATCTCGTCATTTCTATTGGTTCTGCGGGGTCGGCGAAGCTTGAACAAACCGGAGTGTACCAGGTTTCATCGGTCTCTTATCGCGATATGGATGCATCGCCGCTGGGATTTGAAAAAGGATGCACTCCCTTTCTTGATCTCCCAAATGAGATCGAGCTGCCCGTTCTGATGCCGAACCTGCCGCACGCCACGCTCTCCACAGGTGCAAATATCGTGACCGGGGCAGCTTATGCCGACGTAGCAGCCGACATGGTCGATATGGAAACGTTTGCCTGCCAGCGCGTCTGTCAAACCTTTGGGGTTGGACTAATTGGGTTGCGCGGTATCTCAGACGGGGTGCGCGAACTGCGCCATGTGGGCGATTGGGAAGAATATCTGCATGTGATCGACGAGAAGCTCGCAAGCGTTGTAGAGGAACTCGAAGCCACGATTTTCGATGGTTCGTTACAACTTCCTGACAAGGATATGTCAGTATAGCCAAGTTTCTTAGTTGGATTGTTGAAACGTGGCACTTCTTCCATTGCATTTTTGCTGCTTTTTATCTAGATGCTCGGCATGAGCACCACGGCACATCCTGACACTATCCTAATCGTTGACTTTGGCAGCCAGGTCACGCAGCTAATTGCACGCCGCGTACGCGAGGCCGGAGTCTATTCCGAAATCGTTCCGTTCCAGTCTGCGGAAGATGCTTATAAACGCATCAATCCGAAGGCTGTGATCCTGTCGGGTAGTCCCCACTCGACGACGGACATTGGCAGCCCTCGCGCGCCGCAAGCTGTTTTTGAGGCAGGCATTCCTGTCTTGGGAATTTGCTACGGTGAGCAGACCATGTGTGCCCAGCTGGGTGGCAAGGTCGAAAGTGGCCATGATCGTGAATTTGGTCGCGCATTTCTCGAAGTTCAGGAAGACAGCGCGTTGTTCGCTGGTATTTGGGCAAAAGGCACACGCCATCAGGTATGGATGAGCCACGGCGATCGCGTCACAGCCCTTCCTGAAGGTTTCAAAGTTATTGGCACCTCGCCTAATGCGCCATTTGCTGCCATTTCCGATGAGAAGCGTAAGTACTTTGCAGTTCAGTTTCATCCGGAAGTCGTGCACACCCCTGATGGCGCGAAGCTGATTCAGAATTTTGTACATAAAATTGTTGGTATCAAGCCGGACTGGACTATGTCTGCGTATCGCGAACAGGCCGTTGATGCCATTCGTAAGCAGGTTGGTAAGGGCAAAGTGATCTGTGCTTTGTCCGGCGGAGTCGACTCCTCGGTTGCAGCCCTTTTGATTCACGAGGCAGTTGGCGATCAGCTAACCTGTATTCTCGTCGACCATGGCTTGATGCGCAAGAACGAGGCTGCCGATGTGGTGGCCATGTTCAAGGAACACTATAATCTCCCGCTTATTCTTGTGGATGCGCAGGACCGCTTCATCAATGCTCTGGAAGGCGAGAGCGATCCGGAAAAGAAGCGAAAGACAATTGGTCGTCTGTTCATCGAAGTTTTCGAAGAAGAAGCGAACAAGCTTGGCGGCGCGGATTTCCTTGCGCAGGGTACGCTCTATCCAGATGTTATTGAAAGCGTTTCGTTCACTGGCGGCCCGTCGGTAACGATCAAATCGCACCACAATGTTGGTGGATTGCCAGAACGCATGAATATGCAGCTTGTGGAGCCGCTGCGTGAGCTCTTCAAAGATGAAGTGCGCGTGCTGGGTAAGGAACTCGGTCTTCCCGACAGTTTTATTGGGCGTCATCCGTTCCCTGGACCGGGCCTTGCGATCCGTTGCCCGGGCGGTATCACGCGCGAAAAGCTTGAAATCCTTCGTGAGGCCGATGCCATTTACCTCGACGAGATCCGAAAGGCTGGTCTTTACGACGCTATCTGGCAGGCATTTGCTGTTCTACTGCCGGTGCAGACTGTTGGCGTCATGGGCGACGGCCGCACCTACGAATTCGTCTGCGCTCTGCGTGCGGTGACTTCGGTCGATGGCATGACAGCTGACTTCTATCACTACGATATGAACTTCCTTGGTAATGCAGCCACCCGCATTATCAACGAAGTACGCGGCATCAACCGCGTGGTATATGATGTGACCTCCAAACCTCCGGGTACAATCGAGTGGGAATAAGTTGGCGTCTGGTAAAGACCGACACCAAGGAGCATGATACAGAAGCTAAGCCCGCGTAATTGCGGGCTTTTCTGTTTTTTGGTGCGGCATTGTCTGGCACTGTTTAGCACGACCAAGGAGAAATTACTCATAATGGAGAAGGGCATTCCGCAGCTTGATGCCATGTCTCTGGCTCAATGTCATCGCGGCCATATCTTCCGCCTCATGGTATTGGAAATCTATAAGGCATTGATAGCGCGTAGAATTGCCTCTGAAAGATTACGCATGCGGATCATGGTATTTTGAGGCAGAAAGATGCTTCGAGGTGCTGACCCATACCAAGCTGCATAATCTGAAGCCGCAATCCAAGTTTCACAAAATTAACGACTGCGACGGGTTAAATTTGGCGATAACGTCAGCGGGGTCGATCTCCTTTTGCTACAACTCTACTGTCAACGGATTAGAGGAGTCGGTCGCCCTCGCAGGAGGAGGTTTCCCTTTATGATCCTCGTTTTCGGAGTAAGTCGTCGCATCGTGCACCACCATGGCAATAAGTCATATATGACTGTCTATAATAATTAATGCATCAAATATGGTGATTTGACATGGGCTCTCCTAAGTCAAAACCAGCACTTGAGCGGCTGGTCCAGGATCCCGCAATGCGCGCCTGCGGCGTGGTATCGCCGTGGCGGATCTTACCGTTTGCTCCGGACCCCAGCCGAGTTCCGTCGCCCGCCTCGAACGGGGATATCCCGGCGTCTCAATGGGCACAGTTGCCGACGTGCTCATTGTATCGGACATGATGGAGTGGCTGGCCGACCTGACTGACATCCGAACGGACGACCTTGGACTGGCGCTAACAGCCGAGCATGGGCCATGCCGAGCTCGCTCGTCCGCGGCCAGGCGTCTCTGCAGACGCGGCCCCGACAGTTGGGAGCGCAAACTTCTCGAATACTTGTGTTGCAACGGCCACCCGATCTATTCGATCACGAAGACCCTTGCCGATATCTTCCGAAACCCCGAACTAGTGGACCGATCGGCCGCTGTAGAAGGCCTGCGCGCTGCTCTACAGCAACGCAATGCAACTCCATGCGCAATCGCTCAGGCCGCGAAGGCCGGCGGCTCTTGGAAGCTCTTGCAACCTTATATTCGCGCTTACCTTCACTGGCTGAAGCACCTACGAATAATGCTAAGCCTGTGCGGGATTGGCTTTTCAAGGTCGCAGACCCAAGACCCAATATTCGCCCATGTGTGCGTCTCTCGCAGGAAATGCGGAGGCACGTCGATTTTTTGAGCTCGTAAATGAACTTATTGATTTATCTCGGGTTCGACGAGTCTTTTTAGCTTATCGAGAGAGTCCTGCCAGCCAAGATAGCAAGCCTCAGGCGGGATGATGTCCGGAACGCCTTCCTGGGTAATATTGATCTCAGTGCCTACAGATACTGATTTCAGCTCAATCGTCACCTTCATTTCACCGGGCAGGTTCGTATCATCGAACTTGTCCGTATAGACGATCCGTTCTCCGGGTATGAGTTCGATATATGTTCCGCCGAAGGAGTGCTGCTCGCCGGTGGAAAAATTTCGAAAAGACATTTTATGCCCGCCGCCGACCTTCGCGTTCATTTCATGAACGGTGCAAACAAAGCCGTAAGGGGGAATCCAGCTTGCAATAGCATCGGCTTCCGTGAATGCACGATAGACCTTGTCCGTATTGGTTGCGATAACGCGGTGCAGGCGAATAATACTAGGCATAGTTTCCTCCCATTGCCTCTTGTGAACGTACCATCAGGCCGTTTTCGGATTGAGTAATAATTGCAAATATCGACAAAGGTGGTCGATGTTATCGACGGCGTCTGCCGGATTGCCGCTCGCCTTAGCAAGAATGAATGCACCTTGGATGACACCCTGAGTATGCAGGGCCAAACTCTTTGCGGTGAAGTCGAAGCTCTTGCCGGATTGAGACATCGCGACTTCTATATCTACGGTCAACGTGTCTGCATGGCCAGAAATGCTGTCCCAGCACGCTTTTTGGATCGACGGATTTGTTCCGTAGATTTCCTGCGTCATGGTTCCTACAAGACAGGTGAACTCGGGCAACTTGCCCTGAATCAGCTCCCTACGCAAAGCAACATAACCTAAAACCCGCGCCAATGGATTGGTATATCTGTGATAGGGCGCTGCCGCAAAAAAGCCCCCCGTCTTCTCCGACCAATACTCTGCTGCAGCGATCGCCAGATCTTCCTTGCTGGAAAAATGGTGGAAGAATGCACCTTTCGACAGTCCCGCTGCCGAGCAGATGTCGTCAACCGACGAAGCTGTGTAGCCTTTTGTGCGAATGACGCGCAGTGCTGCTTCTAAAATATTCGATTTCGTTGAAGGGTTCTGCTTTTTCGCCAAGACTCTTCTCCTTCATAATACCATACCAACTAGTCGGTATATTATCAAGCTCGGATGTTTGGATTGACGCTTGGAATAACATTGAGACGGCAATCATCCC